>NZ_CP030864.1:0-300000 GCF_003325375.1 Streptomyces globosus | reverse complement strand
CGGGTCAGCGTGAGACGGGCGCCGCAGGACGCGAGGACGCCGCGGACCCGCGGGCCGGGGTGGGCCGGGTCGAGGGGGACGTAGGCGGCGCCGGCCTTGAGGATCCCCCACAGCGCGGCCACGCCCTCCGGGGTGCGGTCCACGACGAGGCCGACGAGGTCCTGGCGGGCGGTTCCGCGCCGCACCAGCTCGGCGGCGACCGCGTCGGAACGCCGGTCCAGTTCCGCGTAGGTGACCGGTCCGGCGGGCCCGTCGAGGGCCACGGCCGCGGGGGTACGGGCGGCCTGCGCGCGGAAGAGGTCGACGACAGTCGCGCCGGCCGGGGCGGCCTGGGCGGAGGGGACAGCCGGGGCGGCCGGGGCGCCCGTACGAGTGTCGGCGCCGCCTGCGAGAAGCCGGTCGAGGACGGCGTCCAGGAAGGCGGGGGCGCGGCGCGGCAGGGAGGGGTCGGCGGCGCGGACGCCGAGGGTGATCTCGGTCGTGTCGGCCGTCTCCGCGACGGCGAACGACAGCGGCACCAGCGGCGCGTGCACGGGCAGGGCGTAGGCCGTGGCGGCGGTGAACCCGCCGCCGGAGAGTTCGCCGGTGTCGAGCCGCCCGAGGTGGGAGACGACGGCGGAGGCCAGGTGCCGGTCCGTGCGTACGGCGGCGGACTGCGCGGCGCGCAGCAGCGCGGCGAGGGCCGGGCCGGGCAGGCGGCGGACGAGCCCAGCTTCGAACCCGGCGGCGAGTTCGCCGCCCTCGGCGAGGGCGGTCAGCAGGCGGGTGTGGGCGGCGGCCCAGTCCTGGCCGGGGCGCAGGTCGAGGAAGAGGGGCAGGGTCAGGTTGCCGGTGGCGGCGGCGAGGTGCGGGAGGTGGCGGCGCAGGTCCACGGGGACCATGGCGCGCGTGTCGAGCCGTGCTGTGTCGGCGACGGCCTGGGCGAGCCGGGCGGTGAGCGCGGGGTGCCGGCCGGGCAGGGTGCGGCGCAGCCACAGCGTCTGCGACGGGGAGCCGGCGGCCGCGGCGGGGCCGAGCGGGGAGCGCCGCCCTGGCAGCGGCGCGGGCCGCCGGCGGGGTCGGCCGCCCTGGTCGGCGGCGAGCCGGCGCAGCACGCCGAGGTCGGTGGACGGGTCGGCGGCGGGCCGGGCGGCCTCGCCGCGGAGGGCGCGGAAGACCTCGCGCACCCAGGTGAGGGCGCCGTGCCCGTCCATCAGGGCGTGCGAGGCGCTGAACACGAGGGTGGTGCGGGCACCTCCGGCACCGGGCACGACGAGCACCTCGCAGCCCGGCTGGTCCGCCGGGCCGGACCGGTCGGTGAGGAGGCGGGCGGTGTGCGGGTCCGATACGTCGAACCGGCCCCGGGCGGGGGGCGCGTGGAGGACGTGCGGCGGCGGGCCCCCGGCCGTCCACAGGGGGCCGCTGCGGACGAGCCGGGAGCCGGGGCACGTCTGCGCGGCCCGTGCGACGGCGGCGCGGAGCCGGTCGGGGTCGGGGAGGCCGTCGCCTTCGACGACGATCCGCAGGGCCATGGCACCGCGCGGCTGCCCGGCGGCGAGGTAGAGCCGCTCGGTGGGCGACACGGGCCGCCGGTACACACCGCCGGGCGTGCGGGCCTCCTCCGGCGGGGCGGGTGTGCCGGACCCGGCGGACGGCCGGGGCGCCTCCGCCGGGCCTGGAGCCTTCTGCGGGCCCGCCTCGTCGGAGGCTGCGGGTGTGCGGGGCTCCTCCGGCTGGTTCGAGGTGCCGGGCGGGTGCGGTGTGCTGGTGGTCATCGTGAGGTGTCCTCTCGGCCGGCGGGTCCGGCCGGATCGGTGGATCCGTGACGCGGCGTCCCCCCTCCGGGCGCCGCCCCTCCGCCGGCGTCTGCGGGCCGCGCGGCTCCGGCACGTGTGGTGCCGGTGGGGCGGGTCCCGTGCGAGGGGCGGCCGGAGTCGTCGCTCTCGGGCTCTGCCGCTGCGCGGCGCGGCGTGCCGGGGGGCCTGGGCTGTCCCGCGGGACCGCGTGCGGCGCGGCGGCCGCGGCCCGCGGCAGCGGACGGGATGTCGGCGGGGCCGCGAGCGGACGTCGGGCTCGTACCGGAGGCCGGCGCGATACCGGAGGCCGGCGCAGGACTGGAGGCAGGTGCAGTACCGGAGGCAGGTGCAGAGCCCGGCGGTGTGTCGGCCGGAGGGTGCGGGGCCGGGTGTTCGGCGGGGTCCGCTGCGGGGCCGGTGTGCGGGTGGGCGGTGCTGCGCGGGGTGGCGGGGGCGGCGTGCTGCCGGCGCGGGCGGGCCGCGGTGTGTGCGGCTGCGGTACGGGGTCCGGCGGTGCCGCCGCCTGGTGCCGTTTCTGCCGGCGGGTGCGGGGCGCGTGCCGGGGCCGGGGGTGTGGCGTCCGGGGTGTGCGTGTGGGCGGGGCGGGGGCGGGGGGCCGTCCAGGACGCGACGCCGCCCTGCGCGGCGACCCAGCGGGTCAGGCCGGCCAGGCCGTCCTCCCGGGTGCGGACGGGGGTGTAGCCGAGGTCGCGGCGGGCCGCCGTCGTGTCGTACGTGCTCGAACGGGTCAGCAGGGCCATCATGTACCGGCTGATCGGCGGGCTCGTCCGGGCCCGGGCCGCGGCGTCCGGGCGCAGCCGCCACACCGCCTCGACCGCCGCGGCGAGCGCCCGGCCCGCGGGCAGCGGGATGCGGGGCGCGGGCGGCGGGCAGCCGAGGCGGGCGGCGACGTCGGCGAGGAACGGCCACAGGTCGGTCGTCTCCTCGTCCGCGACGAAGTACGCGCGCCCGCCGATGCGTTCCGCCGGGGCGGACACGGCGGCCCGCAGGCAGGCGTCGACCGCGTTGTCGACGTGGCAGAGGGAGACCAGGACAGGTCTGCCGCCCGACAGGTCCGGGAGGCGTCCCGCGTGCAGGGCGCCCATGAGGCGGGGCAGGAACCCGGCGTGGTCGCGCGGCCCCCAGATGCCGCGGGGCCGCAGGGCGCAGGTGGTGAAGCCGGCGGTGTCGGCGGCGAGGACGTGCTGTTCGGCGACGGCCTTGGTCGCGCAGTAGTCGTTGAACCAGCGGGTGGGGTAGGGGGTGGTCTCGTCGATGCCGAGCCGGTCCCCCTCCCGCAGGTGCATCAGCGCGCTGGGGCTGGAGACGAACACGAACCGGCGCGCGCCGGCGGCGCGGGCGGCGTCCATCAGCCGCAGCGTGCCGGTGACGTTGGCTTCGGTGAACTGGGCGCGGGTGCCGTGGTCGACGACGCGGGCGGCGCTGTGCAGGACGGCTTCGCAGCCGTCGGCGGCGCGCCGGAGCGAGTCGGGGCGGGTGAGGTCGCCGGTGACGAGTTCGACTCCGGGCAGGGTGCGCAGCCGGTCGGTGTCGCTGCCGGGGCGGACGAGGGCGCGTACGCCGTGGCCGGAGCGCAGGCAGGCGTCGGCGAGGTGGCCCCCGAGGAAGCCGGTGGCTCCGGTGATCAGGATTTTCACAGCTGCCGCCACCAGGTCGCCCCGTAGAGCATGGTCAGGCCGACGGCGGCGGGGCGGCGGATGCCGGCCGCGCGGGCCCGGGGCAGGGCCAGCGGGATCTGGACGGCGTGCCCGGCGGTGCTGAGCACGGCGTCCGCCCACCACAGCAGGCGCGGCAGGCGCGCTTCGGGCACGCCGACGGCCGCCGCCCACACGGCGCCGCCGACGAGGTACGCCCACCCGGCGAGCGGGACGAGCCGGGCGGCGCGCCGGCGGGGTGTCGGGGAGGTGGGAGGGGTGAGGCGGCGTTCGGCCCAGCGGGCGAGCTCCTCGCGGCCGATCTTGGCGTTGTGCCGGATGTCGACGGGGAAGCCGGGGTGGTGCAGGAACTCCTCGACGCCGGTGGTCGGTGCGTGAGCGCAGGCGAGGGCGCGCAGTTCGGCGGTGAGGCGCTGCCAGGCGGCGTCGTCGAGGTGCTCGTCGACGGTCTCGACGCAGACGACCGGGCGGAGGCGGTCCCGCCGCGGGTCCGCGGGCGCACCGCCGGGGGCGGTGCCGGATGGCCCTCCGGGCGCTGAGCCGCCGGCGGCTGTCGCGCTGCCCGCGGCGGTGCCGCCCTCGGCGGTGCGGTGGGCGGTGTCGGTGTTCGTGTGTGCGCTGCTGCCTGCGGCGGCGCGGGCGGGAATCGTCCTCTGGGCGGTGCCGCGTGCGGTGCCGCTGCGGGTCGTCGTGCGTCCGCCGCGGCCCCAGCCGCTGTCCGGGGCTGCGGGGATGCCGACCAGGGCCGTGCGGCGGACCTGGGGGTGGGCGTTGAAGACGCCCTCGCAGCGGACCGTGTGGAGGTCGCGGTGCTCGGTGCGGACGCGTTGGGCGGAGCGGCCGCAGAACCAGAGGCGGCCGTCGTCGTCGAGGTAGCCGAGGTCGCCGGTGCGGTGCCAGGCGGGGCCGGCGGGGTCGGCGGCGTCGGGCACCTTGTGGAGCCGGTCGGCGTCCGGGGAGTGGTGGTAGCGGGGGCTGACGCAGTCGCCGCGGACGGCGATCTCGCCGACCCGGCCCGCCGGGAGGTGGGGTGTGGGGAGGGGCAGCGGGCCGTCCGTGACGGGCAGGATGGCGAGGCGGATGCCGGGGACGGGGCGTCCCACGCAGGTTCCGGCGCCTTCGGCGGCGCGTGCCGCCGTACCGCCGCCACCGCCGCCACCGCCGGGGGCCGCGTCCGCGTCCGCGGCCGGGCCAAGGAGTTCCTCCGCCTCGATCGACGTGACCGGCAGCGCCTCCGTCGCCCCGTACGTGACGTGGATGCGGGCCCGCGGGTCCAGTACGCGGCGCAGCGCGGCCACCGTCGTGTCCGGTACGGGTGCTCCGCCGCCGACGACGCAGTGCAGGTCGGGCAGCGGGTGGCGGCCGGGGGCGGCGGCGCCGAGGTGGGCGGCGAGGGGGCCGAGGAGGGCGGGGGAGGCGAACATCGTGGTGACGGCGAAGCGTTCGAGTGCGTCGACGACGAGCGCGGGGTCGGCCTGGGCGACGCGGGAGGGGGCCAGCGGGGCGAGGACGAGGGTGGAGCCGTAGACGAGGTCGAGGACCCCGTAGAACGGCAGGGTGACCAGGGAGGTGTCGTCGCGGGTGCGGCCGTGCACGGCCTCGATCTGGCGGGCGATGGACAGGGCCATGCGGTGGGTGTACTCGACGCCCTTGGCGGGGCCGGTACTGCCGGTGGTGAAGCCGATCATCAGCAGGTCGTCGCGGCCCGCGGCCACGGGTGCGGCCGCGCCGCCCTCGGCGCCGAGGGTCCGTAAGGCGGTGAGGGTGCGGGCCCTGCCGAGGCGGTGCCGTCCCAGGGTGACGGGGACGCGGATCCCGGCGAAGGTGCGGCGGCCGAGGAGGCGGGCGGCGTGCGCGAGGGGCGGCCCGATGAACGCCTCGGCTCCGACGGTGCGGTAGCAGTGCAGCATCCGGCGGACGCCCATGCCGGGGTCGACGACGACGGGCACGGCGCCGACCCGGAAGAGGGCGAAGGCGAGGGCGAACAGTTCGGGTCCGGGCGGCGCCATCAGGACGGTTTTGGTGCCCTTGGTGATGCCGGCGCGGGCCAGGCCGGCGGCGAGCTCCTCGACGGTCTGCTGGAGCCGGCCGTAGGTGAGGGTCCGGTAGGCGGGGCGGGCGCCGTCGCGCCGCGGGCCGCCGACCGGGTGGATGACGGCCGGCTTGTCGGGGAAGGCGCGGGCGTTGCGTTCGAGGAGGCCGGCCAGGCTGTGGGCGCCGAGGTCGTCGGCGGCTGCGGGCCGGGCTCCGGCCGGGGTGGCGGTCGTGGTCGGCATGGCGGTCACCATCCCTGCGGGCGGTAGGAGGCGCAGGCCGCTCGCGGTCCGGCGCCGGCGGTGACGAACAGGAGGGTGTCGACGCCTTGGGGGCGGGCGTGTTCCAGGGCGTGCAGGTAGCCGAGGACGGGGGCCGCGGTGTGCGGCCGGCCGCGTCCCGGATCGCCGCCGGCGCCCGCGGGGGCGTCCGGGCCGATGACGAGGGTGCGGCCGGTGTCGAGGCCGAACTCGGCGGTGTACGCGGCGACCGCGGCCGCGGCGAGTTCGGCGGTGCGCTGCTCGTGGCCGGGGGTGCGGTGCACGGTGATGCGGGAGCGTCCGCCGGTGCCCATGGTGTCGAGGTCGAGGTAGCCCGCGACGTCGGTGGGCCGGTCGCCGCCGTAGTGGCGTACGGGCCCGAAGCCCGTGCCGGGGTCGGCGTCGCGTTCGAGGAGGAACGCGCCCGCGAGGTCCGCGTAGGGGTAGTCGGGGTCGCGGGAGGCGTCGCCGCCGGGGTGGACGTCGGCGGCGGTGATGAGGAGCCGCTCGGTGGTGCCGGTGGCGAGGAGGGACTGGCCGGCCTGGACGGCGCTGAGGACGCCGCAGGCGCCGTCCATGAGGTCGAAGGAGAAGCCGGCGGCGGGCTGGGGGTCGGCGAGGTAGTCGGGGTTGATGCCGGTTTCCTTCTGGACCAGGGCGGCGAGGGCCGGTTCGAAGGTGTTGTTCTCGCGGTAGACGCCGACGTTGACGAGGACGCCTACGGCGGACGGGGAGACGCGGGCGCGGGCGAGGCAGCGGCGGGCGGCGCGCCCGGCGAGGTCGGCTGCGGAGGCGGGGGTGCCGGGGTCGGTGTGGGTGGCGGTCGCGGATGCGGTGATGACGATGCCCATGGCGGATCACGCCCCTGCGTGGGTGACGGTGGCGGACAGCGCGCCGGTGACGAGTCCCGAGGCGGCGGGCACCAGGAGGTACTTGGCGCCGGCGGTGGCAGCGCGGTCCCGGTCCGGGCCGGTGCCGTCGCCGGCCGCGGCGCGGGTGCGGCGGAGGTGGTCGCGCAGGGTCAGGAAGTGGGAGGTGGTCGCGGTGTTGCCGTACTGCTCCACGGTCTGGAGGGACGGCGGCATGGGCGTGCCGAACTCCGCCTCGGCGGTCCGGTTGGCGTACTCGATGAACCGGGTGCCGACCTGGTGCTGAATGATGTGGTCGAATTCCTCGTCCTCGAAGGAGCGCCCGTTCTTGGCGAGGAAATCCTCGTGGAACCGCGGCCACAGTTTGAGGCGTTCCCGGTCGTGCATCTTCTTGTTGTCGGTGTAGAGGCCGATTCCCTGGCTGCGGTCGCTCGGCATTCCCATGCAGAGGTGGGAGTATTCGGCGCAGGTCATGAGCTCGATGTAGTGGATGCGGTCGGCGGGGCCGGTGGATTCGTCGAGGACGACCGCGGCGGCGGAGTCGCCGACCGAGAGGGAGGCGAACTGCGGGTCGTAGGAGTCGCGCAGTTCGCGGGCGGCGGTGCGGGCGACGCGGGTGGCCTGCTCGCCGCTGACGACCATGCCGGTGCGGACGGCGCCGGAGCGGATCATCCGGTCCAGCAGCCACACGCCGGTCATCATGCCGGCGCAGGCGTTGGAGACGTCGAAGCTGACGGCGGGCCGGGCCCCCAGCTCCTTGGCCAGCATCCCGGCGAAGGACGGCTCGAAGTGGAAGCGGCTGCCGTCCTTCACGCGGGTGATGGACGCGCTGATGACGACGTCGAGGTCGGCCGCCCGGTGGCGGGAGACGGCCAGGCAGTCGCGGGCGGCGGCGAGGGCCATCCCGAAGGAGTCCTCGCCTGCGGCCGGGTCGGGGTCGTGGACGCGGCGCTCGGCGATGCCGGTGATCCGGCGGACGTCCGCGTCGCCCAGGTTCGGCACCTTCGCGCGGAGTTCGTCGTTGGTCTCGCGTCCCGCGGGAAGAAAGGCGCCGAGGGCCTCTATTCGGCTGCGGCGCTCGGTGGTACTCATATTCGCCCTCCATGGCGATCCGCCGGGCCTTCGAAAGGTCAGTGGCTCCGGTCGGTAAATGGCTGAGGGCCGTCACTGGTGACGGACAGCGAAGTTACCGTAGCGTACGGAATTCCCTACCCAGGTCGCCTGACCGGTTCCGGGGGGCCGCCCGATCGAATATCGGCCAAACCGCGGCGGGCCAATTCGCCTGCCGGTTCGGGACTTTCGGCCCGGACCCGGGGCGCCGGTGCCGGGCCGGGCGTCCCCGTACGGACACCCGTACGGGCACGGAACGGGTGTCCGTACGGTCCCCGCTGCATGCGCAGCCGCGCAAAAGATGTCCGGAACCGCCCGGTCCGCCTTGACCTCGCTCCCCCACCCGCCACCCGGCGCGCCGGCACCGTGCGGCAGTCCGGCTGGCCCGGTTGGGCCAGGGCCGGTTCGGTCCAGTCGATCTCTCTTCCCAGGGCTTTGACCAGCGGCGAAGCTGATTCCTGTCAGCGAGGGAGACCTCGGGGACACCGCCTCGAAGGCCTGAGGAAACGTCACCGCGGGACGTGTCCGAAGGAGTCGGTCCGCTCACGGGGCCGGGCGGGACGCCACACCACCGACCCTGTCGTTCGAAAGGAATCCAGCGCCATGCGTATCCACGTCATGAGGGCCGCCGCGGTCTTCGCCCTCGCCGTCGGACTCACCTCGGTCGCCCCGATGGCCTCGGCCGTCCCCCTGGAGCGCACTCCGGGGGCGGCGGCACCGGCCGCGGACGCCGCCGGCGCCCTCGCCGGCTGACGTCCCCTCAGGCGACCGGACGGGGACGCACCGGGACACACCGGGGATGCACCGGGGACGCACCGCCGCCTCCTCCGCCACACCAGACCGCTGTACCTGCAGGGCAGCCGTCCGACCAGCGCCGGAACCCCTCCCCCGCCGCCACCCGGCTTTCCCTCCGCACCAGCCCGCGGCCCCGCCGCACCACGACAGCGCACCGAACCGCCGGTCGAGCCCACGGACGACCCCTGCTCCCGGCACCCACCACAACCTCACGCACGACGAACCGGAGTACACCCATGCCTCGCAACGGACAGACCGCCCGCCGCACCGGAATCGCGGCCCTCCTCGCCATCGCCGCAGCGGCCGGCACCGTCGTCGCGGTCAACGGCCCCGCGACCGCCGCCCCGGCCTCCGTGGCCCCCGTGACCGGCGGCGCCGCAGCGGCCGACTCAGGAAACCCGGACTTCGGCAGCCCTGGCCAGGGCGCGGAGACGCCCGTCGACGCCGAGGCCCGCGCCACGTCGTTCGCCGCGGCCGCCACGACGCCGAAGATATCCCGCGACACGGTCATCGAGCGGGCCAAGAGCTGGGTCGGGATCGGCCTCGACTACGACTGGGGCGGCCGCCACGGCGGGTACCGCACCGACTGCTCCGGCTTCGTCTCGATGGCCTGGGACCTGGACACCTCGCTGACCACGGACGGCTTCGAGCCGCGCGGCACCGTCTACAAGATCGGCAAGTCGGACCTGAAGGCGGGCGACGCCCTGCTCGACAACGACCCCGGCGCAGGCGGCCACGTCGTCCTCTTCGAGCGGTGGGCCAACAGCGACCACACCAAGTACTGGGGCTTCGACTTCACCCCGAGCGGAGTGCACCACCGCATCTACGACTACCCGTACTACCCGGGGTACGGCCCCTACTACCCGGTCCGCTACAAGAACATCGTGGACGACGAGGCCCCCAAGCCGCAGCCCGCCCCCGGCATGACCGACCTGGTGGCCGCGAACATCAACGGCGACTCCGTCGACGACGTCGTGGGCGTCGAGGCCTCCACCGGCAAGCTGTGGCTGTACAAGGGCAACAGCAACGGCACCATCGCCGCCGGCAGCGCCCGCGTCGAGATCGGCTCCGGCGGCTGGAACGGCATGTCCAACCTGGCGGCCGCCGACTACAACGGCGACGGCAAGGACGACATCGTCGCCACCCAGGAGTCCACCGGCAAGCTCTACCTCTACCCCGGCACCGGCTCCGGCCTGGGCGCCCGCAAGGAGATCGGCTCGGGCGGCTGGAACGGCATGAAGGACCTGATCGGCGGCGACTTCTCGGGCGACGGCAAGGCCGACGTCGTGGCCGTCGAGAAGTCCACCGGCAAGCTGTGGCTCTACAAGGGCAACGGCACCGGCGCCATCGGCGGCGGCAGCAGCCGCGTCCTGATCGGCTCCGGCGGCTGGAACGGCATGCACGACCTCGTCGGCATGGACGTCGACAACGACCGCAAGACCGATGTGGTCGCCGCCGAGTCCTCCAGCGGCAAGCTCTTCTTCTACAAGAGCACCGGCACGGGCCTCGCCGAGCGCAAGGAGATCGGCTCGGGCGGCTGGAACGGCATGAACGACCTGATCGGCGGCGACTTCACCTCGAACGCCTACGACGACCTGGTCGCCGTCGAGAAGTCCACCGGCAAGCTCTGGCTCTACCCCGGCACCGGCTCCGGCCTCTCCGCCCGCAAGCAGATCGGCTCCGGCGGCTGGTAGCAGCCCCGCGGCCCCGGCGGGGGTGACGACACCGCCCCCGCCGGCCCTGCACCCGGCCCGGCATCCGCCCGGCCCCCTCCTTCCTGCACCGCCCCCGCGCCGGCCGCACCGCGGCCGCAGCGCGCCCGCCGCCGCGCCACTGTGCGGCGCGGCGGCCCCCGACCTCCCCTTCTCTCGGCCCCCGGCCGGTTTGGACGACGACACCGAAATGATCAAGAAGTTCATGACCAGGCGAGTCCGCATCGCGACCGGTCTGCTCTGCGCGACCATCGCCGCCACCACCCTCAGCGTCAGCGGCGCCAACGCCGTCGAGGACACCCACTTCCACGGCGACCTCGACGAGCTGACCGTCTCCGAGATGGGCCTGCCGGCCGGCTACGACATCGGCCCGATGTCCACCTTCGCCTCGGCCGAACGGCCGCACTTCCAGATGCCGTTCAAGTGCAACGAGTCCTGGACCGGCCGCTCCCGCTCCGGCCACAGCCCCTCGTACTACGCCCTCGACTTCACCCAGGGCGGCTCCACGTACGGCTCCCCGGTCGTGGCGAGCGCCGCCGGCAAGGCGACGGTGCGCGACCTCGGCGGCCGCAGCTACGGCAAGTACGTCGTCATCGACCACGGCGGCGGCTGGAGCACGGTCTACGCCCACCTGAGCAGCTTCAGCGTCTCGGACGGCGCCTCCGTCAAGGCCGGCCAGCAGATCGGCGCCGTCGGCAGCACGGGCAACTCCACCGGCGCCCACCTGCACTACGAGCAGCGCCTGAACCGCACCGACCAGCGGCCCACGTTCAACGGCGCCGCGTTCTACCCGGACAGGACGCAGACCAGCAAGAACTGCGGCACCACGACCGAGGAGCCGCCGGTCATCCCGGCTCCGCCGGGCGACCCGACCGACAAGGGCATGAACGACCTGGCGTCCGCCGACCTCAACGGCGACAACGTCCTCGACATCGTCGCGGTGGAGAACTCCACGGGCAAGCTGTGGATGTACAAGGGCAACGGCAACGGCACGATCGCCGGCGGCTCGTCCCGTGTGCTGCTCGGCTCCGGCGGCTGGAACGGCATGTCGAACCTGACGGGCGGCGACTTCAACAAGGACGGCAAGGACGACCTGGTCGCCGTCGAGGAGTCCACCGGCAAGCTGTGGCTCTACAAGGGCAGGGACAACTCGACGATCTCGGGCGGCTCCGAGCGCGTGCTGATCGGCTCCGGCGGCTGGAACGGCATGTCGAACCTGACCGCGCTGAACCTCAACGGCGACAGCGTCGCGGACCTCGCGGCGGTCGAGAAGTCGACGGGCAAGCTGTACCTCTACCCGGGCACCGGCTCCGGCCTCGGCGCCCGCAAGGAGATCGGCTCCGGCGGCTGGAACGGCATGACGAACCTGACCGGCATGGACCTGAACAACAGCGGCCGCCAGGACCTCGTCGCGGTCGAGAAGTCGACGGGCAAGCTGTTCCTCTACCCGGGAGACCGCGGGTACCTGAGCCCGCGCATCATGATCGGCTCGGGTGGCTGGAACGGCATGTCCGACCTGATCGGCGGCGACCTGTTCAACAACAGCCCGTCGGACGACCTGATCGCGGTCCAGAACTCCACCGGCAAGCTCTTCCTCTACCCGGGCACCGGCTCCGGCCTCGGCGCCCGCAAGGAGATCGGCTCGGCCGGCTGGTAGTCCGCGGCGGTCCGGCACGGACCGCCGCGGACCGCACCGACCGCACGCACGGCACGACGGTGAGCACCGTCGTATGAGGACCGCATGGGAAGCGGCCCGCCCCCGGGAACGGGGCGGGCCGCTTCCGCGCGTACGCGCCCCCGGTCAGCGCAGCCTGCCGGCGGAGCGGAGGGACTCCAGCACGGCGTTGACCGCCGCGGACGAGGTGTCCTCGCCGGTGGCGAGCGTGTGGTAGCTGAGTCCGCCGGGGTTCACCATGTTCACCTCGATGACGTACGGGTACGCCATGTCGATGCCCGAGTAGAAGATGCCGAGGTCCATCATCCGCTTGCCCAGGAGACGGACGAAGTCCTCCTCCTGCGGGGTCAGCTCCAGTGCCTCGAAGCGGGCGCCGAGGGTGGCGTTGGAGCGGTGGTCGTGCTCCGGGTGGAAGCGCAGGAAGCCCGAGACAGGGGTGTCGCCCGCGATGATGACGCGCTTCTCGTTGGTGCGGACGTGGGGGACGTACTCCTGGGCGACGGTGTGCCGCTTGGCCATGCCGATGATCTCGCGGCCGTAGCGGCCGTTCCGGGACGCGGCGTTGCCGGTGGCCGAGCCGAGCAGCGCGGAGCGGTTGCGGTCGAGCTTGTTGACGACGAAGACGTCGGCGCCGCAGCCGTCGCTGGTCGGCTTGACCACCCAGGAGCGGTCGGCGTCGGACTCCACGAGCGCGTTCAGGAAGTCGAAGTCGTTGGAGACGTACGAGGCGGGCAGGTGCTCGGCGGGGACGACCGCCCCCAGGTTGATCTTCGTGTTGAGGAAGAACAGCGCGGAGGCGTCGTTGACGAACGGGACGCGCTGGTTCAGCAGCCACAGCAGGCGGAAGGAGTCGTCTCCGGCCTCCGGGTGGGTGCCGGCGAGCACCCACACCAGGTCGAAGTCCTCCGCGGAGGCGTAGGGCTCGCTCAGCGACGGGAAGTCGCCGCCGGCGATGAACTCCTCGGAGAGCCGCACCCGGTCGCAGACGACGACGGAGTCGTGCACGTTCAGCGTGTCGATGTCGCCGACGTGCACCTCGTGGCCCTCGCGGTGGAGGGCGCTCGGGATGATCGAGTG
This sequence comes from Streptomyces globosus, assembly GCF_003325375.1. Lineage (GTDB taxonomy): Bacteria > Actinomycetota > Actinomycetes > Streptomycetales > Streptomycetaceae > Streptomyces > Streptomyces globosus_A. Next base: position 287,017 of record NZ_CP030864.1, on the reverse strand, counting down.
GTTGTCGAGCTCGAACTTCGAGGCCTGGGAGACCAGGACGAGGATCTTGTACGGCACGGACGGCACCTCTTCTTCGGAAGGACGGGACGGCGGCGGGGCGGGGCGGCCGGGCGGCGGCGGGCGGGTCAGGCGGCGGTCAGGGTGCGGACGGCGCGGGCGAGGTTGGCCTCCAGCTCCTCGCGGGTGTCGCCGGTGGCGACCACGAAGCCGTGCCGGTCGCCCGACGCGGCCACCGGCGGCGGCAGTTCCCCGGCGGGAACGCTGATCTCCACCTCGGCGACCCCGGGCAGCGAGGCGACGAGCGCGGTGCCCGTCCCGTGCGGCGGCACGGGCACGCTCCGGTCGAAGGTGACGTACCGGATGCCCGCGACGCGGCGGCGGGCGGCGCGCGCCGGCTCCGGCAGCCCGAAGACGGCGAGCATCATCTGCGCGAAGACGTCCTCGCCGAGCGCGAGGCCCAGCATGTCGCTGATCCGGTCGCCGCCGGGCCGGCCGTGCGACTCGATCAGGCGGGGGCCGGCCGCGGTCAGCATGACCTCGGTGTGGGAGGGCCCGTAGCGCAGCCCGGCCGCGTCGAGGGTGGCGGTGACGACGGCGGTGACGGCGGCCTCGTCGGCGGGGTCCAGGGCCACGGGCAGGACGTGGCCGGTCTCGACGAAGTGGGGGGCGCCCGTGGTCGCCTTCTCGGTGACGGCCAGGACGCGGTGCCCGGCGGGGGTGCTCACGGCCTCGACGCTGTACTCGGCGCCCTCCAGGAACTCCTCGACGACGTACTGCGCGGTGAACTCCAGTGCCGCCAGGTGCGCTTCGGCCTCCTCGGGCGTGGTGAGGAGGCGGACGCCGGAGCTGCCGGTGCCCGCGACGGGCTTGATGACGCAGGGGAAGCCGATGCGGGCGGCGGCGGCACGGGCCTGTTCGCGGTCGGAGCAGACCTCGTACGCCACCGGTACGCCGGCCCGGTCGCCGACGACGGCCCGCAGCCGGGCCTTGTCCCGGAAGGCCTCCAGCGCCTCGGGCGGGTTGCCGGGCCAGCCCAGCTCCCGGTTCACGGCGGCAGCGGTGCCGGCGCCGGCCTCGCCGAACCCGAACACGGAGGCGGGTCCGGCCGGGGCGAGCGCGCGCAGCCGGCGTACGAGGTCGGCGGGGTCGGTGATCCACGGGGTGCGCAGGACGGTGCAGGGCAGGCCGTCGGGGACGGGGACCGGCGAGGAGGGGTCGGCGGCGACGACGACGGACAGCCCGAGCCGCTGCGCGGCGGCGATGACGAGGTCACGCGGGTTGAGCAGGACGGCGGTGGGCCGCGGCTCGGGAAGGCCGGGCAGGTCGGACCGGTCGGGCCGGTCGGCGGCGGTGGGGTCGGGCAGGTCAGGCATGCTGCATCCGCGCTTTCGGGAGGAGGAGTGAGGAGGCGGCCGCGGCGACGGACACCGCGACGATCACCAGCCAGATGCCGGTGCCGGTGTGCAGCGTCTGGAGGAGGAAGCCGCCGAGGCTGGAGCCGAGCAGGCTGCCGACGGCGCCGGCGGCGCTCATCGCGCCGAGGGCGAGCCCGGTCCGGCCGAGCGGTCCGGCCTGGACGGCCTGCTCGTCGAGGCTGGGGGCGATGAGCATCTCGGCGAGCGTCACCGGCAGGACGAACGCCAGCAGCGCGGACCAGCCGGCGAGCGGGATGAGGAGCGCGTACGCGGCGGCGAAGGCGAGGAACCCGACGACGAGCAGGGTGCGGGCGGCGGCCTGCCGGAACACGTGGCGCAGGAGCGTGTACTGGAGGAGGACGACGAGGAGGCCGTTGACGGTGAAGACGACGGAGATGGCGGCGGTGCTGCCGGTCATCTCCTTGGCGCTGATCGGCAGGATGACGTTGAGCTGGCTGTAGAGGGCCCAGAAGGCGACGCCGACCAGGCAGAGCGGGACCCACTGGCGCACGGCCCGGCGCCGGGCGGCGGGGTCCGCGGCCGCAGGCGCCGCCCCGGCGGCGCCCGCCGGGGCGCCGTCCGGCTGCGGCGGCGAGGCCGCCGACGGGGCGGCGGCCGCGGGGCGGAGGGTGAGCCGGATGCCGAGGAGCAGGTGGGAGAGGATGCAGGCGGCGAGGATCCAGCCGAAGCCGAGCGGGTAGACGAGCGCGCCGAGTGCGGGGCCGGCGATGACGCCGACGTTCACGAACGTGGAGCGCAGGGCGAGCATGTCGCGGGCGGGGACGCCGTCCTCGGCGACGAGCCGGGTCTTGACGGCCAGGCCCAGCAGCGAGCCGCCGATGCCGATGGCGGCGATCCCGGCGACGGCGGTCGCGGAGGCGGTCCCGGCGCCCAGGAGGGCGTATCCGGCGATGCGCAGGCCGAAGCCGGAGGCGAGGACGGCGCGGGTGCCGAAGCGGTCGACGACGAGCCCGCACACCAGGGAGAAGCCCTGGCTGCAGAAGGCCAGCAGGCCGACGAGGAAGCCGGTGCGGCCGGCGGGCACGCCCTCCGAGGAGAGGTGGACGGCGAGCAGCGGGAGGAACATGAAGGTGGTCAGGCCGGTGAGGAGGACGGTGACCAGGAGGGCGCGGCCGGTCGGCGAGGTCTGCCGCCAGGTGTTCACGGGGCCGGCACCTCCGTGTCCCGGACCCGGTCCATGAGCCATGCCTCGGTTTCCAGGAGCCGCTGTTCGACCTGGGCGGCGTCGGCGCCCTCCACGATCGCGAAGCACAGGTAGGAGGTGCTGTTCTGGGCGACTGCGCCGGCGGCGAGGTTCTCGTTGGTTTCGTAGTGGCGCACCCAGGGGAACGGCGGCCGTTCGGGCGCGGCGACGGGCCGGCCCTGCGGGAGGATCGACACGGAGCCGTGGACGGCGGCGGGGGGCGCGCTGGGCGGCGGGGCGGCGGGCAGGCCGACGGACTGGCGCAGCCAGGCGGTGTGCAGGTCGACGCCGTAGGTGAGGCGGGTGAGGGCGGGGATGCGGTCGCCGCCGACGCGGGAGGCGATCTCGCAGAGGACGAGCTCGTCGTCGGGGGTGTGGAAGACCTCCAGGTGGTAGGCGGCGGTGGCGGGGGTCTCGAAGGCCTCCAGGACGCGGTCGAGGAACTCCTCCAGCCGTCGGGCGAAGGGGTCGCGGACGGGGTGGAGCTGCACGGAGCCGTTGTTGTGCCCGGAGAACACGCCGAGGCAGCTGCGCAGGTAGCGGGAGGCGGCGACGAAGCGGTAGCCGGGGGCGACGACGGCGTCGACGTGGTACATGGGGCCTTCGACGAAGCCCTCGGCCATGAGGTCGTCGCGCCAGGGGCGGCGGCTGAAGGCGAGGAGGGCGTCGTCGTCGTGCAGGACGCTGATGTCGCGGGAGCCGCCCTGTTTGACGGGTTTGACGACGACGGGGTAGCCCTGCTCGGCGATGAAGCCGGTCAGGTCGGTGATGTCGGCGAGCCGCCGGAAGGGGGCGGTGGGGACGGTGCGGCGGGCGGTCTCCTTCATGACGGCCTTGTCGCGGAAGGACAGGGCGCTGGCGGGGCTCTGGCCGGGGAGGCCGAGGTCGGCGCGGATGCGGGCGGCGCGCTCCAGGTCGTACTCGTTGTCGGTGATGACGTGGGCGAGGCCGGTGTCGCGGGCGAGTCCGCGGATGCGCAGCTCCGGGTAGGGGACGGACTCGCAGTCCTCGACGTACTCGTACGAGGCGAGGGCGGCGGTGCCGGTGAGCCGGTGGTGGCTGAAGACGTGGAGCCGGTCGGCCAGTTCGGGGAGCATCGCGGCGTAGTCGTGGCGGGGGCCGTAGTTGATGACGGCGACGTGGGTCATGGTGTGGCCTCGCAGGAGGTGCCGGACGGGGTGGCGGGGGGGGGTCAGGCGTACGCGGGCTGCCGGGCGGCGGCGGGGGTGTAGGGCGGGAGGTCGTCGGTGACGCTGTAGGGCCGCCGGTCCCAGCGCATGGTGCACCAGGGGCCTGCCATCTCGGAGAGGTCGGCGATGGTGCGCGGGTGGTAGGCGGGGTCCTCGGTGAGCGGGCCGTCGGGCGGGAAGACGCGTTCGACGTAGCGGTGGCCGGGGTCGGCGGCGAGGAAGACGATGGGGCTGCCGTCGGGTTCGGCGGCGCGGATGTGGCGGGAGACCTGCCAGCTCGCGCCGGCTGACAGGCCCGCGAAGACGCCGGTGGTGGAGAGCAGGTGGCGGCATCCGGCGGCGGAGACGGAGAAGTCGAGCCAGTGGATGTCGTCGTAGGCGCTGTAGTCGATGTTGTCGAAGCGGATGCCGCTGCCGATGCCGGCGATGATGAACCCGTCGAGGGGGATGGCCTCGGAGCCGAAGGAGCGGCTGCCGAAGGGCTGGATGCCGGCGACGCGGACGCCCGCGGACGCGGCGCGCAGGTAGCGGCTCATCGCGCCGGTGGAGGCGCCGGTGCCGATGCCGCCGACGAGGGTGACGCCGTCGGAGCCGAGCTCCTTGACGACGGTGTGGGCGACGCGCTCGTAGCCGAGGTAGTGGACGTCGTCGTGGTACTGCTGCATCCAGTAGGCGTCGGGGTGCTCGCGCAGGTAGGCGTGGACGAGGCGGACGCGGGTCTCCTGGTCGTGCTGGAGGCCGTCGTCCCCGGAGGACGGCACCTGCGTGTAGGTGGCGCCGAGGTACTTCAGCTGGGTGCGGATCGCGGCGTCGACGGCGACGGAGGCGAAGACGTGTGCCTTGAGGCCGAGTTCGCGGCAGACGAGGGCGAGGGCGTGGCCGTAGATGCCGCTGGAGCTGTCGACGAGGGTCTGGCCGGGGCGGATCACGCCGCGTTCGAGGAGGTCCACGACGGCGGCGCGGACCGAGGTGACCTTCATGACCTCGAACCGCAGGACGTGGATGCCGTTCCCGAGGTCGATGAGGTCGGGCTCCGAGAGCTTCTCGGCGAAAGACTTGTACACCGCGGCTGTCCCTTCCAGTGGTGTCCGTGGGGCCGGGCGGCAGGGGTGTGCGCGGGCCGCCGGCACCGACGAGTCTGGGAGGGGCCGCTCCCGGCGCGTTCCCGGCGGCTTCCCGGCGGGTTCCCGGAACGCGTCGGGAAGGATCCGGGAAGGGCGGCTGCGCAGCATGCGGGCCATGACGAGACATCAGCTTGCCCTCGACGCGGTGATGGAGCACGCCCTGCGCAGCCCCGACGGCCCCGCCGTGGTGTGCGGGGGCTCGGTACTGTCCTACGGCGCCCTGCGGGAGGCGGCGGAGGCCGCCGCCCGGGAGCTGGACGCCGACCCGCGGTCCGCCGGCGCGGACCGGATCGGCATCCTGTCGCACCGGACGGCCGGGGCCGTCGTGTACGCCCTGGCGGCCTGGCTGTCGGGCCGGTCGTTCGTGTTCGCCGACCCGCGGGCGGCGCCGGAGGCGCTGGCGCACATCCGGGAGTCGGCGGGGCTGGGGGTGGTCGTCGATCCGCGCACGGGCGCGTTCGACGCCGCCGCGGAGCCGCCGCCGGTAGGCGCCTCGGCGGGCCGGGAGTGGGTGCGGGACCCCGCGGAGCGGGAGGCGTACGTGCTGTACACCTCGGGCAGCAGCGGCCGCCCCAAGGGCGTGTCGGTCTCGCAGCGGAACCTGGCGGCGTCGAACGCCGCGCGCGTGGAGGTGTACGAGCGGTTCGGCAGGCCCGTGTTCCTGCTGCTGTCGCCGTTCCACTTCGACTCGTCGGTGGCCGGGGTGTGGGGCACGCTCGCCGTGGGCGGGACGCTCGTCGTCGCCGACGAGGAGGAGCGGCGCAACCCGCAGGCGCTGGCCGGGCTGATCGCCGCGTACGGCGTCACCCAGACGCTGACCGTGCCGAGCTTCCACTCCGAGCTGCTGGACACCGCCCGGGAGGATGCGGGCGTCGCGGCCGCGCTGGAGCGGCTGCGGGTGGTGGTGTGCGCCGGGGAGTCCCTCGCCCGGTCCGTCATCGACCGGCACTTCGCGCTGCTGCCCGGTGTGGTGCTGGGCAACGAGTACGGGCCGACGGAGTGCACCGTCTGGTCGACGTACCGCTTCTACACCGAGCCCGCGGACTCCACGATCGGCTTCGCGATCCCGGGGGCGACCGTGCACCTGCTCGACGAGCGGCTGCGCGCCGTGCCGCTGGGCGCGGCCGGGCAGATCGCGGTCAGCGGCCCGACGGTCGCCCGCGGCTACGTCGGTGACGAGGCGCTGACGCGGGCCCGGTTCACCGACGTCGAGACCGGGCCGGGCCGGCTGGAGCGGGTGTACCTGACGGGCGACCTGGGGCGGTGGCTGCCGGAGGGCGGCCTGGAGTTCGTGGGCCGGCTCGACAACGAGGTGAAGATCCGCGGGGTGCGGGTCCACATCGAGGCCGTCGAGGAGGCCATCGCCGCGCATCCGGGCCTGCGGGCGGCGGCCGTCGCCTATGACGCCGAGTCCGCGACCTCGTACGCCTTCGCGGTGCGAGAGCCGGGCGCGGAGGTGGACGCGGCGTCGGTGCGGCGGGTGGTGGAGGAGGCGCTGAGCGCGGCGGTCGTGCCCGACCGGATCGTGTTCCTGCCGTCGCTGCCGCGCTCCGCACACGACAAGATCGACCGGGCGGCGCTGCTGGCGTCGGTACGCCGGCCCGCGCCCGCCGCAGCTGCCCCGGCGCCCGTGGCGGGCGGGCTCGCGGCGCAGATCGCGCGCGCCTGGGAGGAGGTCCTCGGCGTCCCCGTGCGGGGCACCGAGCAGGACACCTTCTTCGACCTCGGCGGGAACTCGCTGTCCGTGCTGCGGCTCTCCCGCGCGCTGGGCCGGATCGCGGGCCGGACGCTGCCGGTCCGGCAGGTGTACCGGTGCGGCACCATCCCCGAGCAGGTCGAACTGCTGTCGCAGCCTTGACCGCGGGCCCCGCCCGGCCCGCCTCCGCACGCCGTCCGTCCGTCCGTACGTCCGCCACGACACCGATGGGTTCCCCATGCCTTCGACCACCAGCTCCATCAGAGAGTTCGCCCCCGGGCACGACGGGCGCCCGGCCGTCCTGTGCTTCCCCCACGCGGGCGGCTGCGCCTCCTTCTTCCGCTCCTGGCAGGGCCTGCTGCCCGGGGCCCGCGTCCACGCCGTGCAGTACCCGGGCCGCGAGGACCGCATCACGCAGGACCATCCCGAGTCGCTGACCGGGCTGGCGCAGGCCGTCGCCGACGAGGTCCTGGCGAGCGGGGAGGCGTACTCCGTGCTGTTCGGGCACAGCATGGGCGCGTACGTCGCCTTCGAGACGGCCCGGCTGCTGGAGCGGGCCGGCCGGCCGGTGCCCGTCCTGGTGGTGTCGTCGGCGGCGGCGCCCGCGCTGCGCCCGCCGGTGCCGTTCGAGGACACCGCGGACGTCCTCCGCTACCTCGGCCGGTACGAGCCGCTCAGCATCGAACTGCTCCGGGAGGACGAGCTGATGGAGCTGCTGCTGGAGTACATCAAGGCGGACCTGCGGCTCGTCTCCCGCTACGACGGGTACGAGGGCGCCCGGATCTCCTCCCGCCTGGTCGCGGTGGCCGGGGAGGACGACATCCCGGAGATCCGCACGCGGTTCGCCCGGTGGAGCGGGCACACCTCCGGCACGTTCACCCCGCTGGTGCTGCCCGGCGGGCACTTCTACCTGCGGACCGAGCCACCGTTCCCGCTGATCTCCGACGAGCTGGCCCGGTCGGCGGCCGCCGCGGCCCCTTCGGCGCCGTGAGCGCGACGGCGGCGGCGCACGCGCCGCGGACGACGGCGCAGGAGGACACCGCACGCCTCCTCGACGGCGAGACGCACCGCTCCGGCGACCCGTACGCCCTGTGGGCCCGGCTGCGCGAGCAGGAGCCGGTGCTGTGGCACGGGCCGGGCGAGTTCCCCGGCTTCTGGTCGCTGACCCGCTACGACGAGATCGACGAGGTGCTGCGGGACGCGCGGACGTACAGCTCCGCCTCGGGGATCCTGCTGCGGCCGCGCGCCCAGGGCGACGACCCGGGCGGCAACCGGACCCTGGCCCTGTCCGAGCCGGAGCGCCACCGGCGGCTGCGCGGGGCCGTCGCCGGCTGGTTCGCCCCCCGCAACCTGCGCCGGCTGTCGGACGCGCTGGACGCGCAGGCGGAGCGGATCGTCCGGGACGCGGTGGCGGCCGGGCGAACCGACTTCGTGACCGGCATCGCGGCCGTCCTGCCGGTGGAGGTGGTCTGCACGTTCCTCGGGATTCCGGAGCGGGACCGGCCTGACATCGTGGAGTGGACGACGGACGCGTTCTGCGCGGGCACCGCGACGGAGCGGACGCTGGCGCACCTGCAGATCCTCGACTACTTCGGCGAGTTGGCGGAGCGGCGGCGGGCCCAGCCCGGCGACGACCTGGTCAGCGTCCTCGCGGCGGTGCACGTGGACGGCCGGCCGCTGCCTGTCGAGGACGTCGTCCTCAACTGCGACAACCTGCTGGTCGGCGGGACGGAGAACGTACGGCTCGCCATGTCGGGCGGCATGCTGGCGCTGCTGGAGCGGCCCGCGCAGTGGGAGCTGCTGCGCACCGGCTTCGAGGAGGTGGCCGGGACGGCGATCGAGGAGATCCTGCGGTGGACCTCCAGCGCCACGCACCTCGTGCGGCGGGCCGCGCGGGACGCGGTGCTGGGCGGGCGGCAGGTCCGCGAGGGCGACCTCGTGGTGTGCTGGCTGCCGTCCGCGAACCGGGACCCCGCGCACTTCGCCGACCCGGACGCCTTCGACATCCGCCGCACCCCGAACCGGCACTTGGCGCTGGGCGCGGGCCCGCACTACTGCGTGGGCTCGCAGCTGGCGAAGCTGGAGATCCGGGCGGTGCTGCGGGAGTTCGTCCGCCAGGTCCGCGGCGTGGAGCCGGACGGCCCGCCGGAGCGGCTGGACTCGGTCGTGGTGGGCGGGCTGCGGACGCTGCCGCTGCGCCTGACCGGCTGAGGGCGTACGGGCGGCCCGCGCCGCCGCCGCGGCCGGGATCCGGGCGGGAACCCTTCGGGAACGGCCGCGGCCAGCATGGTTCCTGCCGGGCGCCGCGGGGCGCGCCGGCCCCGGCGAGGAGGAGGTTGCGTGATGCGGAGGACGGTGGCCGTCCTGGTGGCGGCGGTGGCGGCGGTGGCAGCGGCGGCTGTCTGCGGGGCGGGCGCCGCCCTCGGGCCGGCGGGCGGCGGCGGGGGCGTGCGTGCGACCGAGATCGGCCCGTCGTTCGTCCGGCCGTAGGGCTGAGCCGCCCTTCTCTGCCTTCGCTCAGGGGACGGTGGCCAGGGCGGCGGGCGCCGGGGCGCCGGTCAGGGCGGCGAACGCGGCGTCCGCCCGGTCGCGGTGGGTGCGGGCCCGGTCCCGGTCGCCGAGCGCCTCGTGGGCGAGGGCCAGGCCGCGCAGGGCTCTGGCGGACTCGATGCGGTAGCCGACGGCGTCGGCGCTGCGGAGGGCCTCGGCGTGGAGCTCCCGAGCCCGTTCGGGGGCGCCGCGCAGCAGGTGGACCCGGCCGAGGACGTTCTCCGCGACCGCCTGCCGCAGCGCGGTGCCGTGCGCCCGGATGAGCTCCAGGGCCCGTTCGGCGTGGTCTCCGGCGAGGACCGTGCGGCCGGTGCGCTGGCAGGCCTCGGCTGCCAGGGCGAGGGTGAGGCCGAGGTTCTCCGGCATGCGGCACTCGCCTGCCAGGTCTATGGCCCGTTCCAGCGCGGCGAGGGCCTCCTGCTCCTCGCCGAGCGCGAGGCGGGCGGCGGCCAGGTCGTTGAGCGCGGACACCTGCTCGCCGGCGGTGCCGGCCCGCCCGGCCAGGGCGACTGCGCGGGCGGCGGCCGCGGCGGCCTCCGCGGGCCGGCCGGTCCAGGTCAGGACCGAGCTCAGGTTGCACAGGGTGTACGCCTCCTGCCGCGGATCGGAGAGCTCCCGGTGCAGGGCGGCCCCGCGCTCCAGGTGGCGGCGGGCCGCGCCGAGGTCGCCGAGGAGGCTCTGCAGCAGGCCGAGCAGGGTGAGGCAGACCGCCTCGCCGGACCGGTCGTCCAGGCCGGCCGCCAGGCCGAGCGCCTCGGTCGCCGCGGTGACGCCTTCGGGGAACCGGCCGAGCTTGCAGTGGGCGACGGCCTGGTTCGACAGGCTGACCCGCAGCACGGCCGGGTCGCCGAGGCGGCGGGCCGCGGCCACCGCGACGGCGGCGGCCCGGCCGAACTCCTCCAGGCTGCTGCGCGCGTTGAGGTGGAAGGCGAGGTTGCGGGCCAGGTGGACGGCGTGCCGGTCGAAGCCGGCCCGCTCCGCGCACTGCGCCGCGGCGAGCAGGGCTCCCTGTTCCCGCTCGAACCAGTCCTCCGCGGCCGCGGCGTCGACCGGGCCCGGGAGGCCGGGCAGGCCGTCCTCCGAGGGCGCGGGCGCGGGCGGTCCCGCGGGGGCGCGGCCGGGGAAGCGGATCCGGCAGGCCTCCTCGGTGGCGGCGAGGAAGTGGTCGAGGACCCGTTGCAGGGCGGCCCGCTCCTGCGGCCGCGGCGGCGCCCCGTGCAGGCTGTGGGTGAAGCTGCGGACCATGTCGTGGAGGGCGTAGCGGCCCATCTCGTACTGGCAGGCGAGGTTCATGTCGAGGAGGTGCTCCAGGACGTCCTCGGCCTCCCGCAGGCCGGTGCCCAGCAGGGCGGCCGCCGAGTGGACGCCCATGTCGCGGCCCGGGTGCAGGCCGAGGAGCCGCAGGGCCTCGCGGTGGGCGGGGGCCATCGCCTCGTAGGACAGCTGGAGGGTCGCCTTGACGCTCTGGTCGCCGGAGCGGAGCTCGTCGATGCGGCGGGCCTCGTCGCCGAGCCGGTCGACGAGGTGGCGGACGGTCCAGCGGGGGCGGCTGCGCAGCCGGGCGCCGGCGATGCGCAGGGCGAGCGGCAGGTGCCCGCACAGGGAGCCGAGTGCGGCGGCGGCGCCGGGTTCGGCGCGTACGCGGTCCGCGCCGAGGACGCGGGTGATCAGGGCGAGGCCGTCGGTCGGCGGCATCGCCGCGACGCTGATCCAGTCGGCGCCGTCGAGCCCGGTCATGCGGGTGCGGCTGGTGACGAGGACCAGGCAGCCGGAGGAGGCCGGGAGCAGCGGCCGTACCTGTGCGGCGTCCGCGGCGTCGTCGAGGACGAGGAGGACCCGGCGGTCGGCGAGGGTGGCCCGCCACAGGGCGGTGCGGCCGTCGAGGTCGTCGGGGATGCGTTCGCCGGGGGTGCCGAGGATGCGCAGCAGGGAGCCGATGACCGCGCCGGGCGGGCGGGGGCTCTCGGCGGAGGAGAAGCCGCGCAGGTCGGCGTAGAGCCGGCCGTCGGGGTAGCCGGGGGCGAGGCGGTGCGCGGCGTGCAGGGCGAGGGCGGTCTTGCCGCTGCCGCCCATGCCGTCGATGCCGAGGACGCGGGCGGCGGCGTCCGGCAGGCCCGGGTCGGGCGGGGCGAGGAGGTGGCGCAGCTCGCGTTCGCGGCCGGTGAAGTCGGGGAGGTCGGGCGGGAGGGTGCAGGGGGCGCCGGCCGGTGCGCGGGGGGTGTCCGGGGGCGGGGCGGCGGGTGGGGCGGCGGGTTCGGGGGCGGCGAGTTCGGGGCTGTCGCGGAGGATCGCCTCGTGGAGGCGGGTGAGCTGGGGGCCGGGGTCGATGCCGAGGTCCTCGACGAGCAGTTCGCGGACCCGGCCGAATTCGGCGAGGGCCTCGGCCTGGCGTCCGGAGCGGTAGAGGGCGAGCATCAGGTGGCCGCGGAGGGTTTCGCGCAGCGGGTGCTCGGCGATCAGTTCGCGCAGGTCGCCGATGAGTTCGCCGCTCTCGCCGAGGGCGAGGCGTAGTTCGACGAGCTGTTCGACGGCGGTCAGGCGGCGTTCCTCGAGGACGGCGGAGGCGGCGGCGATGACGGGGCCGCTGCTGCCGGCGAGGACGGGGCCGCGCCACAGGGCGAGCGCGTCGCGCAGGTGCCCGGCGGCCTCGGCGGGGCGGTGGGCGTCGAGGGCGCCGCGGGCCTGCTGGAGGCGGTGGGTGAAGAGGGTGAGGTCGAGGCGGGCGGGGTCGACGTCGATGCGGTAGCCGGGGCCTTCGGTGGCGATGGCGGTGGCGCCGCCGGGTATGCGCTGGCGCAGGTCGGCGACGGCCTTGCGGACCTGGTGGGCGGCGGTGGTGGGGGGTTCGTCGTCCCAGGCGGCCGCGACGAGGCGGGAGACGGAGACGGTGCGGCCGGGTTCGAGCAGCAGGGTGGCGAGCACCCGCGCGGGGATGGGGCCGCCCAGGCGCAGCCGTTCGTCCCCGGTCCTGACTTCCAGCGGTCCCAGCACTGCGAAGCTGACGTCCCCGCTCACCCGGTCCCTCCTGATCCCCCGCTGCGGGCTCCGGCGGGCGGTCGGCCCGCCCCTCCTTCCGGATGCTAGGGGAGCCGCGGCCGGAACGCGCCGGTCGGACCGGGCGGGGTGGCGCGGCCCTCCAGGGCCTCTCCAGGGCGGCTCCAGCGCAGCTCGGGAGGGGTTCCGGCCGGCGGGGCCGGAGCGCCGGGCGCGGGGCCGGGGAGGGGTCAGGCGGCGCAGGCGGGGCGGCCTCCGCGGTAGAGCGACATCTCCTCGAAGAGGGCGCCGATGTCGAGCGGGGCGCCCGGCTCCCGCCCCTGCTGCTCGGCGTACGCGCGGTGGAGGTTGGGCAGCAGCCGCTCCGGGTCGAGGAGGCCGGCGTACGGGCCCGGCCCGGCGGTCCGGGCGAGTTCCAGCGGGGCCAGGCCGGCGGCCGCGCCGTCGGCGGCGAGGTCCCGTACGTACCGGAAGTAGGCCTGGTTGGCGTCGAGGAGGCCGGGGCCGCCGACGGGGCCGTGGCCGGGGACGACGGTGTCGGCGCCGAGGGCCCGCAGCCGGTCCAGTGCGTCGAGGGAGCCGCTGACGGAGCCCATGGCGCAGAAGGGGGTGACGCCGTTCATGACGAGGTCCCCGGTGAACAGCACGCGCTGGTCGGGGAGCCAGACGACGGTGTCGTCGGTGGTGTGCGCGGCGGGCCCGATGTGGACGATCTCGGCCCGGACGTCCCCCACGTGCAGGGTGGTCCGGTCGCGGAAGGTGAGCTGCGGCGGGGTGATGTCGATGTCGCCCCAGCACACTTCCGGCCACAGGCCGGCCATGTGCTTCCCGGCGGCCAGGACCATGCTGCGGGTGCGTTCGTGGCCGATGACCAGCGCTTCGGGGAAGAGGCAGTTGCCGTAGGTGTGGTCGCCGTGGAAGTGGGTGCTGACGACGGCTCTCGGCGGCCGCGGGGCGAGCCGCAGGGCCGCCGCGCGCAGCCCGCGGGCACGGGCCTCTGTGGCGGCGGTGTCGACGAGGGCGCTGTGCCCGCCGTCGTGGATGACGCCCGCGTTGTTCAGGCACCAGCCGCCGGGCGGCTGGACGTAGGCGTGGACGCCGTCGGCCACCTCGGTGAGGGTGGCGTCGCCGGCCGGATCCCGGTGGTGCGCGCCGTGCACGGCGGGCCTCCTTCCGCTCGGTCGGGGCCGCGCCACCGCGCGCCCCCGTTGCGCCCAAGGTGGCCCGCCGGCCTCGACAGGCACTCGAAACGCCCTGGCGGGAGGGGTGTTCCCGGACCGGAAACCCGCCCCTGCCGGGATACCGGCGGTCCTGCGCCGGGCTGCGGTCGGAATTCGAGCCCGGCTGTAGCGCGCGCTCCCAAGCTGGCTAGTGCTGTGGCCGGGAAGGTTCACCGGGTCACGGCGCCCGGCACGGCGCCTCGCCGCGTTGTCGGACAGCAGACCGTCCCGGTCACAGCACTACGCGACACCGGTCCGCACCCGGTGCCTGATGTGTCGAAAGGGCCCGCATGAGCATCGTCGACGAAAGACCGCTGGAGAACGAGACCATCCGCTACGCCTCCCTGCGCGAGCGGACGGCCGAGCTGGGCGCCATGCGGGCGCTCGCCGAGGCCGGTCCGAGCGAGCGCGCGACCGCCGCGCAGCACGCCAAGGGAAAGCTGACCGCCCGCGAGCGCATCGCGATCCTCTTCGACGAGGGCACGTTCAACGAGGTGGAGGGGCTGCGCCGGCACCGTGCCACCGGCTTCGGCCTGGAGGACAAGCGGCCGCACACGGACGGCGTGGTGACGGGCTGGGGCAAGGTGCACGGCCGGACCGTCTTCGCCTACGCCCACGACTTCCGGATCTTCGGCGGTGCGCTGGGCGAGGCCCACGCCGAGAAGATCCACAAGCTGATGGACCTGGCCGAGGCGGCCGGGGCGCCGATCGTCGGCCTGTGCGACGGGGCGGGCGCCCGCATCCAGGAGGGGGTCACGGCCCTCGCCGGGTACGGCGGCATCTTCCAGCGCAACGTCCGCAACTCCGGTGTGCTGCCCCAGATCTCGGTGGTGCTCGGCCCGTGTGCGGGCGGCGCCGCCTACTCGCCGGCGCTGACGGACTTCGTGTTCATGGTGCGCGGCACCTCGCAGATGTTCATCACCGGCCCGGACGTGGTCCAGGCGGTGACCGGCGAGGCGGTCACGATGGAGCACCTGGGCGGGGCGGACAGCCACGCCGCGGCCTCCGGTGTGGCGGCGTTCGCGTACGACGACGAGCAGAGCTGCCTGGAGGACGTGCGGCACCTGCTGTCGCTGCTGCCGTCGAACAACCGGGAGCTGGCGCCGGCGGGCGACCGGGAGGACCCGTGCGACCGGCGCTGCGAGAGCCTGCTGGACCTGGTCCCGGCGCGGCCGACGCAGGGCTACGACATCCGCGACCTGATCGAGGAGGTCGTCGACCACGGCGACTACTTCGAGGTGCACGGCCAGTGGGCGCAGAACGTGGTGTGCGCGCTGGCGCGGCTCGGCGGGCAGGTCGTGGGGATCGTGGCGAACCAGCCGGCGCACCTGGCGGGCGTGCTGGACATCCAGGCGTCCGAGAAGGCGGCCCGGTTCGTGCAGTTCTGCGACGCGTTCAGCATTCCGCTGGTGACGCTGATCGACGTGCCGGGCTTCCTGCCGGGCGTCGACCAGGAGCACAACGGCATCATCCGGCACGGCGCGAAGCTGCTGTACGCGTACTGCAACGCGACGGTGCCGCGGATCAGCCTGATCCTGCGCAAGGCGTACGGCGGCGCGTACATCGTCATGGACTCGCGGTCGATCGGCGCCGACATCGCGCTGGCGTGGCCGTCGAACGAGATCGCGGTGATGGGCGCGGAGGGCGCGGCGAACGTCATCTTCCGGCGGGAGATCGCCGCCTCCGACAACCCGGAGGAGACCCGCGCGCAGAAGATCAAGGAGTACCAGACCGAGCTGATGCACCCCTACTACGCGGCCGAGCGCGGCCTGGTCGACGACGTGATCGACCCTGCGGAGACGCGCTCCCGGCTGATCGCCGCCCTCGACATGCTGCGGGCCAAGCACCAGCAGCTGCCGAGCCGGAAGCACGGGAACCTGCCCCTGTGAGCGCCGACGGGAGCACCGCGCTGTCGGCGGCGGCGATCCGGATCACCCGGGGGAACCCGACCGCCGAGGAGGTCGCGGCGGTGGCGGTGCTGCTGACCGCCAGGCTGCGGCTGGCGGCCGAGGCGCAGGCCGCGGCCGAGCAGGAGGAGTCGGCGGTGGTGTTCAGGCTGCCGCGGCGCCGGCCGCCGGTGTTCGCGCCGCCGGGCGCCTGGGCGTCGTAGCCGTCCGGCGGGCGGGGGCGGGGCGGGGGCGTGCCCTGCCCCTGCCCTGCGCTGCCCTGCCCTGCGCTGCCTTGCCCTGCGCTGCCCTGCCCCGCGCTGCCCTGCGCTGCCCTGCGCTGCCCGCACCGCGTTTCCGCACCGTCCCCGCGACTGCTCCTGCGGGGTCCCATGAGCGCCCTTCCGGCCACTCCGGAGGGGCGCTCGTCCGTGTGCGGCACACCATCCGAGTGCCCGAAAAGCCCGGCTACTCCCGTTATTCGGGGCGGTTCCTCGACGTGAACTCAACGCCGGGTGGAGGCCCGACAGGCATGTCCCGGACAGCGGCGGGAATTGCTTGCCACACCCTCCGGCACCTGCCTACTGTGCTGGACAAGGACAGGGGCAAGGCACGGGGAAGAACCCGTGGAATTCACGGGATCCGTCTTCTCCGTCTTCTGTTTCCGGACCCGCCCGGGGGGGTGCACCATGTACCGCGCCATTTCCTTCCCCACCGCCGGCGGAATCACCGGCGCAGGGGTCCCGTAATTTCTCCGACGCCTTTTCCCACCGCCGCGCAGCACCTGCCGGCAGTGCGGCGTCAGGACGGCCCGGACGTGCGCCGACCGCGCACGACGGCCATTGCCGGCCCTCGCCCCCCTTTCAGACCGGGTCTTCCGGAATTCACGGACCAGGGAGGAACCAACGTGCTCGTTGTGACGGCGTCAGAAGCCCAGCAGTGGCTTGTCGAGAAGATCGCCCACAAGCTCGGTGTGGAGCAGAGCGAGGTGTCGCCGGAGCTTTACTTCGACGAGCTCGACCTCGACTCCACCGAGGCTCTGATCCTCGCCGGGGAAATGGAGAACTGGCTCGGATTCGAACTCGGCACCACCACCCTGTGGTACCACCCCACCATCAAGGACCTGGCCGCCTTCATCGCGGAGGAGTCCAAGACCCGAGCCGAGGAACGGCATGCGGCTGCGTCCTGACCGGACTCCGGCGCCCGTCCGCCGGCTGAGCACCGCCGCGGCCGGGGCCGACACGGTGTACCTGGTGCACCCCGGCGCGCTGGACGCCGAGGTGCACCGGACGCTCGCCGCGGCGCTGCCGGCCGGGTCGGGGCTCACCGTCCTCGACCTGTCGGCGCTCCCCGAGTACTGGGAGGCCGCGCTGACGGGCGGCCGCGCCGCGACCACCGTCGAGGACCTCGCCGGCCGGCTCGCCGCGGAGCTCCTCGGCGCCCGCGCCGAGGACGCCCGCGCCGGCGGCTCCCCGGCCGGCGGTGCCCGCCCGTACACCCTGGCCGGCTGGTCCTTCGGCGGCGTCGTCGCCCAGGCCCTCGTCGAGCAGCTCCCGGCCGGGCAGCGGCCCCGCCGGCTCGTCCTGCTGGACAGCATCGCCCCCACCGATGCGTACAAGCCGTCCGACGAGGAGCTGGACCCCACCCTGCTCCTCGGCTGGTTCGCCCTGTACCTCGGGGCGAAGCGCGGCCTGCCGGTGGCCCCGGACCCGGAGCGGCTCGCCGGCGCGGACGTCGACCGCGGCCTGGAGGCCGTCCTGGACGCCGCCGTCGCCGCCGGCGCCCTGAAGGCCGGCACCCCGGTGTTCGGGCTCCGCAAGCTGTACGACACGTATGTGGACGGGCTGCTGCGCAACAACCGGCTCACCACCCCGTACGAGGCCGTGCCGTCGAGCGTGCCGCTGGTCCTCGTCACGGCCGAGGGCAGCCTGATCCCCGACGACCCGACGCTCGGCTGGGAGCCGCTGGCCCCCCGCGGGCTCACCCTGCACCGCAGCCCCGGCGACCACTACACCATGCTCAGCCGCCCGGACGCCGCCGCCCTGATCGCGCAGCTGGTGCACGCCGCCTGACCGCCGCCCGCTCCTGGCAGGCCCTTCTCCACGATGACCGGCGGACCCCGGCCCACGGCCGATCGCCCCGAGACCCTGAGAGCTCTGTCGTGAATTCTCCGCAGCCCGTCACTCCGCCGTCGGACAGCCAGCTGGACCGCCGGCTGGCCCGAGACCCGATCGCCATCGTCGGCCTCTCCGCCCTGTACCCGAAGTCGCCCGACCTGCGCGAGTTCTGGTCCAACGTGGTCGCGGCGGCCGACTGCATCGAGGACGTGCCCGGCACCCACTGGGACCTCTCCGAGCACTACGACCCGGACCCGTCGGCACCCGACAAGACCTACTCCCGGCGCGGCGGCTTCATACCGGACGTGCCGTTCAACCCGCTGGAGTTCGGCCTGCCCCCGAACACGCTGGAGGTCACCGACGTCCTCCAGCTCCTCAGCCTCGTCGTCGCCCGCGACCTGCTCAAGGACGCCGGGGCCGACCAGCCCTGGTACGACGCCTCCCGCACCGGCGTCGTCCTCGGCATCACCGGCGCCAACCAGCTCACCCAGCCGCTGACCGCCCGCCTCCAGACCCCGGTCATCAAGGAGGTCGTCCGCAGCTGCGGCCTCACCGACCGGGACGCCGAGGAGATCGCCGCCAAGTTCCGCCTCGCGTACGCCCCGTGGGAGGAGAACTCCTTCCCCGGCATGCTCGGCAACGTCGTCGCCGGCCGGGTCGCCAACCGGCTCGACCTCGGCGGCATCAACATGACCGTCGACGCCGCGTGCGCCAGCTCGCTCGGCGCGGTCCGCGCGGCCGTCAGCGAGCTGCTGGAGCGCCGCTCCGACACCATGCTCGTCGGCGGCTGCGACGCCGAGAACACGATCTTCATGTACCTGTGCTTCAGCAAGACGCCGGCCCTGTCGAAGTCGGGGAACATCCGCCCCTTCGACAAGGACGCCGACGGCACCCTGATCGGCGAGGGCATCGGCATGCTGGCCCTGCGCCGCCTCTCCGACGCCGAACGCGACGGCAACCGCATCTACGCGGTGCTGCGCGGCATGGGCACCTCCAGCGACGGCCGCTTCAAGTCCATCTACGCCCCGCGCGCAGAGGGCCAGATGGTCGCGCTGCGCCGCGCGTACGAGGACGCCGACTGCTCCCCCGCCAGCGTCGAGCTGTTCGAGGCACACGGCACCGGCACCGCCGTCGGCGACGCCACCGAGCTGAAGGCGCTCACCTCCGTCCTCGCCGAGGCCACCGACGCCAAGGCGTACGCGGCCGTCGGCAGCGTGAAGTCGCAGATCGGCCACACCAAGGCCGCCGCCGGCGCCGCCGGCATGATCAAGCTGGCCATGGCCCTGCACCACAAGGTGCTCCCCCCGACGATCAACGTCCAGGAGCCGGGCAGCTCCCTGCAGCCGGGGGCCGGCCCGCTGTACGTCAACTCCGAGGCCCGACCCTGGATCCGCCACCCCGAACGGCCCAAGCGCCGCGCGGCCATCTCCTCGTTCGGCTTCGGCGGCACCAACTTCCACATGGTGCTGGAGGAGCACGGCGAGGGCGACGACCTGCGCGCCGGCCACCAGGTGGCCGCCGTCCACCTCTGGCACGCCCCCGACACGGCCGCGCTGACCGAGCTGCTGGCCGGCGGCGCCCCCGCCACCGCGGGGCCCGTCCCCGAGGGCAGCGCCCGCATCGCGCTCGTCGCCCGCACCGCCGGCGAGCTCGCCGCGCTGCGCGACACCGCGCTCGGGCAGCTGCGCGCCCGGCCCGCGGAGGAGGCCTGGTCGCACCCGAAGGGCATCTGGTTCCGCCGCCGCGCGGCCGCCGCCGGCAAGGTCGGCGCCCTGTTCTCCGGGCAGGGCAGCCAGTACGTCAACCCGGGCAGGACCGCGGTGATGGCGCTGCCGCCGCTGCGCGCCGCGTTCGACGCCGCGAACCGGCAGTTCGAGGGCGCGGCCGCACCGTTGTCGGCGGTCGCGTTCCCGCCGCCCGCGTTCGACGACGCCGCGCGCAAGGAGCAGGAGGCCGCGCTGCGGGCGACCGCGTACGCGCAGCCGGCGATCGGCGCCCTGTCCGCGGGCCAGTACCGCTACCTGTCCGAGCTGGGCTTCGCCGCGGACGGGTTCCTCGGCCACAGCTTCGGCGAGCTGACCGCCCTGTGGGCGGCGGGCTCCTTCGGCGACGACGCGTTCTTCACGCTCGCCCGGGCCCGCGGCAACGCGATGTCCCCGCCGGCCGAGGAGAACTTCGAGGCCGGTGCCATGGCCGCGGTGTCCGCCCCGGAGGAGCGGGTGGCCGAGCTGCTCGCCGCCGTCGACGGGGTCGTCGTCTGCAACCGCAACGCGCCCGACCAGATCGTCGTGGGCGGGGCGACCGCCCAGGTGGAGAAGCTGATCGCGGCCGCCAAGGAGGCCGGCGTACGGGCCTCCCGCCTGCCGGTGTCGGCGGCGTTCCACACGCCGTTCGTCGGGCACGCCGTGGAGGCGTTCCGCGGCAGCGTCGACGCGGTCGAGGTCGCCGCGCCCGCCGCACCCGTGTTCGCGAACACGCGGGGTGCCGTGTACGGCGCGGACACCGCCGCGAACCGGCGCATCCTGACCGAGCAGCTGCTGAACCCCGTCGACTTCGCCGCCCGCGTGGAGGAGATGTACGAGGCCGGGTTCCGGGTGTTCGTCGAGTTCGGCCCGAAGGACGTGCTGGCGAAGCTGGTCGGCCGGATCCTCGGCGGGCGCGAGCACACCGTCGTCGCACTCGACGCCGGTCCCGGCAAGGACGCGGACACCGCGCTGAAGCAGGGCGTGGCCCAGCTCGCGGTACTCGGCCTGCCGCTGGAGACCGCGGACCGGTACGGGCCCGCCGCGGAGGCGGAGCAGGCGCCGAAGAAGGGGATGTCCATCCTCCTCAACGGCATCAACTACGTCTCGCCGGAGCGCAAGGCCGCGTACCGCGACGCGCTCGAGAACGGGTACCGCATCGCGGTCCCGACCCTGCCGAAGGCCGCCGCCCCGGCGCCCGCGGCCCCGGCGCCCGCGGCCCCGGTGCCGGCCGCCGCGAAGGCCCCGACCGCCCCGACCGCCCCCGCCACGGCGCCGCAGGCCGCCCCGGCGAAGACGCCGGCGTCCGCCCCGGCACCGGTCCCGGCCGCGGCCGCCCTCGCCGCCGCCGCACCGGCCGCCACCGCGACGGCCGTGGCCGTCCGGCCCGCACCCGCCCCGGTCGCGGCCTCCGCACCCGCCCCGGCGCCGACGCCGGCCCCGGAACCCGCCGTCATGGAGACAGCCCACGTGGACAACGACCGCCTGGCCGATCTAGTGGCCGACCACCTTTCCCTGCACGACGACTACCTGACGGGCCAGCTGCAGAGCGCCGAGCGCCTGACCGGGCTCCTGGAGCGCGCCGCCGAGCAGGGCCGGCTGAGCGAGGTCCTCGACGCGGTCAACGCCGTCAAGGAGCACGGGCTCGACATCGGACGCAGCCACCTGCGGGCCAACGAGATCCTGCGCGACCTCGCCGGACTGGAGCTCGGCGCCGCCGCCGGCGCCCCGGTCCGCAGCGCCGCCCCGGCGCCGGTGTCCGCGCCGGCCGCCCGGCCCGCCGTGGCACCCGCCCCGGCCCCGGCCGCCCTCGCCCCGGCCCCCGCGCCCGCCGCCCCGGCGGCGCCCGCGCCGCAGGCCCCGGCCGCGGCCCCGGTCCTGGTCTCCGCGGCCGTGGCCGCACCGACCGCGCCGACTGCCCCCGCGGCCGCCCCGCAGCCCGCCGCGCCGAAGGCCGCCCCGGCCCCGGCGCCCGCCCCGGCCCCGGCGCCCGCCCCGGCCCCGGCCGGTGCCGGTGTGGCGGACGTCCTGCTGGAGGTGGTCTCGGAGAAGACGGGCTACCCGGCCGACATGCTCGACCTCGACATGGACATCGAAGCCGACCTCGGCATCGACTCCATCAAGCGCGTCGAGATCATGGGCGTCCTCCAGGAACGCGCCGGCGCCACGGTGACCGCCGGACCCGAGCAGCTCGCCGAACTCCGCACCCTCCGCGACATCATCGGCATCATGGCCGGCTCGACCGCGACGGCCCCCGCCCCGGCGGCCCCTGCCCCTGCGGCCGCTCCCACGTCGGGCGCGGTGGAGGCGGTGCTGCTGGAGGTGGTCTCGGAGAAGACGGGCTACCCGGCGGACATGCTCGACCTCGACATGGACATCGAGGCCGACCTCGGCATCGACTCCATCAAGCGCGTCGAGATCATGGGCGTCCTCCAAGAGCGCGCCGGCGCCACGGTGACCGCCGGACCCGAGCAGCTCGCCGAACTCCGCACCCTCCGCGACATCATCGGCATCATGGCCGGCTCGACCGCGGCGGCTCCGGCAGCGGCCCCCGCTCCGGCAGCGGCCTCCGGCCCGGACGCCGGTGCCGTCCAGGCGGTCTTGCTCTCCGTGGTCTCGGAGAAGACGGGCTACCCGGCCGACATGCTCGACCTCGACATGGACATCGAAGCCGACCTCGGCATCGACTCCATCAAGCGCGTCGAAATCATGGGCGTCCTCCAGGAACGCGCCGGAGCCACCGTCACCGCCGGTCCGGAGCAGCTCGCCGAACTCCGCACCCTCCGCGACATCGTGGGCATCATCGCCGGTTCCGCGACCCCCACCGCGGCCGCCGCCCCCGCCGCCCCCGCCGCTCCGGCTGCCGCCCCCGTGGCCTCCGGACCCGACGCGGGCGCCGTGCAGGCCGTCCTGCTCTCCGTCGTCTCCGAGAAGACCGGCTACCCGGCCGACATGCTCGACCTCGACATGGACATCGAAGCCGACCTCGGCATCGACTCCATCAAGCGCGTCGAGATCATGGGCGTCCTCCAAGAGCGCGCCGGAGCCACCGTCACCGCCGGTCCGGAGCAGCTCGCCGAACTCCGCACCCTCCGCGACATCGTCCAGCTGATCGCCGGTTCCGCCGCTCCCGCTGCCCCGGCCGCCGCCCCGGTGGCCTCCGGACCCGACGCGGGCGCCGTGCAGGCCGTCCTGCTCTCCGTCGTCTCCGAGAAGACCGGCTACCCGGCCGACATGCTCGACCTCGACATGGACATCGAAGCCGACCTCGGCATCGACTCCATCAAGCGCGTCGAAATCATGGGCGTCCTCCAAGAGCGCGCCGACGCCACCGTCACCGCCGGACCCGAGCAGCTCGCCGAACTCCGCACCCTCCGCGACATCGTCCAGCTGATCGCCGGAAGCTCCGCCCCCACCGGAGCCCCCGCCCCGTCCGCACCCGCCGCCGCGGGCACTGCCCCGCAGCCCAAGGCGGGCATCGGCCGGGCGCAGGCCGCGCTGACGGCCCTGCCCACCCCGGACCTGCTGGTGGGCGCGTACGAGGACGGCAGCGCCGCCCTCGTCGTCGACGACGGCTCCGAGCTGGCCTCGGCCGTCGCCGCCCGGCTCTCCGGGTCCGGCCGCCGCGTGCACGTACTGCGGCTTCCCGGGGTCACCGAGCGGATCACCGGCGTGACCGACCACGCCCTGTCCGGCTGGGGCGTCACCGAGCTCGCCGAGCGGATCGAGCCGGTGCTGGCCGACCGGGTCAGCCTGGTCGTCGACGTGTCCGCCGCCGACGGCGGCGACTGGTCGGACGGGGTGCGCCGGCTGGCGCACACCCTCCTCGTCGCCAAGCACGCGGTCGAGCCGCTCGGCACCGCAGCCGCCTCCGGGCGCGCCGCGTTCGTCACCGCCACCCGGCTCGACGGCCGCTTCGGCCTCGGCGGGGTCCCCGAGGAGAAGGTCCCGGCGGGCGGTGTCGCCGGCCTGGTGAAGACCCTCGCGGTGGAGGCGCCGGCGGTGTTCTGCCGCGCCGTGGACCTGGCGCCGTCGCTCGACGCGCAGGCGGCCGCCGCCCTCGTCGTGGACGAGGCGTCCGACGCCGTCGCCGACACCGTGCAGGTCGGCCACGACGGCACCCGCCGTGTCGGCCTCACCGTCGCCGAGCAGCCCCTGCGGGCCGCCGCCACGGACGTCCCGCAGCTCGGCCCGGACGACCTGCTGGTCGTCACGGGCGGCGGCCGCGGCATCACCGCCGCCTGCGTCGTCGAACTGGCCCGCCAGTACCGACCGGGGCTGCTCCTGCTGGGCCGCACCCCGCTGGCCGACGAGCCGGAGTGGGCGCGCGGCGTGGCCGGGTCCGCGCTGAAGGGCGCGGCGGCCGCGCACCTGAAGGCGACCGGTGAGAAGCCGACCCCGAAGAGGGTGGAGCAGCTCAGCGGTGCGGTCGTGGGCGCCCGCGAGATCCGGGCGACGCTGGAGGAGGTGCGGGCCGCGGGCAGCGAGGTCGAGTACCTCGCCGCGGACATCACCGACGCGGCCGCGACGGCCGCCGCGCTCGCCCCGTACCGGGGGCGCGTCACCGGCCTGGTGCACGGTGCGGGCGTCCTGGCGGACCAGCTGATCGCGAACAAGAAGGCCTCGGAGATCGAGCGGGTCTTCGCGCCGAAGCTGGCCGGGCTGCGCTCGGTGGCCGCGGCCCTGCCCGCCGGTGCGCTGCGCCACGCGGTGCTGTTCTCCTCGGTCGCCGGGTTCTTCGGCAACCAGGGCCAGTCGGACTACGCGATGGCGAACGAGGTGCTGAACGCCTGGGCGTCTTCGTTCAAGCAGCGCAACCCGCAGGCCCACATCACCTCCCTGAACTGGGGGGCGTGGGAGAGCGGCATGGTCTCCCCGCAGGTCAAGGCGATCTTCGAGGAGCGGGGCATCGTCCTGATCCCCGTGGAGACCGGGGCGAAGATGTTCGCCGAGCAGTTCTCGGCGGGCCGTGCGGACGACGTCGTCACCGTCCTCGGGCCGACGACGCCGCTGTCCGAGCCGGAGCGGCCGGCGAGCGGTGCGCCGGTGACGGTGGAGCGGTCGCTGGAGGCGCTGGCCGGGGACCCGGTCATCGGGGACCACGTGATCGGTGACGCGGCGGTGCTGCCGGCGGCGGTCGCCCTCGGCTGGGCGATCGGCGCGGCCGAGCGGACGACGGGCCAGGAGGTGCACCGGGTCCGGGACTTCACCGTCCAGAAGGGCATCGTCTTCGACGGCACCGAGCCGGCCCGGATCTCCCTGACCCTCACCCCGTCCGGTGGCACGCTGGGCGCGGCGATCCGCTCGACCGGCGCCGACGGCGGCCTGCGGCCGCACTACGGCGCGGTGGTCGAGACGGGCGCGGCGGCCGACGCGCCGGCGGTGGCCGGGCTGCCGGCGGCGGGCACCGGCCGGGACGCCGGGTTCCTGTACGCCGACGGCACGCTCTTCCACGGCCCGTCCCTGCGCGGGGTGCGCCGGATCCTGGCCGAGGCGGAGTCCCGGCTGGTGCTGGAGGCCTCGCTGGCCGAGCACCGGCCCGACGGCGGCGCCTACGGCGGCTCCCGCTACGCGCCCGGCACGGCCGACCTGCTGCTCCAGGCGGGCCTGGTGTGGGTGAAGCTCTTCCGCGGGACGTCGGGGCTGCCGCTCTCGGTGGGCCGCGCCGACCTGCACCACCCGCTGCCGGACGGCGAGCCGTTCCTGATCGTGGTGGAGCCGACCGCGGCGAGCAACGGCACCAGCTCCTCGCTCACCATCACGGCCTGTGCGCCCGACGGACGCGTCCTGACCCGCTTCGACAAGGTGTCGGTGGTCTCCGCCCCGCAGCTGGCGGCGAAGTTCGCCACCCGGAACGGCACCAGCGGCTGATTCCGCTCCGTATCCGACGCAAGCGGTCGTGTCGGCCCGGACGGTACCCGCACCGTGCGCCCGTCCGGGCCGGCCGCCCCTCAGAAGGGACCCCACAGCTCTCATGAGCAAGTACGCGATCGTCGGCCTCTCCTGCCTGTTCCCCGGAGCGGGGACGCCTGCCGAGTTCTGGCAGAACCTCAGCTCCGGCACGGACAGCCGCAGGGAGGGCGGGGAGGAGGTCTTCGGCCCCGCCCTCGACCCCCGGGACACCGACCCCCAGCACGAGATCTACTGCCGCCGGGGCGGCTTCATCACCGACTTCGCCTTCGACCCGACCGGCTACCGCCTCGACGCCGGGCAGCTCGCCGGCCTCGACCGGATCTTCCACTGGTCGCTGCACGTGGCGCGGGAGGCGCTGCGGGACAGCGGGCACGCCGACCGGCCGGAGGTCCTCGCCCGCACCGGTCTGATCCTGGGCAACTACTCCTTCCCGACCCTCGCCTCTGCCGAGGTCAGCGTGCCGCTGGTGCAGGAGGCCGTCCTCCAGGGCCTGCGCGACGCCGGGCACCCGGCGCTCGGCGCACTCGCCGACAAGGCCCTGCAGATCGACGCGGCATCCCTGAACCCGCAGGACCTGCGGGTCAGCGGCTCCCCCGTCGGGGTGGCCGCGGCCGCGCTGGGCCTGGGCGGTCCCCGCTACGCCCTCGACGCGGCCTGCTCCTCCGCCCTGTACGCGCTCAAGCTGGCCTGCGACCACCTGGCGGCCGGGCAGGCCGACCTGGTGCTGGCGGGCGGCGTGTGCGCCCCCGACCCCACCCTCATCCACCTGTCGTTCTCCGACCTGCAGGCCTACCCGCGGGACGGGTTCAGCCAGCCGTTCGACGACCGCTCGGGCGGCATCCTGACCGGTCAGGGCGCGGGCATGGTCGCCGTGAAGCGGCTCGCGGACGCGCTCCGCGACGGCGACACCATCCACGCGGTCGTCGACGGGATCGGCCTGACCAACGACGGCGCGGGCCGCCACCTCCTCGTCCCCCAGTCCGGCGGCCAGCTCCAGTCGTACGAACTGGCGTACGCGCAGGCGGGCGTGGACCCGGCGACGATCGACTACCTGGAGTGCCACGCGACGGGGACGCCGATCGGCGACGCCACCGAGGCCGGCTCGGTCGCCGAGTTCTTCGGCGCGGCCGGCCGGACCCCGCTGATCGGCTCGGTCAAGGGCAACATCGGGCACCTGCTGACCGTCGCCGGCCTCAGCAGCATGCTGAAGGTCGTCCTGGCGATGGGCAACGGGCACATCCCGCCGACGATCGGCGTCGAGCAGCCGGTGTCCTCCAGGGACGGCCGGGTCGGCTCCGCGAACCTGGTGCGCGCCGGCCGCGACTGGCCGTCCGGTCCGGGGCCGCGCCGCGGCGCGGTGTCCGCTTTCGGCTTCGGCGGCACGAACGCGCACGTGGTGCTGTCGCAGCACACCGGCGGCGAGGCCCCGGCGGAGGAGCCGGTGGCGGCGCTGCCCGCCCTCGACGTGGTGGGCCTGGGCGCGCACTTCGGGGCGCTGGACGGCGTCGGCGCGTTCGAGCGGGCCGTGTACGGCGGCGAGGACGCCCTGGTCCCGCTGCCCGAGCGGCGCTGGCGCGGCCTGGACGGCACCCGGGGCGGCTCCCTGGAGACCGCGGCCGGGGTGTCGCCGGACGCCCTGCCGCACGGTGCGTTCGTCGACGGCGTCGGCATCGACCCGATCGACCAGAAGATCCCGCCGACGGACCTGCGCACGTACAACCTCCAGCACGCGCTGGCGACGAAGGTCGCCGACGAGGCGCTGCTGGACGCCGGCTACAGCCGGGCGGTGCCGGCCGGGCGGACCGCGCCCGAGCCGCGCCGGGTCGCGGTGGTCGTCGCGATGGAGATGGAGCCGGCCACCCACCTGCGGCTGACCCGCTACCGGCTCGGGCAGTTCCTGCGCGCCGAGTTCGAGCGGGCCGGGGTGCCCGTCGACGAGGAGGTGCTGTCCGCGCTGACGGCGGTCGGCCGGGACGCGGTCGTCGACCCGATCGTCGCGAACGAGGTCCTCAGCTACATCGGCAACGTGATGGCGAGCCGCATCTCCTCGCTGTGGAACCTGACGGGCCCGTCGTTCACGGTCTCCGCGGACGGCTCGGGCACCGCCGAGGCGCTGGAGGTGGCGCGGCTGCTGCTGCTCGACCCCAGCATCGAGGCCGTCCTGGTCGGTGCGGTCGACCTGGCGGGCTCGGCGGAGAACCTGCTGCTGACGCCGGAGGCGGTGGCCGAGGCCGGCCTGACCTTCGGCGAGGGCGGGCGGGGCCGCCGCATCGGCGAGGGCGCCGGCGCCGTCGTCGTCACCCGTCCCGGCGGGGCCGCTCCGGGCGCGCGGGTGTACGCGCGGCTGGAGTCCCTCGCCATCCGGTACGCGGACCCCGTCGACGGGGAGCTGCCGGAGGCGGACGCGGACGCGTTCGCGGCGGCGGCCTCCGCCGCGCTGGAGGAGGCGGGCGTCACGGCCGCCGACATCGGCTGCGTCGAGGCGCACGCGGGCGGCACCGCCGCCCAGGACCGGGCGGAGATCGCGGCACTGGCCGCGGTGTACCCGGCGGGCACGGCGAGCGCCGCGCTGGGCAGCGCCAAGGCGCAGGTCGGCGACGCCGGCTGCGCGGCGGGCATGGCGGGGCTGATCCGCTCCGTGCTGGGCCTGCACCACGGCTACGTGCCCGGCACGCGCGGCTGGCAGCGCCCGGCCGGCGACCTCGCGGAGGACTTCGCGGCGTCCGGGCTGTATGTGCCGACCGCTTCCCAACCGTGGCTGCGTACCCGCAAGGACAGCCGCCGGTACGCGGCGGTCAGCTTCCTCGGCGGCAGCGGCGCCCACGGCCACATGGTGCTGTCCTCCGACACCACGCGCGGCGCGGTGAGCGCCGCGGACTGGCGGCGCGCGGAAGGGCCGGTGCTGCTGCCGCTGGCCGCGGACTCGGCGGACGACCTGCTGACGCTGGCCGCCCTGCACCGGGACCTGCTGGCCGAGGGCCGCGACCCGTACGAGCTCGCCCGCGCGGCTGCCGGAACGCTCGCCGGCAAGCCGGTGCGCGCGGTGCTCGTCGGGCGGGACCGGGAGGAGCTGCTGGCCCAACTGGAGCTGGCCGTACGGGACCTGCCGGGCGTGCACGCCGGTGGCGGGGAGTGGGCGACGCCGGCGGGGAGCTTCTCGACGGCCGCCCCGATCGGCCCCGACGGCAGGGTCGCACTGGTCTACCCGGGGGCGTTCAACTCCTACCCCGGGCTGGGCCAGGACTTCTTCCGGGCGTTCCCGGGGCTGCTGGACCGGTTCGAGGGGCAGGCGGACGAGCCGGCCCGGCTGATGCGGGCCGCGGCCCTGTACCCGCGGACGCAGGCGGCCCCGAGCCGGCGGGAGCTGATGGAGCTGGAGGCCTCGCTGGGCGAGGACATCCCGTTCATGCTGGCGACCGGCACCAGCTTCGCGATGCTGTACACGGACCTGGTCCGCGGCGTCCTCGGGATCACCGCGCACGGCGGCTTCGGTTACAGCCTCGGCGAGTCGAGCATGCTGTTCGCGACGGAGTGCTGGCTGCCGGAGGGCCGCCGCGACGACCTGATCAGCAACACGCCGCTCTTCCACGACCGGCTGTGCGGGCCGCGGCGCACCGTGCGCGAGCTGTGGGGCCTGCCCGAGGACACCCCGGACGCGGACGTGTGGGCGAGCCATGTGCTGCTCACCGACGCGGACACCGTCCGGGCGGCGCTGGCCCGCGGCTACGACCGCGTGTACCTGACGCACGTCAACACCCCGAAGGAGCTGGTGGTCGCGGGTGATCCGGCGCAGTGCCGGGCGCTGATCGCGGAACTGGGCTGCCCGGCGGCCCGGTCGCCCGTCAACGCGGTGATGCACTGCCCGGCGGTCGACGCCGAACTGGACGGGCTGGCCGGCCTGAACGACTACCCGACCGGCTCGACGGGCGGCCTGGAGCTGTTCAGCGCGTACGACTACGAGGCGATCCGGGACCTGGACCGCACGGAGGTCAGCCGCCGGATCGCGCACACGCTGCGCTCGACGATCGACTTCCCGCGGCTGGTGCGCGGGGCCTACGACCGGGGGTTCCGCTACTTCCTGGAAGTCGGGCCGAGCTCGACCTGCTCGCGGTGGGTCAAGGACACCCTGGGCGGGGCGGCGCACGTCGCCGTGCCGGTGGACCGGCGCGGCGTGCCGGCCGCCCGGTCGGTGGCGCAGCTGGCCGCCCGGCTGGTGGGGCACGGCCTCGCCGTCGACCTGGAGCCGCTGCTGGCTCCCGCCGCCGAGCCGGCGCCGGTGCTGGCGGCCCGCAACTCCCGCTTCCGGGTGGGCGGCGGCGTCCCGGTGCCGTCGCGGGTCGCCGCGGGCGTCACCGCGGCCGGCGCGGCCGGGCCGCTCGCCGGGTCCGCACCGGCCACGCCGGGGACCGCGGCCCCCGGGCCCGCCGGGGCCACCACGGCTCCTGCGGCGCGCGGGTCTGCGCCGACCGGCTCGACCGGCGGCGGGCGTTCCGTCCCGGCTGCCGCCGACGGTCCCACCGGTCCGGCGGCCGCGAGCCCCGCATCGTCCGCCTCGGCCCCGTCCGCCGCCGGCACCGGTGCCGCAGGCACCGGTGCCGCAGGCACCGGTGCCGCGCCCGCCGGGTCGGGGCCCGCCCCGGCCGCCGGGCCGCGTTCCACCGGTACGGCCGCCCCGGCCGCCGGCAGACCTGCCCGTCCGGGCGCCCCTGCTCCGGCCGCGGCGTCGGCCGCGGCAACACCCGCACCCGTCCCGTCCGTACCGCCGGAGGACCCACGCCTCATGCCTGCCGACCCGACCCTGGCCGATCCGGAGGTCATCGCCTTCGACGGCGAGCCGATCTCCTTCCTCCCGTGGGCGCCCCCGGTGCCCGCGGCCGTGCAGCCCGCCGCCGCCGAGCCGGCCGCCCCCGCCGCACCCGCGGCCCCGGGCGCCCCGGCCGGGCAGGGCTCCCTCCTGCCGGCGCCGGAGCCCGCCCGGGCGGGCGCCCGCCGCGCGCCGTCCCGGTCCGCCCAGGCGGCCCCGGCCTCCGCCGCCTCCGGCGACGCGGCCGCGGCCGCCGCCGACCTGGTCCGCGACATCCGCCGCCAGATGGTCTCCACCCACGGGGTGGTGATGGAGACCCAGCGCATCCTGCAGGAGTCCGCGCTCAGCCGCGCGGAATCCCTGCTGGAGGGCGGTCCGGCCACCGCCGGGGGCGTCCCCCCGGTGAGCGCCGCGCCCGCCGTACCCGCCGCGCCCGCCCGGGCGGCGCTGCCCGCGGCGCCTCCCGCGCCCGCCGCGCCTCCCGCGCCGGCCGCCCCGCCGCAGCCGTCCGCGCCGCGCGTCGTCGAGGCGAGCGCCGTCCTGCCGCCGGCCGCCCCCGCCACCAAGCCCGACGGGGTGATCTGGGACGAAGCGGACCTGATGGAGTTCGCCGTCGGCAGCGTCGCCAAGGTGTTCGGCCCGGAGTTCGGCGTCATCGACGGCTACGCCCAGCGCGTCCGGCTGCCCGCCGAGCCGTACCACTTCGTCAGCCGGGTCACCGCCCTGTCCGGCACCACGCACGAGTTCAAGCCCGCGAAGATCACCACGGAGTACGACGTCCCCGAGGACGCCTGGTACGCCGTCGACGGGGGCGTGCCGCCGGCCGTCACCGTCGAGGCCGGCCAGTGCGACCTGCTGCTGGTCAGCTACCTCGGCATCGACTTCCGCAACAAGGGCGAGCGGGTCTACCGGCTCCTCGACAGCACGCTGGTCTTCCGCGGGAACCTGCCGCGCGTCGGCCAGACCCTCAAGTACGACATCTCCATCGACCGGTTCGTGCACAACGGCGACACCACGCTCTTCTTCTTCAGCTACAAGTGCTACGCCGACGGCGAGCTCATCCTGGAGCTGCACAACGCCTGCGCCGGCTTCTTCAGCGCCGCCGAGCTGGAGACCCCGATCGGCGTGGTCATGACCGACAAGGAGAAGGCCGAGCGGGCCGCCCTGCCCAAGGGGTACTTCAAGCCGCTCGCCTACACCGACAAGAACCACCTCACCGCCGAGGACCTGGAACTGCTCGCCCAGGGCCGCCCCGGCGACGTGTTCGGCCCCGACCACGCCCAGGACCCGGGCATCAACCCGGCCCTGCGGCTGCCCGTCGAGAAGCTCCGCATGGTCGACGAGGTCACGATCGACCGCAAGGGCGGCCCCCGCGGCCTCGGCACGCTCAGCGCGGTGAAGAACCTGCAGCCCGACGCCTGGTACTTCGAGTGCCACTTCCCGGACGACCCGGTGCTCGCCGGCTCCCTCGTCGCCGAGGGCGCCGTCCAGCTCCTGCAGATCTACCTCCTGCACCAGGGCATGCACCTGACCCTCCCGGACGCCGCCTTCCAGTGCGTCACGGACACCCCGATCGAGGTCCAGGTCCGCGGCCAGATCACGCAGAAGCACACGCAGATCCGCTACGAGGTCGAGGTCATGGAGCTGACGCTCCTGCCGCGCGCCACGGTCATCGCGGACGTGCTGATCTACATAGGGGACCTGCCGGTCATCCGGATGAAGAACCTCGGCCTCCAGGTCCGCGAGAAGCCGGGCACCCCCTACCGCCCGGAGGCCGGCGGCATCCCGCAGTTCCTGGGCCGCCGCAACCGCAGCGGCGAGGCCGCCATGATCAACGAGATGCACCTGGCGCACGCCGCGAAGGGCGACCTGGACATCGCGATGGGCCCGGAGTTCGAGGTCTACCGCACGAGCCGGGCCCCGTACATCCCGAACGGCGCGTTCCAGTTCGTCGACCGCGTCATGTCCCTCAAGGGCACCCGCGGCGACCTGGGCCCCGGCTCGGAGATGGTGACCGAGTACGACTCCCCCGCCGACGCCTGGTACTACGAGGAGAACGCGTACCCGCACATGCCGAACGCCGTCTACATGGAGAGCTCGCTCCAGGCGGCGATCTTCCTCGGCTACTACCTCGGCGCCACCCTGAAGAACACCGACGAGCAGTACGCCATCCGCAACCTGGACGGCCGCGCCACCCTGGTCAAGGACATCGACCTGCGGGGCAAGACCATCCGCCACCACTCCAGGCTCCTGATGACCAGCGCCGTCACGGGCGCCGTCCTGCAGAACTTCTCCTACGAGCTGTCGGCCGACGGCGAGGTCTTCTACACGGGCGAGTCGCTGTTCGGCTACTTCAGCGACGCCGCCCTGGCCAACCAGGTGGGCCTGGACAACGGCACGTACGTGGCCCCCTGGATCGAGACGAACGAGGTCGACCCGGCGAAGGTCCGCCGCATCGAGCTCCCCGAGGGCGCGCCCGCCTTCACCGACCCGTCCGGCGGCCACCTGCACCTGCCCGGCGGCCGGTTCGCGCTCGTCGACCGGGTGGACCTGGTCGAGGGCGGCGGCCGGCACGGCCGCGGCTACCTGCACGGCCACCGGGCGATCCGCCCCGACGAGTGGTACTTCGACTGCCACTTCCACCGCGACCCCGTGATGCCCGGCTCGCTCGGCGTCGAGGCGATCCTCCAGGCGATGCGCCTGTACGTGATCGAGGAGAACCTCGCCGAGGGCTTCGAGCGACCGCGCTTCGCGATGGCGACCGGGGTGGAGATGTCCTGGAAGTACCGCGGCCAGATCCTGCGCCACGACAAGGAGCTCTCCTTCGACGTGCACGTCAAGGAGGTGCGCCGCGAGGAGGGGCGCCTGCTGGTCATCGCCGACGCCGAGCTGTCGAAGCCGGGACTGCGCATCTACGAACTCACCGACGTGGCCATCGAGGTCCGTTCCACCGAGGCCTGACGGCCCGACAGCTGAGCCCAAGGAGCTTCGTTTCCCCATGGACACTCTCGAGACCCCTCTCCGGTGGTACGGAGAGCGCAACCCGAGCATCGACCCCGCCGGGATCTACCAGGTGCTGGCCGATCTGGACCACCCGTGTTTCATCACCGTCACCCGTGAGGGCATCGGCGCCGCGGCCGGCGGTTTCGCGACCGCCGACGGCGACGGCCTGCCCCTGCTGGCCGCCGCGCAGCCGCTCCCGCCGGAGCGGCTGGGCTCGGCCGCCTTCCGCGCCGCTCACGGGGTGAGGTACGCGTACATGGCGGGCGCCATGGCGGGCGGGATCGCCTCCGCCGACATGGTGGTCGCCCTCGCCCGGGAGGGGTTCCTCGCCTCCTTCGGCGCGGCCGGCCTGCTGCCCGAGCACATCGAGGCGGCGCTGGCCCGGTTCGCCGCGGAGATCCCCGGCCTGCCGTTCGCGGTGAACCTGATCCACAGCCCGAGCGAGGACCGGCTGGAGCGGGAGGCCGTCGAGCTGTTCCTGCGGCACGGGGTGCGCTGCGTCGAGGCGTCGGCGTACATGGACCTCACCCCGCACGTGGTGCGCTACCGGCTGGCAGGGCTGCGCCGGGACGAGGACGGCCGCATCGCCGCCGACAACCGGCTGATCGCCAAGATCAGCCGGCCGGAGACCGCCGAGCGGTTCATGCGCCCGGCGCCGGCCGCGCTGGTCGCGGCCCTGCTGGAGCAGGGGCTGGTGACGGCGGAGCAGGCCGAGCTGGCCCGCCATCTGCCGCTGGCCGACGACATCACCGTCGAGGCCGACTCCGGCGGCCACACCGACCGCCGGCCGCTGCCCGCACTGCTGCCGACGATCCTGCGGCTGCGCGACCACGTCCAGCGCGAGTACCGGTACGCCGTCCCGATCCGGGTCGGCGCCGGCGGCGGCCTGGGCACGCCCGTCGCGGTGGCGGCCGCCTTCGCGATGGGCGCCGCGTACGCGGTGACCGGCTCGGTGAACCAGTCCTGCCTGGAGTCGGGCGCCTCCACCGCCGCCAAGGCGATGCTCGCCGAGGCGGGCATCGCGGACTGCGAGATGGCCCCGGCGGCCGACATGTTCGAGATGGGCGTGGACCTCCAGGTCCTGAAGAAGGGCACGTTCTTCCCGATGCGCGCCCGCCGCCTGTACGAGCTGTACCAGGCGTACGACGGCCTGGAGGACATCCCGGCCGCCGACCGGGCGAAGCTGGAGTCGCAGGTGTTCCGGCGGCCGCTGGAGGACGTCTGGCAGGAGTGCGTGAAGTACTTCAGCCGCCGCGACCCCGAGCAGCTGGCCCGCGCGGCCGACAGCCCGAAGCGGAAGATGGCCCTGGTGTTCCGCTGGTACCTGGGCATGGCCTCGCGGTGGGCGGTCGTCGGCGACGCGGACCGCGCCATGGACTACCAGGTGTGGTGCGGGCCGGCCATGGGCAGCTTCAACGACTGGGTGACCGGCAGCTACCTCAAGACGCCCGGCAACCGCCGGGTCGCCGAGGTGGCCCACCACCTGATGCGGGGCGCCGCCTTCCACACCCGGCTGAACCAGCTGCGCAACGCGGGCGTGCACGTCCCGGCGTCCGCCGCGGA
The DNA here is from genome assembly GCF_003325375.1 of Streptomyces globosus. Classification (GTDB taxonomy): domain Bacteria; phylum Actinomycetota; class Actinomycetes; order Streptomycetales; family Streptomycetaceae; genus Streptomyces; species Streptomyces globosus_A. The sequence goes on along the minus strand of NZ_CP030864.1, from coordinate 252,596 downwards.
CTACCGGCCGGTGCCGCTGGAGACCTCGGCGGGGATGCCGTGAGCGTGCGCGACGCGGAGGAGCTGGAGGCGCTGCTGGGCGACCCGGCGGACGACGCGAATCCGTACGGGTTCGCGGCGGCCGTCGGCCGCGACGAGCGGGACGCGTTCCCGGCGGAGTTCTGCGCGGAGCTGGCGCGGGCCGGGTTCCACCTGAACTACCTGCCCAAGGAGTGGGGCGGCACGTTCGAGGCCTTCGACCGCAGCCTGACGCTGGTGCGGTCGGCGGCCCGCCGGGACGTGAACATCATGCCCGGCACGATGTTCAGCATCATCGCGGCGACCTGCCTGCAGCTGCACGGCAGCGTGGAGCAGCAGCAGCTCGCCGCGGAGGTCCTGCGCGGCGGCGGCGCGGTGGGCTTCGCGCTCACCGAGTCGGCGCACGGCAGCGACCTGCTGGCCAACGAGGTCGCGCTGAGCGCGGACGGCGTGCTGGACGGCGAGAAGTGGATGGTCGGGCTGGGCCTGCGGTGCGAGGCGGTGTACGTGGTCGCCCGCACCGGGGCCCGCGGTCCCGGCGCGTTCTCGGCGGTCCTGCTGGACCTGCGGGACGTGCCGGCGGGGCAGCTGGAGCGGCTGCCGGCGGCCGCGACGAACGGGATGCGCGGCATCGACCTGGCGCGGCTGCGGTTCACGGGCCTGCGGGTGCCGGACGGGGCGCGCGTCGGCCGGGAGGGCGAGGGCCTGGAGGCAGCCGTCAAGGCGCAGCAGGCGGTCCGCCTGATGAGCATGGCCGGCAGCCTGGGCATCGCGGACAGCGCCGTCCGCATCGCCCTGGACTTCGCGGCCGTGCGGAAGGTCGGCAGGGCGGTGCTGGCGGCGTCGCCGTGGCCGCGGCGCGAGCTGTCGGTCGCCGCGGCGGCGCTGCTCGCGGCGGACGTGTCGGCGCTGACCGCGGCCCGCGGCGTGCACGTGGTGCCGGAGGCGTTCTCGGTGTGGGCTCCGGCGGCCAAGCACGTGGTGGCGGAGTCCTGCGAGGAGCTGGTGCGGCGGGCGGGCGCGGTGCTCGCCACCCGCTCGGTGCTGCGGGAGGGCGAGGGCGGCGCGGGGCTGTTCCAGAAGCTCCAGCGGGACACGGCGGTGGTCCGGGTGATCGACGCGAGCACCCTGGCGAACCTGAAGTCGTACGCCGGCCAGGTGCCCACCCTCACCGAGGGCGGGGCCGCGGCGGCCGATCCGGGGGCGCTGTCCGCGGTGTTCGCCCTGGATGCCGCGCTGCCGGCGTACGAGCCGGGCCGGCTCGACATGTTCGCGCGGGGCGCCGACCCGGTCCTGGCGGCCCTGCCCGGGGCGGCCGCGGAGGTGGCGGCGGCCCTGGCGGCGGACGCGTCCGCCGCACCGGTCGCGGCGCTGGTGGAGGAGCTGGCGGGCGCGGTGGCGGGGCTGGGCGGGCTGATCCGCGCGGCCCGCGGGCCGGGCGCCGACCCGAACGCGCTGGTGGACGCGGCCGAGCGGTACGCGTGGCTGCACGCGGCGGGCTGCGCGGTCCACCTGTGGCGGGCCAACCGGGACCGCTCCCTGTACGGGACGGAGCCCGGCTCGGCCGGCTGGCTGGGCGCGGTCGTCGGCTATCTGCTGGCCCGCGCCGACGGCAGCGACCCGCGGCGGCGGGGCGCGGTGCTGGAGCCGGCGCTCGACGCGGCGCTGGCCATGCGGGAGTCCGGCCTGCTGTTCACCGCGCTGCCGGTGCGGCTGGCCTCGAACCGACGGGAAGAGTCCTGATGTCCAAGTCCGATCTGACCGCGCTGGCCGCGGAGCTCGAGGAGTACCTCGGCGACCCGCACGACCCGGACAGCCGGATGCCGTTCGCCGGGGTGCTGGAGTTCGACGAGAGCGGCGCCTATCCGGTGCACTACGTGAACCTGCTGCGCCGGTGGGGCGCGCACCTGCGGGGCCTGCCGGCCGAGCAGGGCGGCCTCGCGGGCAACGTGGAGACCGGCGTCAACCTGATGCGCCTGGTGGCGCGCCGCGACCCGTCGACCGCGGTCGGCACGGCGCTCAACAACCTCAGCTTCATGCCGGCGTGGATCACGGGCACGGAGGAGCAGAAGCGCTCGCTGATCGCGGACATGCGGCGGGGCAGCTCGATGTCCTGGGGCCTGTCGGAGCGGGTGCACGGCAGCGACCTGGTGGCGAACGAGGTGCGGGCCGAGCGGGTCGAGGGCGGCTGGCGGCTGTACGGCGAGAAGTGGCCGATCGGCAATGCGACGGTCGCCGACAAGATGGTCGTCTTCGCGCGGACCGGGGAGCGGCCGGGCCCGGCCGCGTACTCGCTGTTCGTGGTGGACAAGTGGCTGGCGGAGCCGGGCACGGTCGAGGACACGCCGTTCGAGAACCTGTACGGGGTGCGGGCGCTGGACCTCAGCGGGGTCCGCTTCGACGGGACGTTCGTCCCGGACTCGGCGATGCTGGGGCGCCGCGGGGAGGGTCTGGAGATCGCCCTGAAGGCGAGCCAGACGGCCCGCGTGGTGCTGATGCACCTGGCGCTGGCCGCGGTGGACACGAGCCTGCGCCTGGCGGTGGACTTCGCGGAGAACCGGGTGCTGCTGGGCGACACCGTCGCGGACGTCCCGTACACGCGGCGCCAGCTGGCGGAGGCGTTCGCGGACCTGATGCTGGCGGACGCGGTGTTCCTGGGGGCGACGCGCAGCCTGCAGGCGGCCCCGGAGCAGGTCAGCGTGTGGTCGTCGGTGGTGAAGTACCTGGTGCCGACGAAACTGCAGCGGACGCTGTCGCAGCTGACGGTGGTGCTGGGCGCGCGGACGTTCGTCCGCGACCACCCGCACTACGGCATGCACCAGAAGATGGTCCGCGACATCCTGATCACCGACATCGCCGACGGCAACACGGTGGTGAACCTGCGCAACCTGGGCCACCAGCTGGGCAGCCTGCTGGCGTCGGCGGCCGACCCGGACCCGGCGGCCGTGGCGGTGGCCGAGGAGCGCGCCGCGACGCTGTTCGGGATGGACGCGGAGCTGCCGCCGTACGCGCCGTGGAAGCAGGAGCTGTTCAGCCGCGGCGGCCTGGACGACGCGGTGCTGGCCGCGCCGGACGGGATCCGCCGGCTGCGGGAGCTCGCGGAGCGGGCCGCGGGCACGGACCGGGAGCGGCTGCTGGCCGCGGCGGACACCGCGGAGGAGCTGGTGGGGCGCGCGGGCGCGCTGCACGGGCGGGCGCGGGACCTGAAGGCGCGGCTGGGCCGGGCGTACGCGCAGTCGCCGGAGCTGTTCGACCTGGCCAAGGAGTACTGCCTGGTGCACGCGGCGGCGGCGGTCGTGCTGTCGTACGTTCACTCGCAGGGGGTATTCGAGGCCCCGCTCCCCAATCCCGCTCTACTGCTGCTCCAGTTGGAGCGCGTACGCAGGGAGTTGTACCCGCACGAAGCGGTCACGGACCAGTCCGTGGTCGACGACGTGATGCAGGTGCTGCGGCATCTGCACCGGGAGGACCGGCTGTTCTCGCTCTGGCAGTTCCCGCTCGCCAAGCGGACCTCCGACTCCTCCGCCGCCCGCATCTGACATCGCCGCAACGACTGTGAAGGACGTTTCCATGTCGCAGAATCCCACTCCCCGCGTCGCGATCGTCGGCGCCGGCGTCGCCGGGATCTCCGCTGCCTACCACCTGCGCGGGCACGCGCAGATCACCGTGTTCGAGCGGGAGGACCGGCTCGGCGGGCACGCCAACACCGTGGAGGTGGAGGACGACGGCCGCATCCTCGGCATCGACACCGCTTTCGTGGTCTTCAACCGGCCGGCCTACCCGAACCTGTTCGGCTTCTTCGAGGAGCTGGGCGTGGAGGCGGTGGAGCACCTGGGCGGCTTCAACTTCTTCGACCTGGACAGCGGGCTGGAGTACGGCACGCGCGAGCTGGACCTGTCGGAGGAGGAGGTCGTCGGCCGCTACTCGGAGGAGTTCGTCACGATCTGGCGGGAGGCGCGCCGCTTCCACGAGGAGGGCCGCCGCGACTTCCTGCGCAAGAAGGCGGACATCCCGCTGGGCGAGTACCTCGACCGGGGCGGCTACAGCGAGGCGTTCCGCTACTCGTACGTGATCCTGCTGTGCTCGGCGGTGTGGTCGGTGCCGGCGGAGCTGATCTGGGAGATCCCGGCCTCGACGGTGATCGCCTTCTACCTGGGGCACGACGAGGGCGGGCTCGGCGGCCGCAAGGTCGACTGGCGGACGGTCGGCGGCGGCTCGATCTCGTACGTGCGCAAGGCGGTCGCCGCGATCGGCGGCGACCTGCGGGTGGCGGAGCCGGCGACGTCGATCCGGCAGGAGGCGGACGGCGTCACGGTGACGACGGCCCGGGGCAGCGAGACGTTCGACTACGTCGTCGTGGGCACGCACGCGGACGAGGCGCTGGCGCTGCTGGAGAACCCGACGGCCCGCCAGAAGGAGGTGCTGGGGCCGGTGCGCTACAGCTCCTCGCGGGTGGTGCTGCACACGGACGCGTCGGTGATGCCGGCGACGAGGGAGCGCTGGGAGGCCTGGAACTACGGGCAGGTCGTGGCGGGCGGCGAGGCGAAGCAGTACGTGGCGTACTACATGAACAAGCTGCACGGCTTCACCGCGGAGAAGGACTACTTCGTGACGCTGGACTACCCGCTGGAGGTGGACCCGGAGTCGGTGATCGCGGAGTTCCCGTACACGCACCCGATCATCGACATCAACGTCCGCAACCTCCAGGCGGACATATACAACGTCAACGAGGGGACGCGGCTGAAGCTGGCCGGCTCCTACTTCCACTCCCGGAAGCTGGGCTGGGACCAGATCGGCTCGCACGAGGCGGGCTTCTCCTCGGGCGCCGAGGCCGCGGCCCAGCTCCTGAAGGAGCTCAGGGAGCAGGCGGAGGGCTGACACCGCCCGCGGGCGCGCCGGGAGCGTCCGGGCCCTCGGGCCCGGCGCCCCGGCGGACCGCGGACTGGTGCTCCTGGGCGAGCCGGCGCAGCGCCATGAGGGCCGGCTCCAGCAGGACCGTCAGCACCAGGGCCCGCTCGGCCATTTCGAGCGGGTCCCGGATCCCCTCGATCCCGTCGAGGTCGACGGCGGCGATCCGCGCGGCGAGCTCGCCGTAGGGGACGAGCCGCTTCCAGTCGTAGTCCGTGCCGAGCTCGGCGAGGGTGTCGAGGGTCCGGGCGACGACCGCCTTGCCGGAGGCGTCCTCGGACACCTGCCAGCCGAGGGCGTCCAGCAGGGCGTCGACCTCGGACATGCGGGGGCTCGCCGCGCCCCCGGCCGCGTCCCCGGTGTCCGCCGCGTCGGCGGTGGCTCCGAGGACGAGGCCGAGGACGCGGTGGGGGTCGCCCTCCCGCTCGTACACGCCGCCGAGGACCTCCTTGGCGGCGCCCACGCTCAGCCCGCGCACCCCGACCAGGGCCCGGACCAGCCGGAGCCGCCGTACGTGCGAATCGTCGTACTCGGCCTGGTTCGGGGCGGTCGCGCGTCCGGGATGCAGCAGTCCCTCGCGGAGGTAGTACTTGATGGTGGTGATCGGCACCCCGCTGCGGCGGCTCAGCTCCGAGATACGCATCGCTCTTCCTTCTCCCGGCTCATTTTTGCACTTGATTAGCTAGTGGACAGTTCCACTATCTATCATGGATACTGCCACTCACCAATACTGAAGGCGAGACCCACGGTGCCCAAACTCACCTGGCAGAGCAGCAAGCAGGTCCCCGCTGACACCCGGACCCACATCATGGCCTCCCGCTTCGAGGTCAGGTCGTTCGCCGACGTCCCCCGCTTCTTCGTCCGCGCCCTCGCGGCCTGGGCCCAGCTGAAGACGTCGCGCGGAGCCGTCGAGGCCTCCCTGATCGCCCAACCCCTCAAGCGCACGTTCTGGACGCTGTCCGCCTGGGAGAGCCGCGAGGCGATCCACGGCTACGCGAGGACCGAACCGCACCGCGGCATCATGCGCGAACTGCGGCCCACGATGCGCACGGCCGTCTTCACCTTCTGGGAGCTGCCCGTCGGCGAACTCCCGCTGGACTGGGACGACGCGCGCGCCCGCCTCGCCGCGCAACTGCGCGCGGACGCCGAGAACGCCTCCTGACGGCGCCCTCCGGGCGCGCCGCACTCCGCCCGGACCCCTCTTCTCCCGACCCGGGACACCCCCGCCCCGGGTCGGGCCCCTCCTCTGCACGACCGTCTTCCGTCCCCGCCTTCGTACTGGAGACCCCCGGATGAGCACGAACCAGACCAAGACCCCGAGCACGGGCCCCGGCGGCCCGGGCGCCTTAGGAGCGGACGACGGCGCGGGGCGCCGCCGCCCGGCCCTGTGGCTGCTGATCACCGCGACGAGCGTCCCGATGTTCATGGTCGCCCTGAACAACCTCGTCGTCTCCACGGCCCTGCCGACCCTGGCCAGGGACCTGAGCGCGGACACGCAGGACCTCCAGTGGTTCGTCAACGCGTACGTCCTGGCGTTCGCCTGCCTGCTCCTGACGGGCGCGGCCCTCGGCGACCGGTTCGGCCGGCGCAGGGTCTTCCTCCTGGGCATCGGCCTCTTCACCGCCGCCTCGGTCTACTGCGGCCTGTGCGACACCACCGCCGAGCTGATCGCCGGCCGCACCGCGCAGGGCGTGGGCGCGGCGGCCGTGATGCCGCTGTCGATGACGCTGCTGGCGCAGGCCGTACCCGCCAACCGGCGCAACCTGGCCCTCGGCCTGTGGTCGGCGTTCAGCGGCCTGGCCGTGGCCTTCGGCCCGCTGGTCGGCGGCGCCGTCGTCGACGGCATCGACTGGCACTGGATCTTCTGGATCAACGTGCCCGTCTGCCTGATCGCGGTCCCGCTGGTGCTGAAGGTCCTGGACGAGAGCCGGCTGGCCGGCACCCGCCTCGACCTGTTCGGCATGGTCCTGGCCACGGGCGGGCTCGTCGCCCTGGTCTGGGGCATCGTCAACGGCTCCGAGGACGGCTGGACCGACGGCACCATCATCGGCGCGTTCGCCGCCGGCGTGGTCCTGCTCGCCGGGTTCGTCGCCTGGGAGGCACGGGCCGCAGAGCCGATGCTGCCGCTGTCGCTGTACCGGATCCGCTCGTTCGTCCTCTGCAACGCGGTCTCGGGGGCGATGTACTTCGGCGTCTTCGGGTCGATCTTCCTGCTCTCCCAGTACCTCCAGATCGCCCCGGTGCGCACCCCGCTGGAGGCGGGCGTGCTGACCCTGGCGTGGACCCTGATGCCGATGTTCATCGCGCCGGTGGCCGGCATCCTGACCGACCGCGTCGGCGGCGGCCGCCTGATGGCGCTCGGCCTCTTCCTCCAGGCGGTCGGCCTCGGCTGGATCGCCCTGGCGGCGACGGACAACACCCCGTACTCGCACCTCGTCGGCGGCATGATCATCGGCGGTACGGGCATGGGCTTCGCCTTCGCCCCGACCGCGGCGGTCGTCCTCGCGTCGGTCTCGCAGAAGCTGTACGGCACGGCGTCGGGCGCGAACACCACGGCCCGCGAGGTCGGCGGCGCCCTCGGCATCGCCGTCCTGGCCACGGTGTTCGTCCGCAACGGCTCCGCGGAGAACGCCCAGCAGTTCGTGGACGGCATGAAGCCGGCGATCTGGGTCGGCGTGGCGGTGGTCCTCGTGGGCGCCGCGGCCGCCCTGGCGATCCCGCGCACGCCCACCGCCCGCCCGGCGGCGGACGAGCCGACGCCGGACGAGACAGCCCCCCAGCCGGCGAAGGCGACGGCGACGGCGACGGTCTGACACTCCGCCAACCCCGCCCGGGGCCCGGCCGGTTGACCCGGCCGGGCCCTGCCACACCCGCCGACAACGGGGCCTTCCCCCGCGGCATCTACTTGCTAGAGTGGAAAGTAGATGCCGAACGGAAACGAGCGGGGCGGGTACGGAATGACGGCGAACCAAGCAGACGCAATCAGCACCCTGCAGGGCACGGCGCGGATCGAGGCAGCAGCATCCCAGGCAGGCAGGGGCTGGTACGGCCGCTACCTGTGGCTGTTCGCCGCATGGCAGCTCGTCCTCGTCCCCGCGGTCCTGCTGTGGCGCGGGCCGGCAGCACTGGCCGTCACGATGCCGGCCAACGTCCTGGCGGTGACGGCCCTCTCCGTGTTCGCCGTACGCCAGCCGGTGGTGCCGCGCGGCCTGGGCCGCAGCCACCTGACGGTGATCGCCGCCTGGGCCGCGGCATACGCCGCGAGCCTCGCCCTGGGCCTGTCCGCCTTCGAGGGCAGCATCCCCTTCGCGGCCGCGGCGGCCCTGGCCTGCGCGGCCCCGGCGGCGGCCGCCGCCCTCCGCGAATCCCGCCCGGCATGACGAACAGGCCGGCCCCGCCGACGGGGCACCCCCGCCACGCCCTCGAACCCCTCCTCACCTCGGCGGTCCGCCTGTCCGTCGTGGCGGCGCTCGCAGGCATCGACAAGGCCGAGTTCGCCTACGTCCGCGACCTGGTGGAGATCACGGACTCGGCGCTCTCGAAGCAGGCGACACGCCTGGAGGAGGCGGGCTGGCTGGGCATCGAGAAGGGCCGGGCAGGCCGCCGCCCCCGCACATGGCTGTACCTGACCGACACCGGCCGCGCCGCCTACACCCGCCACGTGACCGCCCTACGGGCCATCGCGGGCCCCCTGCACTGACGCCTGGCCACGGGTGGGCAGCGAGGCGATTCAGCCGGGTTCAGGCAATCCCTAGCCGCCGCATGCCCTGAGGAAGCGCTGCAGGTCCTTCGACCGCTGTTTGTGGATACTTTGCAGAGCTTCGCTGTTCCTGGCTTCGAGGGCATCGGCGTAGAGCCGCATGTCCGTGGCCACGGCGGCGAGCGCCAACCTGACCTCGAGGCCGTCGGCCCTGTCGGCGGCAGCGTCGAAGTTCGACGCGAATCCCCGCCATTGGGAGGGGGCCGTATCGCCTTCCAGCGCGGCGGTCGTGGCGCTCACAGCATCAGTGCCGGCCCGGCAACCAGGGTCCACCCGCGACGTGGGCTGCTTCGTACGGGTCGGCAGGGGCCGCGGACTGTACCCCGTCGGTGTGGCGGCGACCGGAGACGACTCGGCTCCAGGACTCAGCAGATCCCGCAGCTCCTTCGGGCTCTCGACCCCTAACCAGGCGAAGATCGCGAGAACGGATGCCGCCGCCCCGGCAACCGCCCCCCACCGGCCAGACTCGTTCCTGCTGGATCCACCCGCCATCGGTTCCTCCCCCGTCCATGCACACCGGCAGCACACCAGAAGCCGCCGTCACCCGCTCGCTGCCACTGCTTGACGAGCTTGTCGGAGGTACGCGAAGGGCGCGACGGCCCTCCGAGAATCTACGACGTGCCGAAGATGGTTGAAAGACCCGCAGCCGACCGACGCTTGCAGCGGCCAACGAACGAGGTGAGCTGTCGGCGGGTGAACAGACAAGCAGGCGAGTCCGCGGAAGGCCCCGTGTCGCATTCGGTGGCCCGGGCTCCCTACACGCAGAACACGAACACGCATCCCATGCGCACCGCGCCGCGCCCTACGCTGTCCGGTGTCGAGCTGCACAGAGAAGGGGCAAGGCCGTGTCAATCGATGCTCCCCCCGGCCCGCACGACAATCCCATCGCGTTCGGGCAACGTGTCCAGATCCACCGCACCCGTCGCGGCATGACCCGCGAGCAACTGGCCGGACTCCTCGGCCACCACCCGTCATGGGTGAAGAAGATCGAAACGGGCAGCATGCGCATGCCGCGGCTGCCGGAGATCCTGCGCATCGCGCAGGCCCTGCGGATCCGCCGCCTGGACGACCTCGTCGGCGACATGGGCGCCGAGCCGCACACCGACCTCTTCCTCGGCCCCGGCCACGACAGACTGGCGGCCGTCCGCACCGCCCTCGCCTCCTACGCTCCGCCCGGTACGTGCGAAGCCCCGTCGCCCGAGTTCCTGCGCGCCGCCCTCGACTCCGCGTGGCGCGCCCGCCACGGGGCGCCCGACCACCGCGAGGTGATCGGCTCACTCTTGCCTGGGCTGATCCGCGACACGCAGCTGGCAGTCCGTCAGGCCGACACGGCAGCAGAGCGGCGCGCCGCCCTGGCCCTCCAGGCGGAGGCGTGCTGCTTGGCCCAGTTCTTCGTCGCCTACCAGCCCGACCCGTCGCTGCTGTGGCGGGTCTCCGAGCGCGGGACGGCCGCGGCCCACGAATCCGAGGACCCGCACGCCATCGGCGTGGCCGCATGGCTGTCCGCGCAGGCCCACCGCGACTCGGGTCCCGGCCGCTACGACGAGGCGGACGAAGTCGTCCGGCAAGCCCTGCACCTACTCGAACCGAACCTGGACCGGGCACCCCAGCACATCCAGGCCCTCGTAGGCGCACTGCGCGCGGAGGCCGGCCTCACGGCCGCGAAGCGCCGAGAGACGGGCGCGGCGTGGGGCTGGTGGGAGCGCGCTGACCAGATCGCCCAACGGCTCCCCGCCGACTACTTCCACCCGATCACGTCCTTCGGCCGCGCGGTGATGGGCGCGCACGGCGTCAGCGTGGCCGTGGAGCTGCACTCCGGCGGCGAGGCCGCGCGCCAGGCCGCCCGGGCAGAAGCCGCCACCATCCCGTCGCGCCCGCGACGCGCCCGGCACCGCATCGAGCAGGCCCGCGCCTATCACCTGGACAGCCAGGCCGAAGCAGCCCTGACAACCCTCCAGCAGGCCCACGCGGCCGCCCCGGACACCACGCGCTACAACGGCTTCGCCCGCGTCATCGTCCTGGAAGAGACGACAAGCCGGGCCCCGGAACGCCGCCGCCTGGCCAGCCGCCTGGCCGTCGACCTCGGCCTCCTGGCCGCCTGACACAGGGGCCGAAACCGGGCCCCTCCCCCACTCCACAGGCCCCTACCGTCGTCGCCACACCGAGCCGACGACGGTAGGGAAGGCCCCTTGCAACAGGAAACATCACCCACGGACTGGTACGCCCGCACGCTGCACAACCCGGCGGAGGCGTACAAGGCATGGCGGACGTGCGGGGTGGCGGTACTCCCGCTCGGGGAGCACTTCGAGGCGATCCGCTTCCCGCAGGCTCTCGCAGCCGCAGCAGTCGGCTGCACCACGACGACCGTCGTAAACCTGGCCTTCGCGGACGCCCTGGAGGGCCCGATCATCCACGACCCCCGCGGCGGCAACTACTACCTCTTGGTCGCCCCCGGCACCCGAACCCGCTGGAACCGCACCCACCAACACCACGCCGAATGCCTCGGCACCAACACCCAACTCGGCGTCCCGCACCCCGCCCACGACCGCGCAACCCCCACTCGCCCGCTCTACTGGGCCAACCCACCCACCCCGAACACCCCGTTCTGCCGCACGGCGGCAGCAAACCTCCTCCTCCGCATCGCAACGGCCCGCCTGACGGAGTCGGCAGCAACCACCCCGTCTCAACCCCGGCACCGTCCGCCCAAAGCGCCGGGAAGCACCCACATCCTGAACGCCCAGCCCATCAAAGCGCAGGCCGAACCAGGACCCCAGCCCCCGCCGCCCCTACCCCGCAGGTTGTCTTGAACACCAGCCCTCTCCGGGCCGGCGCCCGAGGGACCATCCCCGCGTTTTCTGGGAGCAGGTCACGTAGATCGTGACGTCCTCGGTAGTGCGGGGGTCATCCCCGCGCGTGCGGGGAGCAGTCGGTCCGGACCGCCTTGGCGATGTTGGTCAGGGGGTCATCCCCGCGCGTGTGGGGAGCAGTCGGCCAGCACCGGCACCCGGTGCACGGCCACGGGGTCATCCCCGCGCGTGCGGGGAGCAGCGGGGCCCACCCGGTGTCTGGGTCCACGGCGCGGGGTCATCCCCGCGCGTGCGGGGAGCAGAAGGCGCTTCAGCAGGGCGTGCAGGACCGCCTGGGGTCATCCCCGCGCGTGCGGGGAGCAGTGGGCTCGGTCCGCCGCGCTGGGAGCCTGCTCGGGGTCATCCCCGCGCGTGCGGGGAGCAGCGCGTGGACAGCCACGCCAACGCCTGCTGCGAGGGGTCATCCCCGCGCGTGCGGGGAGCAGTGGGCGGCCCCCCCAACAGCTTCTCCAGGCGGGGGTCATCCCCGCGCGTGCGGGGAGCAGGCGGCGTGGGACTCGATGGCGCGTTCCCAGTGGGGGTCATCCCCGCGCGTGCGGGGAGCAGGCGGCGTGGGACTCGATGGCGCGTTCCCAGTGGGGGGTCATCCCCGCGCGTGCGGGGAGCAGCCGTCAGCGCGCTCCACGACCACCGTGACCGAGGGGTCATCCCCGCGCGTGCGGGGAGCAGTGCGCGTCCCCGCAGCAAGCGTTCGACGCCGCGGGGTCATCCCCGCGCGTGCGGGGAGCAGCGCCCGGGATGGACCGGGCGGGGCTCCGTGGTGGGGTCATCCCCGCGCGTGCGGGGAGCAGAGGAAGATGGAAACCATGACTGATCTTGTGCAGGGGTCATCCCCGCGCGTGCGGGGAGCAGTTGCACTCGGGGTACGGGAGCCCGGGCCTTCCCCCGTGATGGTGGACACGCGTCGTTGATCACGCAGCGAGCGTGAGCTTAGCCGCGTGGTGTCGGCGTTCGTATTCGTTGGGGCTGAGGTGGCCGTTGGCGGAGTGCCGACGGCGGGTGTTGTAGCGGGCCAGCCAGGCAAATACCGTCCTTCTGCAGGTGCCGGCGTCGCCGTAGTCGCGGGCGCCCTGGAGGGTCTCGCGTTTGAGGGACGCGTGGAAACTCTCGCAGGCCGCGTTGTCCGCGCTGGTGCCGACCGAACCCATCGACCGGGTCACGCCGAGTTGGTCGCAGAGGTCGGCGAAGGCCCGGGAGCCGTATTGGGCCCCGTGGTCGGAGTGGAACACGGCGCCGTCCAGGCCGCCGCGGGTCGAGGCCGCCATCTGCAGTGCGTCGGCGACCAGGCCGGTGCGCATGTGGTCGGCGATGGACCAGCCGACGACCTTGCGGCTGAAGCAGTCCAGCACGGTCGCGAGATAGAGGAACTCCCGGCCTGCGAGCGGGAGATAGGTGATGTCGCCCATGTATTTCCGCCCCGGCTCGGTGGCGGTGAAGTCCCGCTGGAACAGGTCCGGAACCTGTGATGCTGCCGGGTCCGGGACGGTGGTGCGGACGCGTCTGCGCAGGCGGATGCCGGTGATGGAGAACGTCCGCATGATGCGGGCGACCCGCTTCTCGTTTATCCGCAGGCCCTTCGCGCGGAGCTCGGCGGTCACCCGTGGGGAGCCGTAGGCGCCGCCGGACTCGTCGTGGACCTCGCGGATCCGCTCGGCCAGGAGCCGGTCCTCGCTCTGCCGGGACGCCCTCGCCTTCCTGCCGGAGAGCCACTTGTAGTAGCTGGACCGGTTCAGGCCCAAGACCTCGCACAGCCGCTTCACGCCGTAGGCGTCCCGGTGGTCGGCGACGAACTGGAAGCGACTCACCAGTTGGTCTCCCCGGCGAAATACTTGGCCGCCTTGCGGAGTATGTCCCGCTCGGTCGCCAGCTTCCGTTCGCTCGCTTCGAGTTCGGCCACCCGGGCCTCCAGCTGCCGGATCCGCTCGTCCGGATCGGCGGACGATGCCGTCTGCCCGGCCTGGGCCGCCGGCGTCCCGCCCGCAGAGGGGGCGGCGGCACCGCGGCGTTCGCGGTCCCGCAGCACCCACTCACGCAAGGTAGCCCGGTTGATACCCAGGTCGGCGGCGATGCTCTTGTACGTCGCCCCGGGCGTGGACTCGTACAGGGCCACGGCATCGGCCTTGAACTCGTCCGAGTAGTCCTTCATCGCCATCGGCGGTCTTCTCGCTTCCTCCGGATCAAGCAGATCCAGTATCAGCGTGTCCACCACTCAGGGGGAGGCCCCCCCCAGGCATTCGGGGGTCATCCCCGCGCGTGCGGGGAGCAGTCGGGGACGGGCCCTTTGGAGATGGAGGCTAGGGGGTCATCCCCGCGCGTGCGGGGAGCAGCGGTACAAGCCGGCCATCACGCGGCCGCACCAGGGGTCATCCCCGCGCGTGCGGGGAGCAGCATGCAGCCGCTCCCATCACGCTCGCTCAAGTGGGGTCATCCCCGCGCGTGCGGGGAGCAGCCCGGATCCGGGGGGCGCCCGCCGCCGTTGCGGGGGTCATCCCCGCGCGTGCGGGGAGCAGAATCGCGCGTTTCGCATGCTCAAGCAGGCAGGGGGGTCATCCCCGCGCGTGCGGGGAGCAGCCTTCGCCGGCCCCACGCTGGATCCATATCTGGGGGTCATCCCCGCGCGTGCGGGGAGCAGTCCCGCGCGTTCGCGGACAGGGACTTCGTACCGGGGTCATCCCCGCGCGTGCGGGGAGCAGCAGGCGCCGGCTGGGGACCCGCTCGCCGACGTGGGGTCATCCCCGCGCGTGCGGGGAGCAGAGGAGAACTTCTTCGCCGAGTTCGATGATGTGCGGGTCATCCCCGCGCGTGCGGGGAGCAGGACCTGGGTCGGCCCGATCGCCGTCAGGAGCGGGGGTCATCCCCGCGCGTGCGGGGAGCAGCCGGACGGCACGGACGTCATCCTCGCCGTCGCGGGGTCATCCCCGCGCGTGCGGGGAGCAGCGGTGATGAACCGGGCGAAGATCCTGGCACCGGGGGTCATCCCCGCGCGTGCGGGGAGCAGAACGTGGCACCCGACCCGGACGCCGTCTGGGCGGGGTCATCCCCGCGCGTGCGGGGAGCAGTCAGGTCCAGTTCGACCGCGCCGCAGCCCGGGGGGGGTCATCCCCGCGCGTGCGGGGAGCAGCGCCCGTTGCCGACCAGGTAGACGGTGCCCGACGGGTCATCCCCGCGCGTGCGGGGAGCAGTCGTGGTCTCCGGGATCGTCTTCTCGATGTGCGGGGTCATCCCCGCGCGTGCGGGGAGCAGCATGAGGTGCCGCGGACCCTGATGGTCGAGGGGGGGTCATCCCCGCGCGTGCGGGGAGCAGGCTACGTGAGCTGCGGGTTTTCGGAGGGGCACGGCTCGTTTAACTCACTTGCAAGGATTGCGACTTTCGGGGCATTGCCGTCCTATCGGCCGCCGCCAAAGCGGCGGCGTTTCGATGCCTTGCTCCAGCCCGGCTGGGGCTGGGGTTGCCGTGTGGTGCGGGCGCTCGGGCGGTGGATCAGGGTCAGGCCCTCAAGGTCGACCGGGTGCCACTTGTGGTCGTGCGTCTCGAAAGCGAAGCCCTGTTCGTTGTCCGTGTTGTACGCGAGCAGGGCCCGGCCGATGCCCGCGTACTGCTTCACCTCCGCCCACAGCGCCGCCCTGATCCGGGCGGACGGCCCTCCGATGAAGACGCCCGGGGAGATTTCCAGCAGCCACCGCGTCAGGAAGCCGCGCAGGCCGACCGGGCATTGGGTCAGCACGATCACCGTCACCAGGTCACCTCGTCGGCGTGGTTCCGGCCGGAGGCGACCATCAGGTCGTGGTCCGACTGGAGCATGACCTCGTCGGCCTGATCCGGACCGTCGTCCGCGCCGGCCGGCCCGTCGGGGAGGAGCAGCCGCTTGATGTCCTTGACGCAGCGGTCGAGCAGGCGGGTCTTGTTGATGGTGTCGCGCAGTGCGCGGCGGGTGCGGGGGCCGACGTCCTGGTCGCCTTCCGCCGCCACGTCGAAGGCGACCGGGATCCCGATCTCCGTCTTGTAGAAGTCGGCCACGTCCAGGACGAACGACAGTTCGTGCCCCGAGTGCACGAAGCCCAGCCCCGGTGCACAGCCGAGCGCGGCCACGACGGCGTGGGAGACGCCGTACATGCACTGCGCGGCGGCGGTGACCGCCTGGTTCGGGGCGTCGCTCGCGGCGAAGTCGCCGGGAACGTAGTTGCGTCCGTGCCAGGGGACTCCGGTGCGCTCGGCCTGGTCGCGGTAGCAGTCCCTGAGGCGCCGTCCCTCGTGGCCCAGCAGCTCCTGCCTGGTGAGCCCGGCCGGGTCTTCGTCGGGGAACCGCAGCCGGTACATCGCCCGGGCGACGTCCAGGCGCGTGCGGCGGTTGGCCCACCGGGTGGCTTGCGCTTCCACGAGCGCCGAGGAGCGGTTCAGGGAGCGTCCGCCCGCGTAGTAGCGCACGCCGTGTTCGCCGACCCAGGCGACGGCGGTGCCGCTGTCGGCGAGCACGGTCATCGCCTGGTCGGTGATGCGCGTGCCCGGGCCGAGCAGCAGGGTGCCGATGGTGGCGGAGGGGATGTGCGTGGTGCCGTCGGCGTCCTCGGCCGTGATGGCGTTCTGGTCGCGGTGGATGATGCACCGCTCGAGGTAGACGAACGAGATGCGCTCCGCGACGCGCGTCAGGTCGCGCGGGGACGAGGCACGGCGCCGAGCCACGGTCGTCACCGTGTGCCCCCTGACGCCGCAGCCAGGGTCATCAGGCCGCACCCGTACGCCTTCGCCTTGCCCAGCCCGAGGGTCAGAGTCCGCCGCAGGAGCTCGGGGTCGGTGATTTCGAGCCGGCCGTCGAAGGTGACGGTCACCAGCGGTACGCGGTTCGCCAGGCCTGTGCCGGTGTCCGTCTTGCCGAAGCGGTGCCGCTGTTCGTCGCGGACGGTGAGCTGGTGCTCGTCCCCCTGTGCGAGGCGCCGCCGTTCGGCGGGGGTTTCGAGGACCCGGAAGCCGGCCCGCTCCTGCCGGTCCAGCAGCCACCCCATCTGGTGGCGCGGGGTGCGATGGGCGGTGCGCTTGCGGATCTCGTCCGTGCTGCGGCGTACGTGGTGGACGGGGTTCGCCGTGAGCCGGAAGTCCCAGATGCCGCCCTTGGCGAGGCCGTCGAGGAAGGACGTGTACTCGTACGTCTGCCAGGCGGCTGTGGTCGGCCAGCCGGCCTGTTCGACGAGGTGGGTGAGGTCCGGGCGCTGCTCGCTGACGATGAAGAGCAGAGCCTCGGCGCGCGAGTTGCGGTCGATGCGCCAGAGGACGCGCGGGGCATGGGGGTCGCCGGGCAGTACGTCGGCGAACGACGACATCACGGCGGCGTGCATGCGCTGCGGTGAGGCGAGCAGGTGGCGTGAGCCGGCGCGGGCGGTGTTGAGTCGGAATCGGGTCAGGTACATCAGTGGCCGTCCGGCGGGAGGTGCAGGGGAAGCTGCGTGAGGTGGGCTTCGGGGGTGTGCCGGGGTGGGGGCACGGGCACACGCCGCCCGGTTGCCGTGGCGTGGTGCCGTTCGCCGGGCTGGAAGCGCGGGTTCGGCACCTCGACGGATGTCTGCACGACGGTGCGCAGCGCGTAGCGGCGGTGGGACGGCGCGAAGCTGAGCGGCTGGTCGCGGAGGGCCGTGCCGTGCGGGTCTCCGGGGGCCGCTTCGGCCAGAAGGGTCAGGCGGACCGAGGGCCGGCTTCGGTGCCGTTCCTGGTGCCATGCGGCGGCCTGCCACGGCGCCTCGCGCAGCACTGCTGCGGGATCGTCCGCGGCTCGGACGATTTCCAGGTCGACGGGCCCTTGCGGTGGGCATGAGCGCCGTCCGAGGTAGGGCAGGTGGACGGGGGCCCGCACGGCGGCGTGCAGGTCCTGCACGAGCGCGTCGTCGCCTGCGACGGCTGCGACGAAGACGGCGTCTGCCAGGTAGAAGCGCTCCGAGACGGGCATCGCCTTGCCCGTGTCGGTGTGGCGGGCCGTCTGGAAGTCCCGTACGCGCGTGCCGGCCTGGTCGATCCGTACGGCGAAGGAGAGGGCGGCCAGGTCGGAGAGGTCAGCGTTGCGCGGGCGGCCGAGTGCGGCGGCGAGCAGGCCGATGACGCCGCTCTTCGTGGGGGCGGTCTCCGTCGTGCGGCGGGCGAAGCGGGCGGAGGACCCCCATGCCTGGAGGGGGCCCGCCAGCCGCAGGGCGAGGACGCTCATCCCCGCTTGCCCATCCGTTCCGCGACGGCGTCCCCCACCCTGCCGACGAGTTCGCGGAGGTTGACCTGCTCGCCGAGCGGTGCCAGGGCTTCGGTCTGCTCGCCGACGCGGACGATCCAGGTGTGGTCCGCGGCGGCGCCGAAGGACTCCTCCACCGCGGGGACGTGTGCCGCGAGGGCCTCGCAGGCTGCCCGGACGTGGCCGTCGCCCGTGCCTTCCCGGGTCACGGGGCGTTCGAAGGCGCCGACGAAGCTGACGGGGCGGGCGGAGCGCAGCTTGACGACGACCGCGTCCGGCAGGGTGTGGTTCCCGAAGGTGTTGATCTTCCCGCTGGGCATGGAGAGGGTGAAGGCCTCGACGAAGGCTTCGACCGCACGGCGCACCGGCTCCGGAGTCGGTGCAGGTGCAGGTCCCGGTGCCGGCTCTGCGCGGCGTTCGTCGTCGGTCAGGCCGGCGTCGAGGTTGGCGGCGAGCAGGTCGACGTCGACCGCGGCGTAGCGGTAGAGGGTGGCGGAGTTGAAGTCGACCGTTCCGATCATTCCCGCCCCGGGCTCGGCGTCGCCGTTCTGGTCGTCGACGGCGGTGAAGTAGTCGGCTTCCAGGTCCACCGGGTGGACGCTGAGGGCGTGGGCGACCTGGGCGGCGGCGTCGACGTTGAGGTCGGTGTTGTCGGCCACCATCCGGCCGAAGAGGGCGATGTCCACGGAGTGCCGGGTGGCGGCCGCCTTCTTCGCCCGGCTCTTCACCTCGGGGTCCTTGAGGTGCACCTTCGGGTCGGCTTTCTTCGCGATGCCCTCGAGGGCCAGGTCCGCGAGCAGGTCGAGCTGGCGGGCGCTGAGGAACAGCAGGTACGAGGACTGGGGTGCCTGCGGCTCGGGAGCCCCCTCGCCCCGCGGGTCGCCCTTGCCGCCCTTCGCACCGGTCTTGCGCGCCGGGGTCTCGATCTTGGCCCCGGTGGCGACCTGGATGACCTCGGCGGCCATCGGCCACACCTGCTCGGCGGTCAGGGACGTCTCGCGCGCCGTGATGCGCCGGGTGAGGGCGTCCACGACCTTCTTCGTCCTGACGCCCAGGTCTGCCGGGTCCAGCAGTTCCCCGAAGGCGTTGCGCGTGGCCTTCTTCCAGGCCTGGCTGGACACCCTGGAGCGGCGGACTCCGCCGTAGACGGCGCTCTTCGGGGCGCCGGTGTCGTCCCTGTTGATGTTGCTCGGCGGCACCGTCTGGAGGATGTGCACGTCGAGGATGGTGCGGCTCATGTCTCGTCCTTCGTGTCGTTCGGGCCGGCGCCGGTCTCGACCGGCCCGCCGGGTGCGTCGTCCTGCTGCGCGCCGTGGCCGGCAGCGGGCTGGTGGGCGTGGAAGCTGCGCCCCCAGGCCTGGCGGACCAGCGCGGGCCCGCCGGGCCGCTGCCAGCGGTCGAGCTGCTCGGCGAGCAGGCCGTAGTCGAGGGGGATCTCGGCGGCCCGCAGGAGTACGACCAGTTCCCGGAGCCGCTGGGCCAGCACGTCGAACGTCGTCGCCGTGCCCGCGCGGACGAGCCGCTTGCGGATCGGCTCGTCGGAGTCGGTGCCGGACATGAGGCGTCGTACGGCCGTGCCCAGGGAGGCTCCGTCCTCCACGTGCATCCGCTTGGCCCGGTTGGACTGCTGGTGGAGGGCCCACAGGGTCACGGCGACGTGGGCGGCGCGCTCGGCGCGCAGTGCCTCGGCTTCGTCCACACGGCCGCGGCCGTGCACGGTCCGTGTGGCGTAGAACTGCTCCATGCCCACGAGGCCCCACAGGTCGGGCGTCTCGGTCGCCTGTCGGCCGATGCCCCTGCGGAGGCGTGCGAGGGCTTGTACTGCGTGGGATACGTCGTTGCGGTAGTCGTGTTGGAGGGTGCGGATGCGCTGGGCGACGGCTTGGCGGACCGGCCCGTGCTCCGTTCCTGCGCCTGTGGTGCGTTCCGGTTTGCGTTCCGGATGTTCGGCGGGCGCCGGGCTCCTCGGCGCGGTCTCCGTCATCGGACTGCCTCCTTGCTGGGGTCTGCTCCACACGCGGGTGCGGCCGGGTCGAGTGGTGCGGTGTCGTTACGCAGCCCGAGGGCCTTGTTGAGCCGGGCGTGGAAAATGCGTTCGGAGCGGGCGTGGTCGAGCCAGCCGGTGTCGCCGGCGTCCGCGAGCAGAGTGGAGGCGGTGTCGCGGAGGATCCAGTACGCCGTCCGCTGCCAGACAGCACGCGCGTCGGAGGGGTCGGGTGCGTCGCCGAGGCCGGCCAGCCACTGGCGGTACGGGCCGTCGAGCAGGCCGAAGCCCAGATCGCGGGCCGTGTCCCGGGGGGCTTCGGCGGCCCTACGAGAGGCTGCGGCGAGGTCTGCGGCCAGGTCCGCGAGGGCGTTGACCGCCTTGGTGCTGTCCTCGACTGCCGCGACGGCCTGCTGCGCGTAGCGCTGATCCTGTTCGTGGAGAAGGACCACGGGCATGGCGAACGCGTCGTCGACCACTTCGTCGATGACCGACTGCTGTGTGCCGTAGACGGCGCCGATCAGCCGGGGCCGGATCAGCAGGTCCCGTGGGAGGAGCCGTTCGTGGGTCAGTTCGGCGATCCACTTGAGCACACCGGCCCGCAGGTACGGGGCCGGCTCAGTCCGCTGTCCGGGCTGCTCCTCGCCGACGGAGGCAAGGAGTGAGGCGAGGCTGCGCCAGGCGGAGCGGGCGGGGTCGTGCTGGCGGGGCATGTAGACCGGGGAGCGGCCGAGCTTCTTCTCCTGCGGGATGCTGCGGCGCCAGCCGCTCAGGGGTTCGTGCCGGTGGGCGTCCGCCACCGGCAAGGGGTCGCCGTAGGAGAGGACCACGCCGTGGACTGCGGTGCCGTCGTGGTGGAGGCGGATGCGCCGGGACTGCCAGGTGTAGAGGTCGCGAGGCCCTGTGGGCCGGGTGGTGAGGTCGTCCTGCGTCTGGGGACCGCACTGCTCCCGGCGCCAGGCAGGGCGGTCGTTCTTGACCGTGGTGACGGCCGTGCCGTCCGCGGGGATCAGATTCAGGAGGAGCGTCTGCTGGAGGCTGTCGCCTTCGGCGAACAGTCCTCCGATGTTGCCGGCCCAAGCCACACCCTGCGGGTAGCCCTTGCCGCCCTTCACACGGGGGTCGCCCACGGCCCCGGACTTGATGCCGGAGGTATCGAAGGCCTGGGCGTGGACGAGCCACCTGGCGGCTTCGGCGAAGGTGAGCCGTTCGACGCCGGGCCGGCGCATGGTGAAGAACGCGTCGCCGTTCGGGATGTCGGCCACGATCCGGTTCAGGGAGAACACTTCGTCCTTCTGCGTGCGCAGGTCCGCGACTTGGAAGAACGGCCGGGTGGGGTGCAGGAGGTCGAACCGCTCCCGGTGGCGGTCGAGGTAGGGGCCGACCGCGGCGAGGGGTTGCGGGCTTTCGCTCAGGTCCTGCCAGGCGTCGATGTCCGGGGGGCCGTCGACCGCGTCGTGGAGGATGGCCAGCAGCAGGCGCATGAGGGCGAATTCCTGCGTGGGCAGGTCGCCCACGATCCGCCGGATCCCGGCGGCCCGGGCGAAGACCTCTCTGAGGGAGAGCTCCGCCGTGGAACCGTCGCACAACTGGACGCCCAGCCAGGGGCGGGAGACCAGGTCGAATCCGGGAACGCCTTTCACCAGCTTCACGTCCTTGGTGCCGGCCGGAGTGACCTCCAGGCCGTCGGTCTCGCTGTAGTGGAGGTCGAAGCCTGCCAGCCGGGCGCGGCAGTCCTCGTCGAGCACGAGAAACAGTTCTCCGGCGAGCATGTGGCTCTCCTTGGCCTGCCATGCGGCGGGGCAGAACTGCTCGAGTTCGCCGATCACCTGGTCGATGAGCCACAGCTTGCCGAAGTGGTACGGGAGCCGCAGCGCGCTGGCGACGGCCGCGCGGGCGGCGCGGGGCGGCGGGACGGCGTCCAGAGGCAGTTCGAGCCCGCCCCTGCCCCGGTCCAGCCAGGGCAGGGTGGTGTACGTGCCGTCGCGGCGGCGCTGGACGACGAGCACCTCCAGGGCCTCCTCGCTGTCTCTGACCTGGGCGCGGCCGGCGCGGGTGTCTTCCGCGTCGCCGACTCCGGCGTCGATCCAGCCGATCAGGGAGCGGCCGGGCCTGCGCGCCTGGTCGAGGAGGAAGGTCTGCGCCTTCCGACGCTTCTCCGCGGTGTTCCTGTCGTGTTCGCCCCGGGCGCTGTCCACGGCCGCGGTCCAGGCCTCGGGGGCGGGTGGCCTCGTATCGCCGTAGGCGGCCTGCACGAGGGGGCTGATGCGGTCGGGGAGGTCGAGGGGCCTGCCTTCGAGATGCGGGTGCAGCACGGCGAGGGACCGCAGAAGGGCGTGCCGTCCGTAGACGGCGGCAGATCCTTCGGCGGGGCTGGGCGGTCCTGCATCCCAGTCGACGCCGGTGATGAGGCATCTCGGGACGCGCAGCCGCTCCGGGCGGCCGGCCTGGCCTTCGCCACGCTGGTGGCGGTGCAGCCGCCCCATGCGTTGGAGGACGAGGTCGACGGGGGCGAGGTCGGTGACCAGGATGTCGAAGTCGATGTCGAGCGACTGCTCCGCGACCTGGCTCGCGACCACGATGTGCGGCTGCGGCCCTGCGGGGCGCGTGCCCCCCGGGCCGAACCGGGCGACGAGGTCGTCGTCCTTGCGGGCCCGGTCGAGGTCGGTGAACCGGGAGTGGGCCACGGTGACCGCGTCGGGGCCGAAGCGTTCGCGCAGTACGTCGGCACTCTGGAGGACACGGTCGACGGTGTTGCGGACGACCAGGGCGCAGCCGCCCCCGGCGAGTTCGGCCGCCAGGCGGTCGGCCAGGGCGGAGGGGTCGTCGTCCAGCTTCTCGACGGTGATCGAGAGGTGTCGGCCCGCGGCCGCAGGGGGCGTTCCGACGATCGTCTCCCGGCCTTCGGAAACCACGCTGATCAGTGGATAGGCGCTGGTTGCGGTGAGGGCTCCGGCCTCGTCGGCCCCCTCGGAGTAGGCGAGGGCCAGCGCCCGGCGCCGATCGGCGGGCAAGGTTGCGGACAGCATCACGACGGGGACCTTGTAGCGGCCGAGCCAGGACAGGACGCGTTCGAGGTATGCGTTCATGTACGCGTCGTAGGCGTGGACCTCGTCGATGACGACGACCTTGCCGGCCAGGGCCAGGTGCCGCAGCACCAGATGCCGGCTCTTCAGTGCGGCGAAGAGCAGCTGGTCGATGGTTCCGACGACGAACGGTGCCAGCATCCCCTTCTTGCGGCCGCGCAGCCACTGGTGTGCGACGAGGGCCGACGCTGCCGCGCACCGGTCGTCTCGGAGGGACCGCAGCGAGGTCGGATCCCCGTCGAGGTCGACGGCTGCGATAGAACGGCTTCCTGCGCGGAGGTCCGCCGCGAAGGCGTCGTCGAGGAAGCCCTTGGAATGGGCCAGGTAGACGGTGCGTGCCCCCTCGCCCGGAAGACGGTCGAGCCACTTGCGGAAGCGGCCGTACATGGCGTTGGCCGTCGCCCTGGTCGGCAGTGCGACGAAGCAGCCGCCGGCCCGCGTCCGGGAGGCGAACACCTCCGCCACGGCGAGTGCCGCCTCCGTCTTGCCCTCGCCCATCGGCGCCTCGATGATCATCAGGCCCGGGGTGGGGGTCGCCCGCGCCAAGCGGACGGCTTCCTCCTGCAGGGGACGGACGGCGGGAAGCCCGAAGCGCGCTTCGAGCAGGCCCCGCACGTCCTCCTCCACGATCGGCGCGGTCCAGGGCGGCGGCAGCTCGATGCCGCGCCACGCGGCTTCGATGCGCTCGGCGTCGCTGCGGTGCCGCTCCTCGGGGTAGAGGAGGAAGAGGTCGGAGTTGCTGGCGATCCAGTCCGCGAGGATCACGAGGGCCAACAGCACGACCTGCACCGGCTGGGGCAACTTGACCGCGCTCCAGTCGTGCAGGCGGTCCCGCACTCCATAGGCCGCGGTGGCCGCGTCGAGCAGCTCGTTCTGCACGGCGCGCCACAGGCGGTCGGAGGACCCGGGTGTGCGCAAGAGCTCGGGATGCTGGTGCAGGGCGTGGAAGTGCTCGTGGCCGGGAAGTACCCCGTGGTGCCCGCCGATGGCCCCGGCGAACGCCATCGCCGCCCGTGGTGACCACCCGCGCCCCTCCAGCCACTCCTCCACGAGGGCCTGGCCGGCCAAGCCGTGCGGAGCGCGCCTGCGGGCGTCGCCGAACTGCCGGGGCGTGGGCATGTCCAGCCCCACAGACCTCATACGCTCGGCGAGTTGGTCTACCTGGCAGGCGAAGGCGGGCGTCGCTTTTCCGATGTCGTGGACGGCCCCCAGCCACACGGCGAGCCGCCGCGCATCGCGCTCGCCGTCGGGGAGGCTATCCGCCACGAGGCGCCGAACGTGATGCGGCAGCCACTCGTCCCACAACCGCTCCGCCATCGCGGCGGAGTCCGCCATGTGCCGCCACAGCGGCAGCCACTTCGAGGTCTTGTCCTCGTGCTTCGCCCACACGCTCCGCGCCGCCGGTGACAGCGAAGCGCTCCAGTGCGGTGCGTCGTCGTGCATCTCGATCCCCCCAGGACCTCGGTACGCGCACCCGGGCGGGAATCCCCATCCCCGCCCGGAGAGCGGGCTCCCGGGCTCGCCGCGCTGGCGGAAAGGGGAGCCTGTTCATGATCCGGGCTCCAGGCGCGGTCCGAACGCCGCTTCCCAGACATCACCCATATGAGTGAACGAGACTGGCGACGAAGAGGTGCATCGCCGCGCCGAATCCCGCGCCCGGATCAACGGGCTGCAACGTGCGAACGGCAGGCGCGAACAGCAGCCTGTACTCCAGTGCCTGCCCGGCATGTCCGCGGGGCCATCCCCGCGTGCGCGGGGAGCAGTCGACGTCGTCGGGCCCGTGGTCGAGGGGCACGGGGTCATCCCCGCGTGCGCGGGGAGCAGATCGCCGAACTCCGCCGGTCCGTGGACGTGGGGGGGGTCATCCCCGCGTGCGCGGGGAGCAGTCGGAGATCAGGTCGTTGGTCAGCTGTGACGCGGGGTCATCCCCGCGTGCGCGGGGAGCAGACGGCCTCGGAGACCTGGCGGCCCCCGAGTGAGGGGTCATCCCCGCGTGCGCGGGGAGCAGTGGACATGGACCGTCCACGCGCTGAGCTTGCGGGGGTCATCCCCGCGTGCGCGGGGAGCAGTCGTGCCCTGCCTGCCCGCCGACGCCGGGGGCGGGGTCATCCCCGCGTGCGCGGGGAGCAGAGACGATGACCACGAAGCGCACGATGGACGACGGGGTCATCCCCGCGTGCGCGGGGAGCAGGCCCTGATCGCCAAGTGGATCAGCTATCAGGTGGGGTCATCCCCGCGTGCGCGGGGAGCAGGATAGAGCGCGCGACGGTCAACACGCAGCAGCGGGGTCATCCCCGCGTGCGCGGGGAGCAGCGCTCCCCGACGGCGCGACCGGGCTGACCGTCAGGGTCATCCCCGCGTGCGCGGGGAGCAGCCCGCCTCCTCGCGGACGCGCAGCCCGTTGTTGGGGTCATCCCCGCGTGCGCGGGGAGCAGTCCGACGGGACCGGGGCCGGCGGCACCGTGCCGGGGTCATCCCCGCGTGCGCGGGGAGCAGGCTACGTGAGCTGCGATGTTATGCGAGAAGGCGCGCGGTTCTGAGCACTTTCACAGAATCCGGCAATATGCTCGAATGGATCAGACGGGATGTTTTCGACATGAACGGCTCGTAGAGCGGGGAGGCGAAGCGGGGTTTGACTGGAAGGCGGGTCACCCCGTTGCCAGGGCGTCCTCCACCGCCGCCATGAACGCCGGGTCCAGCATCGTGTCGACCGCCGTGTCGCGGGCCGTGTCCAGGCCCGTGTCGTGGCATGCCGTGCTCAGCAGGTAGCGGTCGGCCAGGACCGGGTGCGTCGCGAACGCCCATTCCCCGCCCGCGGCCGGGGTGCCGTCCGGGGCGATCAGGCCGCCGCCGGTCAGGCCGAAGCCGAACTCGGTGAAGCCGAGCTGGAGGCCCTGCCCGAGGGCCTTGGTGTACGCCTCCTTCAGCGTCCACAGCCGCAGCAGCTCCGCGGTCTGCCGCTCCCCCGACATGCGGGCGAGCTCGGCGTGTTCGGCGGGGGTGCACATGTGGCTGCGGAGCAGCTCGAAGGACATGCGGCGGTCGGCCGGCTCGACGTCGACCCCGATGCGGCCGGTGCGGCAGACGCCGACCGCGATGAGGTCGTCGGTGTGGCTCAGGCTGATGTCGATCTGGTCGAGCCCGCGGATGAACGGGCGCCCGCCCAGCTTGTACGCGAGGTCGAACGCGGCGGGGCCGGTGCACAGCGCGGCAGCCGCCGTGTACTTGATGATCATGCGGGAGGTCAGGAAGCGGTACCGGATCGCCGCGTCGGCGGTGCCGCGGTAGCGCTGCCAGTCACGGCCGAGCAGCGGGCGCAGGCCCGGCTCGGCGAGGGCCGCGGGCAGCCATTCTCCCCAGGTCGCGTACACGACGGCGCTGCCGTACCGGTCCAGTCCGCGGTGGACCTCGTCCCACGGCCCGTGCGGGCCGGGGACGTGGACGGGCGGCGCGATGCGCGTCGCGGTGCGCGGCGCGTCCGGTGCGGGGTGGTCCGGCATGGGCGGGCTCCTCCTGTGGGCGGTTCTGGGGCCGGTGCGGGCGGGCGGATGCTTCGCCGGGCGTCACCGTGCGAGCGGGAGCCCGTCGAGGTCGCAGCTGCGGCTGTCGCGGTAGCGCGCGGACAGTTCGGCGAGCATCCGGTCGAGGACGCCGTCGGGGAGTTCCGGCACGGGGATGCCCATGCGGCGGCCGATCCGCGTCAGGGCGAGCACGGCCCAGGCCGGGTCGGCGAGGAACGGGTCGCGGCCGTCCTGGGAACGGGACTCCCACACGCCGAGGACGCTCGCCGCGGCGAGGACGAGGGCGTACCGGTCGGAGAGGGTGACGACGGCCGGGTCGGTCAGCGACTCCCGCGTCTCGCGGATGCGCAGGCAGCGGGCGCGGAGCCCGCGCAGCTCGTTGACGAAGGTCTCGGCGAGTTCCGCGAGCGCGGCGAGGTCGCTCGCGGGGCCGCCGTCGGCCCGGTGCGGTGCGAGGCGTTCGGCGGTGCCGGCGAGGGTGGCGGAGAGGAAGTCGTCGCCGCTGGCGATGCCGAGCAGCCGGTAGTCCAGTACGGGCAGGGGCGCGCCGGCGCGGAACAGCGCGGGCGGCGGCTCCTCGGCGCTGAACCAGGACCGCTCGGCGAGGCTGCGCAGCTGCGGGACGATGACGGCCTGGCAGGCGGCCGTCCCGGTGTGGCCGAGGCCGGCGACGGGCAGGTCGCGCACCAGCTTGTCGAGGGAGCCGTACTGGGGGCTGCGGTGCTCGTACCCGTGCGAGCCGAGGACGGACGCGAGGGCTTCGAGGTCCTCGCGCAGCAGGTCCGGTACGACGTACTTGACGGCGGCGGCCAGGACGTGGCTGCGCTCGGGCAGCAGGCTGAGCGCGCGCAGCGCGGTCGTCGCCATGCTGTCGCAGGCCAGCAGGTCGGCGAAGACGCCGGTGAGCGGCTTGTACCAGCGGCGTACGGTGCGCCCGCCGCGGCCGGGGGTGACGGCGCGGACGGCGGAGTGCAGGACGGTGTCGGCGGCGGCGACGGCCAGGGCGGGGATCAGGCAGCGGTTGACCTGGAAGGTGCGCAGCGCGAGGGCGACGCCTTCGCCGGGCCGGCCGACGAGGGCGGACGACGGGACGGGCGCGCCGGTGAACTCCAGGCCGGAGAACAGCCCGCCGCGCATGCCGGGGGTGGGGACGCGGGGCAGCCGGGTGACGGTGCCCGCGGGGAGGTCGGCGGGGTCGAGGAGGAGCACGGAGTGGCTGCGGGGGCCGCGTTCGGGTGCGGTGCGGGCCCAGACGACCCAGGCGGCGGAGCGGGACGCGTTCATGATGACGTCCTTGCGCCCGCTGAGGGTGTAGCCGGAGCGGCCGGGGGTGGCGGTGAACTCGTCGCGGAGGATGGCGTTGGCGTGGGCGACCTCGTGGTGGACGATCGAGGCGCGGCCGCCGCGCAGGAGCAGCCCGGCGGTGTCGGCGCGCTGCCGCTCGGTGCCGGCGGCCCAGACGGCGGCGGTGCCGAAGAGCGAGGTGATGCCGTAGCCGAAGCCGAGGGCGACGTCGCGGCGGAAGACGGGGCGGAGCACTTTGGCGAGCAGGTCGGCGCGGGTGAGGCGGCCGCCGAACTCGGCGGGCACGAACTCGGCGCCGAGGCGTGCGTCGGTGAGCAACTGCTCGGTGGCTGCGGGGGGTTCGCCGCGAGTGTCGGCAGCGAGGAGCTCGGCCAGGCCGTGCGGGTTGGCGGGGTCGAGCGGGTCGCCGAGCAGCGCGTCGAGCCGCGCGGCGCGGGCAAGGGCGGCGGCCTCCTCGGGAGCAACGGCGGGCGCCCCGGCGGGGACCGCGGCGACCCGGCCCGGCGCCGTGCCGGCGGGGCCGGGGACGGCGGCAGCGGTACCAGCGGTGGTCTCGGTCGTCGTGGCCATGGCGGCGTGGATCAGCTCCTTCGTTACAGGGCTCGGGGGGCTCGGTCCTCACGGAGCCGCGGGGCCGGGCTGTTCCGTGGCCGGTCCGTAGCTGGTCCGTACGGACGACCAGCGTCGCGACACCCGCTCGACGTTCACTCGAACCCCCGTCCAATCCCCTCCACTCGCGTCGAACCCCCGCACGGTCAGGCTGCAACGTGCAGCCGGTTGTGCCGACGCCATCCCCGCTCAAGGGAGGTTCGAAGGGGGCACGATGCGGGGTGGGGAGATTGGCCCGTGCCAGTGGATGCGTACGGGAGGTGCGATGAGCGCGAGGAGCGCGGGCGGGGCGTGGGTGCGCCGGTTCCATCCGGCGCCGGAGGCGGCGGTGCGGTTGGTGTGCCTGCCTCACTCCGGGGGGTCGGCCAGCTACTTCTTCCCGTTCTCGCGGGCGCTCTCCCCCGCCCTGGAGGTGCTCACCGTCCAGTACCCGGGGCGGGGCGACCGGCGGGCGGAGCCGTTCGTGACGGACGTGCAGGAGATGGCGGACCGGGTGTACGCCGAGCTGCTGTCCTGGTCGGACCGGCCGCTCGCGTTCTTCGGGCACAGCATCGGCGCGACCGTCGGCTTCGAGGTGGCGCTGCGGCTGGAGGCGGCGGGCATCGAGCCGCTCGTGCTGTTCGCGTCGAGCCGCCGGGCGCCGTCGACGCACCGGGAGGGCGAGTACGACAACATCGGCGACGACGAGTGGGTGCTGTCCACCGTGAAGGACCTGGGCGGCACTCCGGACGAGCTGCTGACGGACGACCGGCTGCTGCGGATGAGCCTGCCCGTGCTGCGGGCCGACTACGAGGCCGCGCGGTCCTACCGGTACCGGCCCGGGCCGCCGCTGCGCTGCCCGATCGTGGCGTTGGTCGGGCAGCGCGACACGAAGGTGTCGCTGCGCGAGGCGGCGGCCTGGCGCGGGCACACGGACGCGGAGACCGAGTTCCACTGGTTCGACGGCGGGCACTTCTACCTCAACGACCACGTTGAAGATGTCGTGGGGCTTGTTCGGAAGCGGCTGCTGCCCGCCGCCGTCTGAGCAGTCGTCAGCCGCTGTGGCCGTGCGGTGCCGCCGTGCGCAGGGTGCGGGCGAGGCCGCGGGCCGAAGCGGCGACGGCCACGGGCGGCGGGCGCCAGCCGTGCGCGCCGATGCGCCGTGCGACCTCGTACGCGAGCTGCCCGCCGCCGGAGTGGCCGCCGAGGAGCAGCGGTTCCCCGGCGGCGAGTGCGGGCCGCAGGGCGCGCAGGCAGGCGGCGGCGTCCGCGGGCGGCGCGACGGTGGCGAGGGCCTGCGGGCCGCGGTAGGCGTCGGCGACGCCGGCGTAGCAGTCGGCGGTCGCGCCGGGCGGCGGGACGAGCAGGACCGTTCCGGCGCCGGGGTGCGCGGCCGGCCGCAGCTCGACCAGGCCGGTGCCGCGGGCCGCGGGCGGGGCTGCCGGCGTGGCCGGCCCGGCCGCCTCCGCGAGAAGGCGCAGGAACTGCCTGGCGGGCGTGGTGCCGTCGGCGTCCGCCGGAAGCTCGCGCAGCAGCAGCGCGGTCTGCCCGAGCGCCGCCTCGGCCTCCGCGTCGGGGATGCGGGTGCGGTCGTTCACGGCGGTCAGCACCAGCCCGCCCTCGCAGTCGTGGTGCGCGCGGATGCTGATCGGCAGCGCCGTGTACGCGTCGACGGCCTGCGGCCGCCCCAGCTGTACGCCCTCCTCGGCGAGCTCGGCCTCCACCGCGGCCGGCGGCCCGGGATGGAAGGGCGGGCCCGCCGGGGGGTCGAACGCGAGCAGCGAGGCGGTGAGTTCGCTGTCGGCGCCGCGGCCGCTCCAGGTGTGGATCTGCCCGTGCGACACCCATTCGTACGAGGAAGCACCGAGCGTCGCCCCGGCCAGGTCCGCCAGCAGCCGAACGACGGGCGCCGACGGGTCGACGCGGACGTGCAGCGGCAGCGGCCCCTGGAGCGGGGCGGGCAGGCCGGCGGCGCCGCGCAGGGTGATGCCGCGCCCGGACGCGGCGACGGCGAACGCGACCGGCGACGGCCGGAACCCGGAGCCCGTCCCGCGGTGCAGCAGCAGCGCCCAGGCGGCGCCGAGCGCGGTGGATTCGGCGGCGCCGTGCCGTGCGGCCCATTCGCGCAGCCGGACTGCTTCGCCGGGGGTCAGCCGGATACGGGCGCGGCCGTGCCCGGTGCGGGCGGGCCCGGTGCGGGCGGGCCGGTCGCCGCGACCCGCGACGACGGCGGCGGCCGCGGTGGGGGGCAGGGTGCGGGAGTCGGCCGGGGGGACGGCGCGGGCCCAGTAGGCGCGGGGGGCGGTGTCGTCCTGGCGGGCGAGCCAGTCGAGGTGGTCGCGGACGTCGGGGCGGCGTTCGCCGCCGCGGGTGCGGCCGGCGGCGAGGTAGGCGCGGTAGAAGGAGCGCAGCAGCAGCCGGACGCTCCACCCGTCGAGCAGGGCGTGGTGGAAGGTGAGGATGACGCGGGTGGGGCCGGCGGGGCCGGCCTGCTCGTCGAGCAGCGCGATGCGCAGCGGGCCGGGGCGGTGCAGGTCGAAGGGGCGGAGGCGTTCGCCGACGAGCAGCGAGTGCCAGTCGGCGGAGCCGTACGGGTGGCGTACGGGGTCGGGGGCGGCCTCCGGGTGTACGACGACGCACGGCCCGGCGGCGGCCGAGTCGGCGGCGTGCTCGGCGAACGCGGCCCGCAGCACGGGCTCCTGCGCGGCCACCGCCCGCCAGGCGTCGCGGAAGCGGCGGGTGTCCAGGGGCCCGTACCAGCGCCAGTGCAGCTGCTCGACGTGCAGCGGCGCGGCACCGGACCGCGCGGTGAGCGCGTCGAGCAGCACTTCCCGCTGCCGGGGGGCTGCGGGCAGCCCGGCAGGGGGTACGGCCGCGGCCCGGCCGCGCCTGGCCCGCGCGGCCGCGGCACCGGCCCGAGCCGTCGCAGTGCCCGCACTGGCCACACCAGCGACACCAAACGCGCCTGCCGCGCCTGCCGCCGTTGTCCCCGCCCCTGTGCCCGCCCCCCGCGACGCGGTGCCGTGCGCGGGCAGGGGGTGCTCCGCCGGCAGCCCTGCCTCGTCGTCCCGTGCGGCGGCGGCCGGCACTGCCGCGTCCGCAGCAGCTGCGGTCTGCGGCGGCGGGGCGGTCAGCAGGTCGGCGAGGGCGCCTGCCGGGCAGTCGCCCGACTCCAGGCGCAGGGTGTGGTGGGTCGCGGAGTGCCGGTGCAGGGTGTGGGTGCTCGGCGGGAGTGCCGCGAGCGCGGCCTCCAGGGCGTCCGGGTCAAGTGGGCCGCGCAGGTCCAGGGCCGGTGCGGGACCTGGGGCGATGACCACGGTCAGGGCGGCTGCCATCGGTACCCCTCCTCGGCGTGGGCCTGCAAAGGGGACCATGATGCATGCCTCTGCCACGTATCGCTGACACGGCCTGACGCGCCGCCGGGGTGGCGGCGGAGCCCCGCCGGAGGGGGCGTGGGTGGAAGGGTTCCGGCGGGGCCCTGCCGTGCCGCGGCCGCAGGTACCGCGGGTCCGGGGCCGGCCCGCAGGGAGCGGCGGGCCGGGGGTTGCGGCCGGTTCCGGCAGGCAGCCGACCAGCGGCGGGCGGGTCTGTGGCAGCAGGGGCAGCGGGGGCGGCGGGGGCAGCGGGGGCGGCGGGGGCAGCGGGGGCGGCGGGGGCAGCGGTGGCGGCGGTGGCAGCGGTGGCAGCGGGGCCGTGACAGTGGCGGCAGCGGCCGAGGGGGGGGCGCCCTGGCCCTCCGCTACAGCATCCGCACCGCCGTCTCCGCGTGCTGCTTCGCCAGGGCCAGCGTCGCCGTGCTGTTGCGGCCCAGCGCCTCGCGGACGTACGCGCGTGCCTGTGCCGGCGTCGTGCCGGTGCCCAGTACGCGCTCCACCGCCTCCTCGCGCAGCAGGACGCTGTGCTGCGAGACCGCGGTGACGCCCGTCTCGTCCGGGATGACCGACCACTCCCCCGTGTGCGCGGCCATCAGCGCGGGCGTGGCCGTCTGCTTGTAGACGATGCGGCCGGCGTGCGGGAAGCAGACCCGTACCGACTCCGTGGTGTGCACCGAGCCGTCCGCGGTCAGGGTGTCCATCGCCATCAGCTGCACCCCCGGCTCGTCCTCCCTGACGTCGAGCCGGGAGACGTGCGGCAGCAGCCGCGGCCAGTCGGCGACGTCGTACAGGAAGGCGTAGACGAGGTCCGCGGGGCCGTCGACGCGGACGGAGTCCTCGAAGGTGAGGAGCAGGTCGTCCAGGCGGCTCCACTGCTCGGCGGTCTCCTTCAGCTGCGCGAGCTCCGCGCGGCTGTTGGTGTCGGTGGCCCGCCGGACCCATGCGGCGTCCGCGGCCCGGTCCCCGTCGACGGTGAAGTCGTGTTCGAGGAGCAGGCGGCAGCGGCCCGGCCCGCGCGGCTCGACCGTCCAGCTGCCGCCCATGGCCGTGGTGGGGGCCGCGGGCAGCTCGTGCCGGAAGTCGATGCGGTGCCGGGTGGCGTCGAGGGTTCGGCGGGAGAGCCAGGACCGGACGGTTCCGTTCGCCGTGGCCCACATGTGGAACCGGTCGTGGACGCCGTCGAAGTCCAGGCGCTCCACGTGAATGCTCGCGGGGACGAACAACGGCCACTGGGTCGTGTCCGCCACCAGCCCGTAGACCACGCCGGCCGGCGCGGCGACGTCCATGGTGTAGGACGCGCGGTGCACTCGCTGGACAGCCATCACACACCTCTCTCACGCTTGATGCAGAGTCTGTCGGCATCCGCTGGAGCCCCCGTGGAGCCGTCTTGGAGCCGCAGGCCGCCGGCCGCCAGGCCCTGCGCGGCTACGCCGCCCGGCCGTTGCGCGGTTAGGCCGCCCGCACGGCTGGCTCCGCCGCGCGGGCCGCCGCCGCGCGCGCCGCGGCCTCCGCGTCCCGTTTCGCGTGCGTCATCGTCACCGTGCTGTTGCGGCCCAGCGCGTCGCGTACGTAGCGCCGGGCCGCCGCCAGGTCGGCGGTCGGGCCCAGGACCCGTGTCACGGCGTCCGGCCGCAGGACGACGCCGTGGCGGGAGGTCACCGTCGAGCCGTGGGCGTCGCCGGCGACCGTCCAGGCGCCGGTGTGCGCGGACATGAGGGCCGGCGGCCGGGTCTGCTTGTAGACGATGCGGCCCTCCTCGGGGAAGCACACCCGCACCGACTCGGTGGTGTGCGACGAACCGTCCGCGGTCAGCGTGTCCATCGCGAGCAGCTGCACCCCGGGGAGGGCCGGGTCCTCGGTGAGGTCGAGGCGCGCGACGTGCGGCAGCAGTACGGGCCACCGGTCGGCCCGCTCCAGGAAGGCGTACACCCGCTCCGGCGGGGCCTCCACGCGGACGGTGTCCTCGAAGGTCATCACGAGCTGGTCCATCAGCGCCCACCCGCCGGCGATGCGGGCGAGGCTGTCGAGTTCGGCGCGGCTGTTGGCGTCGGTGGCGCGCTCGACCCAGGCGATGTCCTCGGGGCTGTCGCCGCTGACCCGGAAGTCGTGCAGCAGCGTCAGCCGGCACCGGTCGCCGCCCAGCGGCTCCACCTCCCACGTGCCGGTCATCTCGCTCAGCGGCGGCGCGGCGGCGTCCTGCCGGAACTCGATGCGGCGGTTCCCGGCGTCGAGGACGCGGCGCGAGGTCCACGTCTTGACCTGGCCGTTGGCGGTGGCCCACATCCGCAGGTGCTCGTGCGTCCCGTCGTGGGCGAGGCGGTCCACGTGCACGTTGGGCGGGAAGAGCAGCGGCCACTGCACGGGGTCGGCGATGAGCCCGTAGACGACGCCTGCCGGCGCGTCGACCTCGATGTCGTGCACCGTGCGGTGCATCTCCCCCACTGCGCCGGCGATCTTCGTCACGGTCCCTGCCGCCCCTCTTTCCGCCATCAGAAGTTCCCCAGTCCGCCGCAGACGTTGAGCGCCTGCGCCGTCACCGATGCCGCCAGGTCCGTGGTCAGGTAGCCGACCATCGCCGCGACCTCGTCGGGTGTCGCGTACCGGCCGAGCGGGATCTTCGCCTCGAACTGCTCCTGCACGTCCTCGACGGTCGTCCCCCACGCCGCCGCGTACCCGGCGCGCACCCGCTCCGCCATGGGCGTCTCGACGTACCCGGGGCAGACGGCGTTCACGGTGACCCCCGTCGGCGCGAGCTCCTTGCCGAGGGCCTTGGTGAAGCCGACGACGGCGTGCTTGGAGGCCGAGTAGGGCGCGCCGAGCAGGACGCCCTGCTTGCCGGCCGTGGAGGCGATGTTGATGATCCGGCCGTTCGCGGCGTCCGCGAGGCCGCCGTTGCGCAGCACCTCCCGCGTCAGCAGGAAGACGCCGTTCAGGTTGGTGTCGATGACGTCGTACCAGAGCTCGTCGCTGATCCCGGCGGTCGGCCCGCCGCCGCTGCGTCCCGCGTTGTTGACGAGGACGCCGATCGGTCCGAACCGCGCGACGCAGGCCGCGACGAGCGCGGCGACCGACTCGCCGGAGCGGACGTCGGCGGCGGTGCCGTCGACGTCGAGTCCTTCGGCTCGCAGTTCGGCGACGGTCTGCTCGACGGCCTCGGCGGTACGGGCGCACAGGAAGACGCGGTGGCCGCGCCGGCCGAGGTCGCGGGCCACGGCGAGGCCGATGCCGCTCGTGCCGCCGGTGACCAGGGCGACCGGCCGGCGGGACTCCCGCGCCGGTGCCGGTGCCGGTGCCGATGCCGGTGTCGGTGCTGTCATCGCTGTCCCTCCAGGACTCGTGGTGTGGACTCGACCGTGTCGCGGACCGCTGGAGATCCGCCGGACACCTGCTGGAGGGCCTGCCGGCGCTGCTGCTCCGCCTGCGCCTCGGCCCGTGCCTCCGCCCGCGCCTCGGCGTACGGGCGCAGCTCGTGGACCTCGGCGAGCCGGCCCAGCGGGGCGAGCGCCCGCTCCAGGGCCTGCCAGCCGAGGACGGGCCCGCCGGCGGCGACGTACCCGTCGGGCCGGATGAGGAGCCAGCCGCCCGGTGCGAGGGCGAGGGTGCGGCGCAGCAGGCCGTCGGGGTCGGGCAGCGGGTCGGGGCCGCGGCCGGCGGTGTCGCCGACGGTGCGTACGGAGAGCCAGTCGGCGTGTTCGGCGGCGGTGGCGCGGGCGACGCGGAGGGCTTCGCCGGGTCCGGCGGCGGCCCACAGCAGGGTCCAGCGGGGGTCGCGGAGTTCGGCGGTGAGGGCCTGGGCGCCGGGGGCGTCGGGGTGCCGGGCGGCGGCGGCCGCGGCGCGGGTCCCGGCGGGCAGGCCGGGCCCGGTGACGGGGGTGGACAGGGGGCTGTCGGGGTAGGCGAGGCGGAGCCCGGACATGCCGCCGAGGACCTTGCGCTGGATGGCCCGGCGCAGTGGGGTGATGTTGCGGACGAAGGTGAAGACGACGGGCAGGGCGACGCCGGCGAGCCGGTTCTTGAACTGGACGAGGAAGGTGGCCTTGCGGGTGGAGCCGAGCAGCGCCCGCCCGACGGGGACGCGCTCCATGCCGTACGTGGCCAGCAGCTCGGGTCCGGCCTGCCCGCGGTCGGCCATGGCGAGCTTCCAGCCGAGGTTGTACGCCTCCTGGATGCCGGTGTTCATGCCCTGCCCGGAGGCGGGGCTGTGGACGTGGGCGGCGTCGCCGGCGACGAAGCAGCGGCCTTCCCGCATACGGGGGACCATGCGCTGCTGGAAGGTGAAGACGGAGCTCCAGGCGGGTTCGCCGACGGTGACGGGGCGGCCGAGGCCGGCGCTGAGCTTGCGGGAGAAGCGTGCGGCGACGTCCGCCGGGTCGTAGGCGTCGCCGGGGCGGCGTACGGGTGCGGTGTCGAGCAGCCGCCACCGCCCGGCCTCCTGGTAGGGGACCATCATCAGGGCCTGGCCGCCGGTGTGCGCCCAGTAGATGGTGTCGGGCGGGAGGTCGGTCTCGACGGCGGCGTCGGCGAGCTCCCAGGTGTCGCGGGATTCGCCGATCAGGGGGAGGCCGAGCTGTTTGCGGACGGTGCTGTGGCCGCCGTCGCAGCCGACGAGCCAGGGGACCTCGTACTCCTCGCGGGTGCCGTCGGCGTGTTCGAGGGTGGCGCGGACGGCGGTGTCGTCCTGGTCGAGGGCGGTGAGGCGGACGCCCCATTCGACGGTGACGCCGAGCCGGGCGACGGCCTCGCGCAGCAGCTCCTCGGTGCGGGTCTGCTCGATGACGAGGCTGTACGGGTGCCGGGTCGGCATCGTCTCGTAGTCGGCTTCGAGGCGGACGAGGCGCCGGCCGGAGGCGTACATGGTGAAGGCCTGGTTGCGGCGGCCGGCGGCGAGGAAGGCGTCGGCCAGGCCCATCTGGTCGAACGTCTCCAGGGTGCGGGGGTGGACGGCGACGGCGCGGCTGGTGGCGGCGGGGCCGGGCGCGGCGTCGACGAGCCGTACGGGCAGGCCGCGGCGGGCGAGTTCGTGGGCGGCGGTGAGGCCGACGGGGCCCGCGCCGACGACGAGGATTCGGGCGGCCCGGCCGGCGGGCGGCTCGGCGGGCGTGCCGGTGGCGGCCCGCAGGGCGGTGGTGTGCCGCGGGGCGGTGGTGTGCGGCGGGGGCGTGGTGGTCCGGGTCCGCATGGCGGTGGCTCCTTGTGTCTGGCGGTTCGGGCGGGTCACAGGACGGCCTCGGCGGCGTCCGGGGCGGCAACGGCGGCGGCCCCGGCGGCCCCGGGCGCCCCGGCGGCCGCTTCGGCGGCGGCGCGGGCCCGGATGTCCTTGCGGAGGGCGGCGCGCTCGGGCTTGCCGGCGTGGTTGCGGGGGACGGCGTCGAGGATGTCGACGCGGCGGATCTGCTCGAAGCCGGCGAGGCGCTCGTTGGCGCCCTCCACGACCGCGTCGGCGAGGTCGAGGCGGCGGGCGGCGGGCGCGGCCGCGTCGCGCAGGACGAGCCCGAGCCAGACGACGGCCCCGTGGACGGGGTCGGGCCAGCCTGCGGCGACGCAGTCGGCGACGCGCGGGTCGGCGGCGACGATCCGCTCGACGGCGGTCGGCGAGACGAGTTCGTTGTCGTACTTGAAGACGTCGCCGAGGCGGTCCACGAGGAACAGCGAGCCGTCCTCGGTGCGGTAGCCGACGTCCCCGGTGGAGAACCACCCGTCGGGGGCGAGGGCGGGGCAGGGCCGGTCCAGGTAGCCGGCCGTCACCTGCGGCCCGCGGACCTGCACCTCGCCGGTGGCGTACACGTCGAGCGGGGTCCGCGTCTCCAGGTGGACGATGCGGAACTCGGTGCCCGGTACGGCCTTCCCGACGGAGCCCGGCTTCGGGTCGTGCGGGTCCTGGCAGTGCGAGAGCGGCGACAGCTCGGCCATCCCGTACCCCTGGACGACGGGCACGCCGAGCCGCTCCTCCAGGGCGCGGGCGGCGCTCGGCGCGAGCGCGCTCCCCCCGGACAGGACGGCGGTCAGGCTCGTCCCTGCCGGGAAGGGGCCGGCGAGCCGGTCGTCGGCGGCGAGGGCGTGCAGGCGGGCGGGGAGCCCGTAGTAGTGCGTGGCGGACACCTCGGCGGCCAGCGCGAGCGAGGCGACCGGGTCGGGGTCGGGGCACAGCACCTGGAAGGAGCCGGCGAAGACCGCCGAGTTGAGGTGCATCACGTGGTACAGGGGGAGGTGGTTGAGGGTGACGGAGTCGCTGCCGAGCCGGTGCGCGGCGGCGATCTGTGCGGCGTTCGCGACGAGGTTGCGGTGGCTGAGGCGGACGCCCTTGGGGCGGCCGGTGGTGCCGGTGGTGAACTGGATGCATGCGTCGGCGTCGAGGTCGGCCCGCCCCGGCGGCAGGCAGGCCCGCTCGGCGGCCGAGTCCAGGACGGCGGCCAGCGGCAGGGCGTCGCCGGGGACGACCCCGTCCGGCGCGTCGGTCACGACGACGGTGCGCAGCGCGGGCAGCCGGTCGGCGAGTTTCAGCAGCGTCTCGGCGGTCGCGGTGGGCACGAAGGCGATCTCGACGGCGGCGGCGGTGCACACGTGCAGCAGGCCCGCCTCCTTGAGCAGCGGGTTGACCAGCACGGCCGTGTTGCCGCTGCGCACGGCCCCGTAGTAGGCGGCGGCGAAGCCGGCGTCGAGGGTGTTGGCGACGCCGATGCGGGCGCCGCGGCGGCCGCAGGCCTCCTCCAGCCAGGCGGCGATCCGGTCGGTGCGGGCGTCGAGTTCGGCGAACGTGGCGGTCCCGGCCCCGCCGGCGCGCCCGCGGCCGCGGCCCGCGCGGATCGCCCAGCCGGCGGGGTCCCGGACGGCTGCGCGGCGCAGCAGGCCGTCCAAGGGGAGTTGCGGGTACACGAGTGTCGGCATGGTGCGTCCTCCTGCTGGCTCCCGATGGGGCGGTCGCGGCTGCGGCACGCTCACCACCCTGGGGAGGAGTGCTTGAGGAGGCTTCGAAGGGTGCTCGACCTGGGCCGCAAAGACTGTGGTGACCCAACGGAGGGAATCCCATGAGCACCCGCACCGAATCCGGCATTCGTGCCGAATCAGCGCTGCCTGCGGCCGAATTCGGCCCGCTGTACGCGCAGGTCCAGCAGTTCTACGCCCGCCAGATGCAGCTGTTCGACTCGTTCGAGGCGGAGGGCTGGGCGGCGACGTTCACCGCGGACGCGGTCTTCGACGTGCCGACGCTGCCGGAGCCCGTACGGGGCCGGGCCGGCCTGGTGGCGAACGTACGGCGCAACCGGCAGGCGGAGGAGGCGACCGGGGACCGGCTGCGGCACTGGATCGGCATGCTGGACGTCCGCCCCGCCCCGGACGGCACGCTCCGCACCCGCGCGTACGCCCAGGTCCACCTGACGCCGCGGGGCGGGGAACCGCGGCTGTACCGGATGTGCGTGATGGAGGACACCCTGGTCCGCGCGGATTCGGGCTGGCAGGTCTCCCGCCGCCTGGTGACCCGCGACGACCTCCGCTGACCGGGCGGGGCGGATGCCCGGCGGGCGGCCGTCGTACGGTGAAGAGCCGCCGCCGGACCGGGCCGGGTGGACACCCGGCGGTCCGGCGGCGGCTCTCGCGCCCGTCGTCGTCTCGGTACGGGGGCGCCGGAGGCGGCGCCGGCGGTCAGACGGGGGCCCGCTCCGAGAGGACCCGGTTGACCATGTCCAGGTAGCGGCGGGGCGTGTCGGCCTCGTCGAAGTCCTCGCCGTCGAGGACGATGCCGAACTCCCGCTCGATGTAGCCGGTGGTCTGGAGCACGGCGAGGGAGTCGTAGCCGAGCTCGAACCAGTACTGGTCGAGGACGTCGCCGTCGAGGTCGACGCCCTCCTCCTCTCCGGCGCACTCCCGCAGGATGCGGGTCAGACTGCTGAGCTCCAGGCGGTTCATGCAACACCTCTGTTCAGTGGGCGAGGGGGTGTGGGGACGGGCTTGACGACGTACGAAGGGGCGGCCGGGGGGTTCAGGCCGCCGGGGCGCGGACGACGACGGCCGAGTTGAAGCCGCCGCGCCCGCGGGCCAGGACCAGCGCCGTGCGCAGCCGCAGCCCGGTGCGGGGGGCGCCCGTGACGAGGTCGACGGGGCAGTCGTCGGCGGGGGCGGAGGTTCCGGTGGTCGGCGGGACGACCTGCTCGTGCAGCGCCATCAGCGCGGCGGCGAGGTCGAGGGCGGATCCGCCGGCGGCGAGCCGCCCCGTCATCGACTTCGGGGCGGTGACGGGCACGGCCCGCGGCCCGAACAGCTCCGCGAGGGCCTCGGCTTCGCGGCGGTCGGCGGTGCGTTCGCCGGCGGCGTCGGCGAAGACGACGTCCACGTCGCCGGGTCCGATGCCGGCGTCGGCGAGTGCGGCCTCGGCCGCGGCGCCCAGCCGGCAGCCGCTGCTCACGGCACCGCCCGAAGCGCCGCCGGCAGGCCCGCCGGCGGACCCGCTGCCAGGCCCGTCGAACGCGGCCCCGTGCCCGGCGATCACCCCGTAGGCGCGCGCCCCGCGCTCCCGCGCCCGCGCGGCGTCCTCCAGGACCAGGTGCGCCCCGCCCTCACCGACCACGTACCCGCTCGCGTCCCGGTCGAACGGCAGATAGGCGCGCGCCGGGTCGGGCTCGGTGCTCAGCCCGCCGCCCGCGAGGTGCGCGGCCCACCCCCACGGGCACAGCGAGGAGTCGATGCCGCCGGTGATGACGAGGTGGGCGCCCTTGCGGATCTGCCGCCGGGCGTGCGCAGTCGCGTCCAGGCCTCCGGCCTGCTCGGTGACGATGACGCCGCTGGCGCCGCGCAGCCCGTGCCGGATGGAGATCTGGCCGCTGTTGACGGCGTAGAACCAGGCGAAGGACTGGTAGGCGCTGACGTGCCGGCCGCCGCGGCTCCACAGCGCCTCCAGCTCGCGCTGCCCGAACTCGAACCCGCCGGCGGAGTTGGCGGTGACGACGCCGGCCGCGTAGTCGGGCAGGTCGGCGGGGTCGGCGCCGGCGTCGTCGAGGGCCTCCTTGGCGGCGGCGAGCGACAGGCGGGTGACCCGGTCGGTCTGCTGGAGGAGCCGGCTCGGGACGTGCTCCTCGTCGACGAACCCGGGGACCTCGCCCGCAAGCCGCACCGGGTAGGGGGAGGCGTCGAAGCGGGTCAGCGGGCGGATGCCGCTCTCGCCGCGGAGTACGGCGGCCCACCAGGCCTTCAGGCCGAGGCCGTTGGGGGCGGCGACGCCGATCCCGGTGACGGCGGGGGCGGTGGCGGTGGCTGCGGTGCTCATCGGTCAGTCCTCGGCCTTCGGGGTGAGTCCGGGGTCGGTCAGGATCATCGCGCTCTGGAAGCCGCCGAAGCCGCTGCCGACGGTCAGGACGGCGTCGGTGCGCCGCGAGCGGGCGGTGAGCGGGGTGTAGTCGAGGTCGCAGGCGGGGTCCGGCTCGTGCAGGTTCGCCGTCGGCGGGACGGTGTCGTGCTCGATGGCGAGGGCGCAGGCGGCGACCTCCAGCGCGCCGATGGCGCCGAGGGAGTGGCCGATCATCGACTTGATGGAGCTGACGGGCACCTCGTACGCGTGCTGTCCGAGGGCCCGTTTGAAGGCCTCGGTCTCGTGCTTGTCGTTCTGCTTGGTGCCGGAGCCGTGCGCGTTGACGTAGTCGATCCGGTCGGGCGCGAGGCGCGCCTCGTCGAGGGCGGCGGTGATGGCGGCAGCCATCTCGACGCCGTCGGGGCGCAGCCCGGTCATGTGGTACGCGTTGCTGCGCGAGGCGAAACCGGCGATCTCGGCGTAGATGTGTGCGCCGCGGCGGCGGGCGTGCCCGTACTCCTCCAGGACGAGGACGGCGCAGCCTTCGCCGAGGACGAAGCCGTTGCGGGTGGCGTCGAAGGGGCGGGAGGCGGTCGCCGGGTCGTCGTTGCGGGTGGAGGTGGCGCGGATCGCGTCGAAGCAGGCCGCGGTGATCGGCGTGATGGGCGCTTCGGTCGCGCCGGCGAGCATGACGTCGGCGCTGCCCTCGCGGACGAGGTCGACGGCGTGCCCGATCGCGTCGAGGCCGGAGGTGCATCCGGTGGAGACGAGCGCGACGGGCCCCTGGGCGCCGGCGGCGCGGGCCACTTCGGCGGCCATGGAGCTGGGCACGAGGTAGTCGTGCAGGTGGGCGACGGCCTTGGTGTGGTCGACGAGGCGGCGCGTGCCGCGCTCGCTGACGACGCCGTACTCGGCGTCGAGCCCGGTGGTGCAGCCGAGGGCACTGCCGAGGGTGACGCCGGTGCGGACGGGGTCGGCGGCGGCGCCCGCGTCGGCGAGGGCCTCGCGGGCGGCGGTGAGGGCGAACTGGGCGGCGCGGTCGAGGCGGGTGCGCTCCTCGGCGGTGAAGCCGTGGGCGACGGGGTCGAAGTCGGCCTCGGCGGCGACGCGGGAGCGGAAGGAGGTGGCGTCGAAGAGGCTGATCGCGCGGGTGGCGGTGCGGCCCTCGGTGAGCAGGGACCAGAACTCCCGGGTGCCGGGCCGGCCGGGGGCGACGACTCCGATGCCGGTGATGACGACGCGCCTCATCGCGTCCCTCCCTGTTCCCGAT
The DNA here is from genome assembly GCF_003325375.1 of Streptomyces globosus. Lineage (GTDB taxonomy): Bacteria > Actinomycetota > Actinomycetes > Streptomycetales > Streptomycetaceae > Streptomyces > Streptomyces globosus_A. The sequence continues at coordinate 210,432 of NZ_CP030864.1, read as the reverse complement.
CCTGCTGCTGTCGCTGCGCTTCCTGCTGATGTTGCTGTTGCTGTTGCCGTTGCTGTTGCAGCTGCTGTGCGCGGCTGCGCCGGACGATGCGGGCGGCCCGGCCGAGGAGCCGCGGCAGCTCGCGGTCGCGGACGAAGAAGTGGCCGCCGGGCAGGGTCCGCTGCACGAAGCGGCCGGTGGTCCAGTCCCCCCACGCGGCGAGCGCGCCGGCGTCGGCGAGGCGGTCGTCGGCGCCGCCCACGGCGAGCAGCGGTACGTCGACGGGGCCGTCGGCGGCGGCGCGCAGGGCCAGGGCGAGGCGCAGGTCGTCGCGGAGGACGGGCATGACGTGCCGGTGCCACACGTCGCCGGGCCGGGTGTCGGGCGGCGCGGCACCGTACCGGTCGAGGACGGCGAGGAGTTCGGCGTCGGGCAGTTCGGCGGCGGCCGCGAGCACGGCGGGCGTGCCGGGCGGCGGGCAGGCGCCGACGGCGAGCAGCGCGGGCTGCGGCAGCCCGGTCTGCCGGAGGGCGCGGGCGACGGTGTAGGCGATGGTCGCGCCGAGGCTGTGCCCGTACAGGACGTACGGGACACCGGGCTCGTCGGCGATGTGCTCGAACAGCGGTCCCAGGTCGGCGAGGAGCGCCTCGCGGGTGGTGACGCGCGGCTCGCGGCGGCGCCGGTCGCGGCCGGGCAGCGGCCAGGCGACGGTGTCGACGCCGCTGCCCGTGCTCCGGCTCCAGCGCCGGAACGCGGAGTCCCCGGCCCCTGCGTGCGCGAAGCAGTGCAGTCGTACCGCCATCTCCACCCTCCCCGTTCCGCGATGTCGTCCCGACCCTCGCGGAAGCCGCTGGAGACCTGCTCGAACCCCGCTGCGCGCCTGCTGGACCGCCACCGCGCGCGGCCCGGCGCGGCGGGCACGGCAGGAACGGCAGGAGCGGGGCGGCAGCGGCTTTCGGCAGCGGCAGCGGGCGCCGGGCCGCTAGGCGGCGTACAGGTCGAACGTGGACACCCGGCGCGGTCCCGCGACCACGTCGAGGGCCGGGTCGACGGTCAGCATCGCCTGGTGCAGCCGCTGCAGCTGCGGCGACGGCTCCACACCCAGCTCGTCGATCAGCCGGGCGCGCAGCCTGCGGTAGACGTCGAGCCCGGTGGCCTGGCGGCCCGAGCGGTACAGCGCGACCATCGCCTGCGAGTGCAGGCCCTCGTGCTGCGGGTGCCGGGCGATCAGCTCGGCGAGTTCGGCGAGGAGTTCGGTGTGCCGGCCGAGCCGCAGGTCGGCGTCGATGCGCCGCTCGACGGTGACGAGGCGGCTCTCCTCCAGCCGCATGACCTCGATCTCCAGGATCGGGCCGACCCGCACGTCGACGAGGGCCGGGCCCTGCCATATGGCGAGGGCCTTGCGCAGCATGTCGGCGGCCTGCTCGTCGTCGCCCGCCTCGAAGGCGCTCTGGCCGCCCGAGACGAGCGTCTCGTACTCGTGGACGTCCACGGACTGCGGCTGCACCTGGAGCAGGTACCCGCCGTGCCGGGTCGCGAGGACGTCCTTGGCGCTGCCCGGCGTGCCGGGGCCCATGGCGGTGCCCAGCCGCCTGCGCAGCTGGAGGATGTACGTCTGGAGGGTCGTGAGCGCGCTCTGGGGCAGGTTCGTTCCCCAGATCTCCTCCATCAGGGTGGGTACGGGCATCACGCGGCCCGGGTACAGGGCGAGCAGCGCCAGGATCTGCCGCGGCTTGCCGGCCGTCGGAACAATCGACGCCCCGTTGACTTCGGCACTCAACGGACCCAGAACCTGAATCTTCATGGATTCCTCCGCCTGTTTGTCGAGTCCCATCGATTTTCAGACTCCGAACGGGAACGGTAGCCCGGCCCCGGACAATGTCCCGGAATTCTTGAGCGGGCGTCGAGCGGGCCTCCGACGGCGGCGCTTGCAGCGCCTGTTCGAGCTGCTAGATTTCGAACCGGGGTCGGTTTTTGCGCGCATCCCACCGGATCTCCGGGAGGAGGCAGCATGGAATTCGGCGCGTACAGCGGCAGCGGGGTGGAGTTCCGCATCCTGGGCCCGGTGGAGGTCCACGACGGCCGGACCGGGGCCCGGGTCGTGCCGTCGGGCCCGAAGCAGCGGGCGCTGCTCGCCGCGCTGGTCGTGCGGGCCGGGGAGGTGCTGGCCGCGGACCGGCTCATCGACGAGCTGTGGGGCGGCCACCCTCCGGCGTCCGCCGCGAACGCCCTGCAGGCGCACGTGGCGCGGCTGCGCCGGCTGCTGCCGCAGGGCCCGGCCGGCCCGGACGGCGGCGAGGCGGAGTGGATCAGCACGCACCCGCTGGGCTACCTGCTGCAGCCGGGCGGCGCGTCGAGCGACGCGCAGCGCTTCCAGCTGCTGTCCGCGGAGGGCCGCGCGCTCCTCGCCGGGGAACCGGACCGGGCGGCGGGCCTGCTGCGGTCGGCGCTCGCGCTGTGGCGGGGTCCGGCTCTGGACGGCGGGGCGCGCGGGGCGATCTGCGCGGGCGAGGCGGACCGGCTGGAGGAGCTGCGGCTGACGACGCTGGAGACGCTGTACGAGGCGCGGCTGCGCTGCGGCCGGCACGCCGACTCGGTGCGGGAGCTGGAGCGGCTGACGGCCCGCCACCCGCTGCGGGAGCGGTTCTACGACCTGCTGATGCTGGCCCTGTACCGGTGCGGCCGGCAGGGCGAGGCGCTCGGCGTGTACGAGCGCGCCCGCCGTCGGCTGGTGGACGGGCTCGGCGTGGAGCCGGGGCCGGCGCTGCACGGCCGGATGGAGGAGATCCTGCGGCACGCCCCCTCCCTGGCGGCCCCGGGGCCGGCCGCGGCGGCGTACGCGGGCCCGGGCCAGGCGGCGGACCAGGCGGCGGACGCGGAGGCGGAGCTGCCGGCGCTGCGGCGGGAGATCGCACTGCTGGGCGACCGGATCGCCGTACTGGGCCGGCAGCAGCAGGTCCTGTTGCGGCGGCTCCAGGAGCTGTCCGGTGCGACGGCCCGCCCGAGCCTGCCACGGCTGGTTCCGGATGACGGCCCGCGGGCCTCGGAGGCGCTTGCCGATCCGACGTGGGGGCTTTCCCCGGCGGTCAATTCCGACAGGGCTCCGGCGCCCTTCGGATAACCGTGCGGTATTTTCCGTCCGATTCTCGACCGGGAGGCTGCCCGGCGAGTGGGCCGCGGTCCTCCGCAGCGTTTTCCGGTTCGGCCGCCGGAAAAAGACCGGACGATGCCCGGAAGGCCCGCGGAAGGCGACTCGAGGACGGTTCGCAGAGAAGTTACGGGAAAAGCAGGGCGCGGCCGGGCCGGTCTGCCGCCCCGCGGCGGGCGTGCGGCACGGCCCATGTCCGCGTGCGCTACCGGGCGGGGCCGCCGCCGAGCCAGTGGGTGCTGCGCAGGAACGCCGACGGCGGCAGCGGGACGACCGCCGCCCCGGCCCCGGACCGGCCCTGCTCCAGCACGGCCCAGTCCACGTCGACGCCGGCCAGCCACAGGTCGCGGAGCTGGTCCAGGCGGCGGCCCGCCCACAGGGCGGCGAGGTAGGCGCGGGTCTCGGGCACGGCGCCCAGGCGCAGCGGGTCGGCGCCGCCGTGGCGGAGGTCGGTCGCGTCCTGCGGGGCGAGGCCGGCGAGCTGTCGGGCCAGCCGCTCGGTGTCGGTGGCGAGCACGGCGTACCGGCAGGGCATGGGCGCACGGCCGGTGCGGAGGCTGCGGGCGACGGCCGCCAGCCCGGGCGCGGGGCCCGGGGCGGCGAGGAAGCCGGCCAACCGGTGTGCCGTGGCGGCCAGATGGGCCGGGGTGGGCCCGGAGAGCAGCACCAGTTCGGCCTCCTCCGCGCCCGGTTCCCCGGCCCGCTCGCCGGCCCGCTCCCCGGCCCGGACCCGTACGGTCCCGGCGGCTTGCGGCGGCGGTGCGGCCCGCCCGGGGGCGTACGCCTCCAGGACCGCGTACGCCTCCACGCCGCCCGCACCCCGTACGCGGACCGCGGCGCGCTCCGGGCCCGCCGTGCGGGCCGGATCGACCGTGCCGGCCGGATCCGCGTCCTCGGCCGGGGGCCGGCCGGGCCGGGGCAGCGGTGTGCCGTGGCGCAGTCGGAGCACGGCGCGGGCGAGCACGGCCACGCCGGTGGCGGCCCCGGCGTCGCCGACGGCGGCGGCCACCGAGGCGGCGTCCTCCACAGGCGGCGGCGCGGCCGCACCGGGGCCGCTCTCGCGGAGGGCGGCCCGGACGAGCCGCTCCGCGGGCGCCCCGGCCGCGTCCGGTCCGGCGGGGACGTACCCGACGGCGCTGCCGCGGACGAGGCAGTGCACGGTGTCCCCGTCGGCGAGGGCCCGTTCGAGGGGTTTCAGCACGACGGCGCCGACGGCCTCGCCCGCTCCGGAAGGCCGGCCGGAGGGGTGCAGCAGCAGCCGTACGCCGCCGACGAGGGCCGCCCGGCACTCCCCGCGGCGCAGCGCGGCCAGCGCGTGATGGAGGGCGACCAGGACGGAGGACTCTGCGGTGTCGAGGGTGAGGCTGGGGCCGGTCAGGTGCAGCAGCGCGGACACGCGGTTGGCGAGGTTCCAGGTGTCGGGGCGGGGCAGCGGGCCGCCGCCGCCCGGCTCGCCGTCCGCGGCGGCGGCAGCGGCGGCGGCAGCGGCGGCGAGCAGGGCGTATTCACCGCTGCCGGCGCCCGCGTACACGCCGACGCTGCGGGGTGTGCCGTCGTCGGTGCGCAGGGCGTCGAGGCGGCTTCCGGTGCAGCCGGCGTCTTCCAGCGCCTCCCAGGCGGTCTCGAGGAAGAGCCGTTCCTGCGGGTCGGCGAGCGCGGCGTCGGCGGGGTCGATGCCGAAGAACTCGGCGTCGAAGTCCTGTACGGCGTCCAGGTAGTGGCCGGTGCCGGTGGCTGCCCGGCCGGGCGGCGGGGCGGAGGCGGTGGAGTGCCCGCGGCGCAGCTGCCGCCACACGGCGGCGGTGTCGGGGGCCTGCGGCTGGCGGAGGGCCATGCCGACGACGGCGACCGGCGCGGCGGCAGCGGCCTCCTCGCGGCGCGGCACGGGGGCCGCACCGGGCGGCGGCGCGACCGGGCCAGCCGGGGCGGCCGGGCAGGCCGGGACAACCGGGGCGGCAGAAGCGGCAGGAGGGGCGACCGGCGCGGGCGCCGGGACGGCTCCGGCGAGCAGGGCCATGGCCTGTCCGCGGTCCAGTGTCCCGTCGCGGAACCGGGTCAGGATCTCCCTCTCGTCCATCCGGACGCGACTTCTGCTAGCCGTGCCGCGACAGCAGGACGAGGGCTTCGTCCACGGTGAGCCGGTCGTCGCGCACGGCGTCGAGCAGGACGTCGAGCTCGCGCGCGCCGGGGGCAGCGGGTGGGCGCGGCGCGGTCCGCAGGAGTCCGGCGACGTGCTCGGACAGGGCGGCCAGGTCGGGGTGGTCGTAGAGGACGACCGCGCGTTCCCGCAGGCCGAAGGTGCGGTTGAGGGTGGCGACGAACTCGGCGCCGAGGACGGAGTCCACGTTGAGGCCGGTGAAGTCGGCGGCGGGGCCGATCTCCCACACGTCGCAGCCGAGGACGGCGGCGAGCTGTTCGCGCAGCACCTCGGCGATCTCTCCGGCGGGCGGGGATGCCGGCGGGCCTGATTCCGCGGCGGCAGGCGGCGCCTGCGCCGGGCGGCGGCCGGGGCGGGGGCGGGGGGCGGCGGTCCGGTGCAGTTCCGCGGCCACCTGCGCGGCGAACGACTCCGGGGTGGGGTGGTCGTAGAGGTCGGTCGGGAGGATGGCCGTGCCGTGGCGGGCGTTGACGACCGCGACGAGTTCGACGGTCAGCAGGGAGTCCATGCCGAGGGACCGGAAGGTCTGCCGCGGGTCGATCCGGGCGGCGTCGATTCGCAGGACGTCGCCGAGGACGCCGACGACGTCGGCCAGGACCTCGGCGGGCGGGGGTGCGGGTGCGGCTTCGGGGAGCGGGTGTTCACCGGTCGTCATCGGCGGCACTCCAGGGGTTCGGCGGTACCGGGGCGGCGCGGCGCCGCCACGGGCGCGGGCGGCCCGGCCGGCTCCTCCCCGGGCGGGCGGAGGGCGTACGCGGCGGCGGCAGTGCCGGGGACGAGGCCGGGCAGCAGCAGCTCCCACATGGCGGCGACCCTGCTGCGCAGTTCGTCGTTCGGCATGCCGGCGGCGGCGAGGGCCTCGATACCGCAGGCGGCCGCGGCGACGAGCGACTCCGCGCTCTCCCAGCCGAGCCCCGGCCGCAGTTCGCCCGCATCGCGGGCCTGCCGCAGCAGCGTGCGGACGGCGCCGAGCCATGCCCGGTGGAAGTCCGCGGTCCCGGCGGGCCGGCCGGTGCACTCCTTGGTGATGCGGAAGCTCGCCGGGACGGCGGGGTCGTCGTGCAGGGCGCGGGCCAGCCAGTGCGTGGTGGTGACCAGCGCCTGCAGCGGGGAGGCCCCGGCGGCGCGCAGCTCGTGCACGGTCTCGCCGAGGAGGGCTGCACCGCGCTGCTGGACGGCTTCGGCGAGTTCGTCCTTGGAGCCGAAGTGGAAGTACAGGGCGCCCTTGGTGACGCCGGCGGTGCGGGCGATGTCGCCGAGCGTGGACTGCGCGTAGCCGTTGCGGTGGAACATCTCGGCGCCGGCCCGGACGAGCCGCCGGCGGGTGCGCTCCGACCTCTCCTGCACGGCTCCGCCTCCCCGGCCTGCGGCCCTGCCGCCGGCCCTGCCCGCGCCGCCCGCGGCCCCGGCCCTGCCTGCGGTCCCGGCCGCGGCCCTGCCTGCGGTCCCGGCCGCGGCGCCCGCGGCCCCGGCTGTGGTCCTGCGCGCGCCGGCCATGTCAGCCGACGCGCACGAGCCGCTCGCTGGCCGCCTTGGCGGCGCTGTCGAGCTGGTTCTCCGGGGCCGCCATCAGGATGGAGCGCTGCAGTCTGCGCAGGGCCGCGGAGGGTTCGATGCCCAGCTCCCGCACGAGGGTGGCGCGCAGCCGCTGGTAGACGTCGAGGGCTTCGCCGCGGCGGCCGGAGCGGTGCAGGGCCAGCATGAACTGGCCGTGCAGGTTCTCGTGGGTGCGGTAGCGGCTGACGAGGACGGTGAGCTCGGCGAGCAGCTCGCGGTGCCGGCCGAGGCGCATGTCGGCCTCGATGCGCTGGTCGAGGGCGCAGAGCCGGGTCTCCTCCAGCCGCCGCGTCTCCATGTCGAGCTGGACGCCGCCCTGGACGTCGGCGAAGGCCGGGCCGGACCACAGGGACAGCGCCTCGCGGAGCAGCCGGGCCGCGCCGGGGAAGTCGTCCGCGTCCATGGCGCGGTAGCCCATGCCGGCGAGGCGGTCGAACTCGCGGACGTCGCTGGTGCCGCCGCCGCTGTTGAGCAGGTAGCCGCCGGGCAGGGTGACGAGGACGTCCTTGGCGGTGCGCCGGCCTGCGGCCGCCGCGCCCTCCGCGGGGTGCCCGTCCGGGCCGGTCCCGGCGGACCGGGCGGCGGCCTCGTCGAGGGCTGCGGCGATGAGGGCCCGCAGCTGGAGGACGTATGTCTGGAGGGTGGTGCGGGCGCTGCGCGGCGGGGTGCCCGCCCACAGCTCCTCGATGAGGGCCGAGACCGGGACGACCTGGTCGGCATGGAGCGCGAGCAGCGCCAGAACCTGTCGCGGCTTGGGGGCGGTCGGCGTAATGGAGACGCCCTGTTCCCGAACCGCCAGTGTGCCCAGTACTTCGATGTCCACGCCGTACTCCCCTGGTTCGTGGATGAGCCGCACTCAGTAAAAAACAGGTCCGACGGTTTGTCAATACAAAACCGACCGTGCTGTTTTGATGCCCGGTCACCCTTGAGGCTCGCTCAACTTGCCTGTTCAGTAGGCGAGTTCACGCGTGTGTGACCAGGCGGCAACCTCGCGGACCACAGCCGCATCTCACCGGAATCATGTCGCGTCCCGCCTGAAACAGACCGGAGGGTCTCTACAGCGGGCGGGCTCCCGCGACCTCGATCCCCTTGACGGCCGCTTCCGGCACGAGGGCCGGAAGCAGCAGCCGCCAGAGCCCGGCGACCGCGGCGGCCGAGAGCCATTCCGCGTCGCGGGCGCCGAGGACCTCCAGGCCCGTGGTGGCCGCGGCCACGGCGGCCGCCGCGTCCCGCACCGCCACCCCGGCACGGAGCTCCCCGGCCGCCTCCGCGCCCCGTACGGCCTCCTCGACCCAGGCGCGCCAGTGCCCGCGCAGGTCGTGCCGGGGCGGGCGGGAGGACTCTCCGGCCAACTGGAAGCCGGCCCGGAGCACGGGGTCGGCGCGCAGGGCACCGGCAAGGCGGTGGGTCACGTCGACGAGATGCTGCACCCGGCCCGCGCCGGGCGCCGGGAGCGGCCCGCCGACCAGCTCCGCAAGGCGCGCGAGGGCGGCGGCCTCGACGGCGTCGGCCAGGACGGCCTTGCTCGCGAAGTGGAAGTGCAGGGCCCCGTTGCTCACCCCGGCCAGCGAGCTGATCGCGGCGAGCGAGGCGACCGAGTACCCCTCTCTGCCGAAGACCTCGGCTGCGGACCGGATCAGCGTTCCACGCGTGCGGACGGCGCGCTCCTGCTTGGTCATCGACTGCTCCGTCAGTGCCGGGGTGCCGTGCTCGCCGAAGACGGACCGGAGTCGTGCTCGGAAGCCGCGCACACGGAAGGGGGCAGGCCAGCGGCCCCAACTGACGACGACTCTAACAAACCGCCCAAGCGGTTTTTACAGCACGTCGACACGCAACCCGCCACAGGGGCGCAGTTCGGACACGCCCGGCCTCCCGTCACGGCACGGTTCGTTCGAGGCCCCCTCAAGGGCCACTCAGGGCCGACTCATGCCCCTCCCCCACCCCCACACCACAGCGACCAGCGGAAACGCCGGACGGGAGCCAACTCGCGGGCAAGGGGCGGGCAACACGGAGTCAACGCGTCCGCCAATTTCGGCATCGCGCTCCGACAGCCACTAGAAATTAAACCGGTTGGTATGTAGTTTTCCCGGCCAAGGGCAACCCGCACCCGACTCGCTCTCAAACGGACCCAGGGGGGATCGATGTCTGCGAGCACGTTCCAGGTTGAGCGCACCACGTTCGACGGAGACATGAGGGCGGCCTTCGCGGCTTTCGCCGCCCGGCCCGGCAGTTCCTTCTCCACACCGCTGACGACGACGGTCCCGAAGGAGCTGGTGCACCGCTCGGCCGTCGCCGAGGTGGTGCTCACCGACTGGGCCAGAGTGGACGACACGCACTTCGTGATGGCGGCCCAGTGGCCGCGCGGCCACAGCTTCTTCACCCCCGTCGCCGGCGGCCACCACGACCCGCTGATCGCCTGCGAGACCGTCCGCCAGATCGGGATCCTGCTGGGGCACGCCGAGTTCGGCGTGCCGTTCGGCCACCACTTCGCCATCCGGGACATCCACATCGACGTCGAGCCCCGGCACCTGCGGGTCGGCCTCGAACCCGCTGCACTGACGATCGACGTCACCTGCACCGAGGTCAACCGGCGCGGAACCGCTCTGTCAGGTCTGCGCTTCGAGGCGGTCCTGCACCGGGACGGCCACGTCGTCGCCACCGGCGGCGGCTCCTTCTCCTGCATGGCGCCCGCCGTCTACCGCCGGATCCGCAGCGGCCACACCCTCGACGGCGACTGGTACCGGCTGCCGCTGATCAGCCCGGCGGCCCCGCAGAGCGTGGGCCGCATGTCGCCCATGGACGTCGTGCTCTCCCCCACCGGCGAGCAGGACCTCTGGCGGCTGCGCGTGGACACGAGCCACCCCGTGCTGTTCGAGCACGCGGTGGACCACGTGCCGGGCATGGTCCTGCTGGAGGCCGCCCGCCAGGCCACGGCCGCCGCGCTCGGCCGCTCCTCCTACCTGCCCCTCGGCCTGGCCAGCGAGTTCACGAAGTACGCGGAGCTGGACACCCCCTGCATGATCGAGGCGGTGCGCGCCCCGCACACCGGCCCCGACGGCGAGGAGACCGTGGTGGTGACGGCCCGCCAGGCGGGCGAGGCCGTCTTCAGCTCCACGGTCAGGGCGGGCCGCCACGGGTCGTGACGGCCAGGCCGGGCCCCGGAGCGGCGCCGCGTACGCCACCACCCCCCACGCCCGCCGCCACCACCCCCCACGCCCGCCGCCACCCCCCGCTCGCCCGGCCACCCGCCGCCGCCCGGCCGGCCCGGCGCCGGGCCGTCACCCGCCGGCGAAGGCCGCCAGGTGGTCGGCCGCCCACCGGCGGAATGAGCCTGCAGGCCGCCCCAGCAGGCATGGAACCGCAGCGCCCACGGCGGCCTTCGCCCCGGCCCGCTGCCGCTCCGCGCTCTTCAGCAGCGCCTCGACGACCTCCGCGGGGTAGCGGGCGGCGAGCACGGCGCGCGCCTGCTCCGCACCCAGTTCCTCGAACCGCAGCGGCCGCCCCAGCAGCCCGGCGAGCATGGCCGTCTGCCCGGCGGCGGTGAGCGCTTCGGGACCGGTCAGCGTGTGCGCCCCGCCCGGCGGTATCAGCCCGGTGAGCGCCCGTACGGCCACCTCGGCGACGTCCCGGGGGTCGACGCAGGAGTTGGGCGAGCAGCCGTGGAGGGCCCGCACCACCCCCTGCTCGCGGACGGACCCGGCCCAGGAGAGCGCGTTCGACATGAAGGAGCGGGGGCGCAGCAGGGTCCAAGCCGTCCCGCAGGTGCGCAGCAGTTCCTCGTTGCGCCGCTGCCAGCGGGTGACGGCGTCGTCGGCGAGGGGGTCCTCGACCGCGGCGGCGGAGAGCTTGACGATGTGCCCCACCCCGGCGGACCGCGCGGCCTGCAGGAACCGGCCGTCGTCCTCCTCCACACGGCTGGTGACGAGGAAGACCGCGTCCGCGCCCTCCAAGGCGGCCGCCACGGAGCGCGGATCGCCGAAGTCGCCGTGGACGACCTCGGCGGCCGCGGGCGCTCCCACGACGCGTTCCGGCACCCGGGCCATCACGCGAACGCACACGTCGGAGGGGAGGAGGCGGAGCACTTCGCGGCCGATCGTGCCGCTGCCGCCGGTCACAAGGATCATGGGCGTCCCAACTTGACTGAAAGTTACACCTGTTAGTGGTGCAGGGTCCTCGGAGCCGTTACGCTTTGTAAAATACGAACTGGACGGTTTTTTCTGAGCCTTCATCGGTTCGCCCAACCCGAGGAGGAAGGTGTCACGTGGCTGAGCAGGTCCGTGCCATCCGCACACGCAAGACGATCCTCTCCGCAGCGGCCAAGATCTTCGAAGAGCGCGGCTACCAGGCGGCGACGATCTCCGAGATCCTCACCACCGCAGGGGTGACGAAGGGGGCACTGTACTTCCACTTCCAGTCGAAGGAAGACCTCGCGCAGGGAGTCCTCGCCGAACAGGACCAGCAGCTCTCCGTCCCGCCGCGGGCATCCAAGATGCAGGAGATCGTGGATGTGGTGATGCTGCACGCGCACCGCCTCCAGACCGACCCGATGGTGCGCGCCGGGGTCCGCCTGTCGATGGACCAGCTGGCCCAGGGCCTGGACCGCAGCGGCCCGTTCCTGCGGTGGGGCGAGGTCGGCCTGGAGCTGCTCCAGCGGGCGCAGGCGCAAGGCGAGCTGCTGCCGCACGTCGTGCCCTCCGAGACCGCCGACGTCATCGTCGGGTCCTTCGCGGGCATCCAGTCGATGTCGCAGGCAATCTGCGAGTACCAGGACCTGGTGGGCCGGGTGTCGGCGCTGATGCGCCACGTCCTGCCGAGCGTGGTCATCCCCTCCGTGCTGGCCGCGCTGGACCTGTCCGAGCACCGGGGCGCCGCCGTGTACGCGGAGGCCATGGAGAACCTCGCCGCCGCCCGTGAGGCCGCGCCCGCCGGCGCCGCCTGACGACCGCCGCCGCCGGGCCCGGGGCACGCCCGCCGCCCGGCCCGGCGCCGACGCGGCAGGCGCGGCCGCTCCGGCCGCCGCCTCCCAACTGCCGCTCCCGTGAACCTTCTTCGGGGCGGCGCGCGACAGCCCCGACCCCTCGGAATCCGGCCACTCCCGAGGGGCTTTGGTCACGTCCGGTTAACGTTCCACTCAAGGTTGAGGTGCTAGCGTCACCGTCAGGGGGCGGCCGCCGTGCCCCCGGTCCGCTGTTGCGTGCACCGATTCTTGCCGTGGGAGGAGCCGAACCGTGACACGATCCCGAACCGGCCGGTTCCTCTTGGCGACGCTGGCCGCCACCCTTCTGGCCCTGCTGTTGGCCCGCGGTGACGGGGTACCCGAGAGCCGCCCCGTGCCGGCGCTCGCCGTCGGCACGGAGAGCCCGCTGTGCGACGAGGCCGCGCCCGCGGCGAAATCCGCCCCGGGCCACTGCCGCAACGCCGTCCGCTCCGGGTCCACCGGCGTGGACCGGCCCGGCCGGAGCGGCGCCCGCCCAGCGGACGGAGCCAGGCCCGCGACCGCCGCCGACACCTCCGGCCCCTGCGTGCCGGCCGGCATGTCGGGGTCGAGACGCCTCGCAGCGATCCAGGCGTTCCGCTGCTGAACAGCGCCGCACACCGCGCCACAACGCCCGCCTCCGGCGGCCGACCCCACCCCGGTCCGCCGTACCTGCCGCCGCCGCGCGTGCCACCGTACGCCCGCACCCCGCGCCGTGGAGCCCCGTACGCCGGAACGCGTGCGGCCGCCCACCGTCCCGCGCTGCCTCCGCACGCCCATCGGCACGGCACTCCGACGCGCTCGGAACGCAGCCTACCTGCCACCCGTACCGACGTTTTTCGGACTCATTCCATCCTCTAGCACCCCTTGAGTCACTCCTTACTCACGTCACAGCACACGTCACAGCACACGTCACACCGACGCGCCCTCAGACGCATCAGGAGGCATGACATGCAACACCTCATCGAGCACGCCCGCGCTTTCCCGGAGCTCAACGTGCAGCCGGAGGAACTGAGCCGGCTCGCCTCCGGCCAGTCCCCGCAGGCCCTGTTCATCACCTGTTCCGACTCCCGGGTCGTCCCGGCCCTGATCACCGGGGCCCGCCCCGGCGAGCTGTTCGAGCTGCGCACCGCGGGCAACATCGTCCCCCGGCACGACCAGCCCCACCCGGCCGGCGAATCCGCCACCATCGAGTACGCCATCGAGGTGTTAGAGGTCTCCGACATCATCGTGTGCGGACACTCCCACTGCGGCGCCGTCGGCGCCATGGCCCGCGGGGACGACCTCACCGCCGTGCCCGCGGTCCGCGAATGGCTGGAGCAGGCCACCCCCCTCCCGGCCGGCGCCGGCACCGCGCCGCCCGACCTCTCCCGCCCGGTCCAGGCCCACGTCCTGGACCAGCTCGACCGGCTGCGCGCCTACCCGAGCGCGGCAGCGCGGCTGGCCGACGGCCGGCTGCGGCTGCACGGCTGGTTCTACGAGGTCCACACAGGTTCCGTACTGGCCCACCAGCCGGACGCCGACGCCTTCCTCGCCCTGTGAGCGCGCACGACAAGACCGCCGGACGGCGGCTGCCCGACCCGTCGAGCCTGGCCCGCGACTTCGGGGCCTCGGTCGTCGTCTTCCTCGTCGCCCTCCCGCTGTGCGTGGGCGTCGCCGTCGCCTCCGGGGTGCCCGCCGAACTCGGCCTGGTGACCGGGATCGTCGGCGGGATCGTCGCCGGCGCGATGCGGGGCAGCAGCCTCCAGGTGTCGGGGCCCGCCGCGGGCCTGACCGTGCTCGTCTTCGAAGCCGTCCAGGAGTTCGGGGTGGCCGCGCTGGGCGTGCTCGTCCTGTCGGCCGGACTGCTCCAGATGCTGATGGCCGCGCTGCGGCTCGGCCGGTTCTTCCGCGCCATCTCCCTCGCGGTCGTCGAGGGCATGCTCGCCGGCATCGGGCTGGTCCTCATCGCGGGCCAGCTGTACGCGATGGCCGAGGTCAAGGCGCCCTCCAGCGGACTGGACAAGATCCTTCAGCTGCCGGGCACCCTGGCCGGAGCCCTCGGCTCCACCGCCTCGCCGGCCGCACTCGCCGTCGGCGCCGGGACCATCGCCGTGCTGGTGCTGTGGAAGCGGCTCCCGAAGGCCGTGCAGACGGTGCCGGGACCGCTCGCCGCGGTCGGACTGGCCACGGCCGCCGTGTACCTGCTGGGGCTGCCGGTGGCGAAGGTCGAGGTGCAGGGGCTGCTGGACGCGGTGAACCCGCCGGGCGCGGGCGACTTCGCGCAGCTCGCCGGCATCGGCGCCGTCGGCACCGTCCTCGCGTTCGCCCTGATCGCCTCGGCTGAGAGCCTGTTCTGCGCCGCCGCCGTCGACCGGCTCCACGACGGGCCGCGCACCGAGTACGACAAGGAGCTCATGGCCCAGGGCGCCGGCAACACCGTGTGCGGACTGCTCGGGGCCCTGCCGATGACCGCTGTCATCGTCCGCAGCGCCGCGAACGTGCAGGCGGGCGCGCGGACCAAGGCGTCCCGCGTGCTGCACGGCGTGTGGCTGCTGCTGTTCGCGGCGCTGCTGCCGGCCGCGCTCGGCGTCATCCCCGTGGCCGCGCTGGCGGGCGTCCTGGTACACGCCGGCTGCAAGCTGATCCCCGTACGGGAGATCGGGTCGCTGTGGCGGGAGCACCGGGGAGAGGCCGTCGTCCTGGTGGCCACGGCCCTCGCAATCGTGGCGGTGGGCATGTTCGAGGGGGTGCTCGTCGGACTCGCCCTGGCCGTGGCCAAGACGGCGTGGGAGACCTCGCACGTCCGGGTCGAGGTCGTCGACAAGGGCGCCGGCCCCGTCCAGGCCCACCTGACGGGCAACGCCACCTTCCTGCGGCTGCCGAAGATCCTCGACACCCTGGAGTCGCTGCCGCACGACAGGCCCGTCGAACTACACCTCGGCGGCCTGCGCCACCTCGACCACGCCTGCCGGACGGCACTGGAGAACTGGGCCGAGCGGCACGCCTCGGAGGTGACGGAACCGGTCGGGGTGCCCTCCCCGGTCTGACCGGGCCGGGCAGGCCCGGACCGGCCGCCGGCAACCCGACGGGGCCCGCCGCCACCGCACGGCGGGCCCCGTCGGCACACTCGCCGGAAGCTCTACCTCCGGTTCCGTTTCCGATTCCGTTTCCGTACGGGGGGTGCGGGACCGGTCAGGGCAGCACCGCCGGCGCGGGCGCGGCGAAGTGCTCGGACAGCGCCGCCTCCAGCCCCTCCCCGCCCGGCGCCCAGGCCACGTACCCGTCAGGCCGCACCAGCAGCGCCTCGTACGGGATCTCTGGCACGGGGCGCGCGCGGACCACGCGCAGGACGCCCTCCCAGTCGCGGGCCGTCTCCCGGTGTACGCAGGCCCCGTCCCCGAAGGACAGCAGCAGGGGCCGGCCCTCCTGGAGCAGCCCGATGACGTCGGTCTCCCCCTGCGGGGTGCGGAGCGCGACGTTCGGCAGGAACGTCCCGCCTCCGGAGGGCGTGCGCCCGGTGCAGCCGGGGAGGACCGTGTCCTGGGCGCTGATCATGTTCCGCAGGTGTCCGGCGTCCCGGTCCGCCGACAGCAGGGCGGCGAAGAGGGCGCGGAGGGCGTCGAGTTCGGGGCCGGGCCGCATCAGGGCGAGCTGGGCCCGGGTGTTGTCGAGGACCCTGCGGGCGGCGGGCCGGCGTTCGCGGTCGTAGCTGTCGAGGAGGCGGGGGCCCGCCTGGCCGCGGACGGCGAGGGCGAGCTTCCAGCCGAGGTTGAGGGCGTCCAGCACTCCGGTGCTCAGGCCCTGGCCGCCGATCGGGAAGTGCACGTGCGCGGCGTCCCCGGCGAGGAAGACGCGGCCCCGGCGGAACGTTCCGGCCAGGCGGGCGAAGTCGCTGAACCGGCCGAGCCAGCGCGGCTCGTCCATCGCGATGTGGCGGCCCGCGATCCAGGCGACCTCACGCCGCAACTCGTCGAGGGTGGGCGGCAGGTGCCGCTCGCTGTGGGCGCCCGCGCAGTTGAGGGTGCGGATGTGTGTGTCCCCGGTGTGCGGATCGCTCTTGGCGACGATCCAGCCGTGCGGGGTGCGGTGCCAGCCGTCGGCGAGGGCGCCGTCGCGCAGCCGGACGGTGCCGGTCAGCGCGGAGACGGTCGCGGGGTGCGTCTCGGAGGTGATGCCCGCCTGCTCGCGGACCGTACTGCGGGCGCCGTCCGCGCCGACCGCGTAGCGGGCGGTCAGGGTCAGGGGGCCGTGCGGCCCCTCGGCTCTGACGGTCACCACTCCCCCGGCGCCGGCGCCGTCCTCCGGGTTGTGCTCCGGCTCCTGTTCCTGGCTGATCGCCGCGACCCGGTGGCCGCGGAGGATCCGCGCGCCGGCCTTGCGGGCGCGGGCCTCGAAGAGCCGCTCCAGCTCGGCCTGCGGCCATTTGAGGATGGGCTCCGGCTCGCCTTCCGGCGCCGTGATCACCAGGCCGGGCAGCCCGGCGAAGTGGAACGGGCAGCCGCAGCCGTCGCCGCCCGCCGACAGCGGCACGTGCTCCGGGAGGTGCCCGCGCCGGGCCAGGCACTGCACGGCCCGGGCGTGGAGCGTCGTCGCCTTGGGCCGCTCGGACACCGCGTCCTGTGCCTCCAGCACCACGGTGTCGACCCCGTACCCGGCCAGTTCGGCGGCGATGAGCAGCCCGACCGGCCCCCCGCCGATGATCACCACATGCGTCTGCATATCCGATGCGCCCCCTGCTCGCCTTCGACTGAAGCCGTGCCCGATCGGTGCACGGGCGCCCGCCGGCCGGCGTCCCCCGCACGACGCGGGAACCATACCGGATGGCCGGTTCTTTCGTAACGGCCTGAAGTAGGTGTAACTGCCTTGTAGCACAGGCGAGTTGCGAGGTCGTTGAGCCTTCCGGCACGGAAAGCGAACGGCCGGCCCGCGGAAGGCCGGTCGGCCTCCCGCGGGCATACGACGCACCACACGGCATCGTGAAGCGCCTCCGGAACGGAGCTCGGCGACGTGGAGGAACGGGCCGACGAGCAGCAGCGCCGGCACCCGAGGGACCGGGGCGCCACCGGCGCCGCCGCTCTCGGTCCCTCCCGCTCTCAGTCCCTCCCGCTTTCGGTCCCTCCCGCTTTCGGTCCCTGCACGGAACTGCAGGTCAACCCCCTGCCCCCGCGCCGTCAGCGACTGAAGCGACTCAAAATTCCGATAGGGGAAGCGAAACTACCTCGGCGCGGGCCCGGCCTCGTCGGCGAGCAGCAGCTTCTTCTGCGGCTTGCCCATCGCGTTCCGCGGCAGCGACGCAACGAAGCGGACCTCCCGCGGCCTCTTGTGCACGGACAGGTGCGCGGCGACGAAGTCGGTGAGTTCGGCGCCGGTCGCTCCCTCGGCGACGACGAAGGCCACGATCCGCTGCCCCAGATCCGCGTCGGGCACACCCACAACCGCCGCCTCCTGCACCTTCGGGTGGTCCAGCAGGGCGTTCTCGATCTCCCCGGCGCCGATCCGGTACCCACCCGACTTGATCATGTCGATGGAGGCCCGCCCCACGATCCGGTGCACCTGGTCCTCGTCGACGGCGGCGATGTCGCCCGTACGGAACCACCCGTCCTCGGTGTACGCGGCCGCGGTGGCCTCCGGCCGCCCCAGGTACCCGGAGAACAGCGTCGGCCCGGTGAGCTGGAGCTCCCCGATCTCCGCACCGGGCTCGGCGGCGATCCGGGTGCGGATCCCCGGCAGCGGTGTGCCGACCGTGCCGGGGCGCACCTCCCCGCCGGCCCGCCCGCTCACCGTGATCAGGGTCTCCGTCATCCCGTACCGCTCCACGGGCCGCAGCCCGGTCAGCCGCTCCAGGTCCCGGAAGACCGGCGCGGGCAGGGCCGCGCTCCCGGAGACCAGCAGCCGCGCCCCGGACAGGGCGCGGGCGGCCTGCGCGTCGGCGGCGATCCGGGACCACACGGTCGGCACCCCGAAGAAGAGGCTGCCGCCGGCCTGCGCGTACGCCTCGGGGGTCGGCCTGCCGGTGTGGACAAGCCGGCTGCCGGTGCGCAGCGCCCCGAGGACACCGAGCACCAGACCGTGCACGTGGAACAGCGGCAGCCCGTGCACGAGAGTGTCGTCGGCGCTCCACTGCCAGGCTTCGGCGAGGGCGTCGAGGTCGGCGGCGATGGCCGCACGGGTGAGGACGACCCCCTTGGGCGCACCGGTCGTCCCGGAGGTGTACAGCACGAGCGCGGGATCCTCCGGCGCCCCGCCCGCACCGGCCGGGGCTCCCGCTGCCCTGCGTGCGAAGTCCACGTCCACGGTTACAGCCCCGGAGTCCCGCAGGATGTGCTCCCGCTCCGCCGGGCCGGCGTCGGGCGGCAGCGGAACGAACGGCACCCCCGCCAGCAGCCCGCCGACCGCCGCAGCCACCGTCTCCAGGGACGCCGTCGCGGTCACGGCGAACGCCGGCGCCCCGGCCACGTCGGCCGCGACCGCGCGCGCCGCGGCCAGCAACTCCTCGTACGAGGCGGTCCGCCCGGCAACACTCACCGCGTCCGCGCGGTCCCCGTACGCCCCGTCCAGTGCGGTCAGCACGCCCAGCCTCCTGCCGGTCGATGCCGGATGCCCTCACCCGGCGCTCCACGGCCAGGCTACGGCCTACGCGGCGCCGACCGACCGCGCGCCGGGCCCTCACCAAGACCCGCGACAGCACCCGTCCCCGCCCGTACGATCGGCACCCGGCACCACCACCGCACCGCGACCGACACCAGGGAGCCCCGGACGTGGAACTCGCAGCACTCGCCTCGCTCATCGCCGCCACCCTCACGACGGGCCTCATGGCGGGCCTGTTCTTCGCTTCGACGTGTCGGTGATGCCGGCTCTGAAGCGCTGCGACGACCGCACGCTCATCGAGTGATGCAGCGCATCAACACGGCGATCGTGAACGGCTGGTTTCTCACTGGCTTCCTGGGCGCCCTCCTCTTCACCGGCCTCGCCCTCGCGCTGCACCTTGCAGGCGGCGGGGGCCGGGCGGCCGTCCTGCTGACAGCCGCGCTGTGCGCGTACGTCCTCGCCCTCGCCGTCACGGGACGGATCAACATCCCGCTGAACAACGCCCTGGAGCAGGCGGGTCCGGCGGACCGCGTCCCCGACCCGGCGGCAGTCCGGCAGGCGTTCGAGTCCCGCTGGGTCCCCGCGAACCGCTGGCGCACGGCACTCTGCACGATCGCCCTGGCCTGCCTGGCCGGGACCCTGGCAGTCCGCTGACGAAGTCCCCGCACGGGAGCAACCCCCGGCACCTCCAGCCGCCATGACGGCCTGTCGAGCACGGAGACGCGTGCCGGGGCCCCGGATAGGGTGCGCCCATGAGCACTGCCGCACAACTGCGCCTGGAACCGGTGACCGCAGCCAACTTCGACGCCGTCTGCGCCGTCGAAGTCCGCCCCGACCAGTCACACCTGGTCTCCCCCGTGGTCAAGTCGCTTGCCGAGGCATACGTCCATGGGGCGGCCGCCTGGCCGCGTGCCATCGCCGACGGCACCGAGGTCGTCGGCTTCGTGATGGCGTTCCTGGACGTCGCGTGGAATCCCGAGAAGGACCCCGCGGACATCCGCTCCGGCATCTGGCGCCTGAACATATCCGCCGCCCACCAGGGCAGGGGCTACGGCCGCTTCGCGGTCGAGGCGGTCACGGCGGAACTGGCCCGCCGCGGCGCGACCCACGCCTACGTGACGTGGGAACCCGGCCCTGGCACCCCGGAGCCGTTCTACCTGAATCTGGGCTTCCACCTCACAGGCGAAACCTCAGGCGGCCAAGCGGTGGGCGTCCTCCCCCTCGCCCCTGCCGCAGGAGTCGTCCAGTGATCAGTCTGGCCGCAGTGGGGGGAGTCGCCCTGGTCGAACTGGGCATGGCCCTCACCCCCGGACCGAACATGATCCACCTCGCCTCACGCGCGATCACCCAGGGCCGCAGGGCAGGGCTGGTCAGTCTGAGCGGGACCGCCGTGGGATTCCTGTGCTACCTGCTGGCCGCGGCCGCCGGGCTGTCCGCACTGTTCGCCGCCGTCCCCCTGGCGTTCACGGTGGTCAAGCTCGCCGGAGCCGCCTACCTGGCCTACCTGGCGTGGGACATGCTCAAGCCCGGCGGCCGCTCGCCCTTCGCCCCGTCCAACGACCTGCCTCCCGTCTCCGACGCCCGCCTGTTCTCCATGGGGCTCCTCACCAACCTCCTCAACCCCAAGATCGCTCTCATGTACGCCGCGCTCCTCCCCCAGTTCATGGACCCGCAGGCGGGCCCGGCCTGGGCGCAACTGCTGCAGCTCGGTGCCGTGCAGATCACCGTGGGGCTCGCGGTGAACGCCCTGGTCATGCTGGGCGCAGCACGTGTCTCGGGATTCCTGGCCACCCGCCCCCGCGTCATGACGGCCCAGCGGTATGCGGCAGGCGGCCTCCTCGGCATCTTCGCCCTGCGCACGGCTTTCACCCGCACCCCCGTCTCCGCCTGACACACACCATCCGCCCCCGGACCGGAACGATCATTAACGCCGTTAACGCCGCCCCTCCCCCGAGAGCCCCACGCCTCAACCATTAACGCCGTTAACGCCACCCCCTCCCCCACCCCCGATGGCCGGCCGGCATTAACGCCGTTAACGCTGGGCACCTGCCACCGCCAGGCCTGACCGTTAACGCCGTTAACGCTCGGAGCGTCGCCCCCTCCCCACCCCTCACCCCCGGCAACCGTTAACGCCGTTAATGCCCCCGCACCCAGCGGCCCTCTGCCGCCCCCCACGCGCCCGGGGCCGTTAACGCCGTTAACGCCCAGCGGCGGGGCGGAACACTCCGCGATCATTAACGGCGTTAACGCTCCCCCGGGCCGGGCGGGGTCGGCGGGGCCGATGTGGCGGGCTGGGTGCGGGACTGTTGCGGGCTGAGGCCGCGGACTCGTTTGAACGCCGTCGACAGGGCGAACGCCGAGCCGTAGCCCACCCGCCGGGCGACGGTCGCCACAGTGGCGTCCGGTTCGCGGAGGAGGTCCGCGGCCAGCGCCAGCCGCAGCCCCGTCAGGTACGCGATCGGAGGCTCCCCCACGACCTCCGCGAACCGTCGCGCCAGTGCTGCCCGGGATACCCCGGTCTTCTGCGCGAGCTCTGCGACCGTCCAGCCGTGGGCCGGGTTCTCGTGCAGCAGCCGCACCGCCCGTCCGACGACCGGGTCGGACTGAGCGCGGTACCAGCCCGGTGCCCCCGAACCCGGGTCGGCGAGCCATGCGCGCAGCACTCCGATCAGCAGCAGGTCGAGCAGCCGGTCGAGGACGATTTCCTGGCCCGGTTCGTCGCGGGAGACCTCGGATGCGAGCAGCCCGATCAGCGTGGCGTCGACCTCGGCCGCCGGCCGTACGAGGACGGTCGGCAGGGCTCCCAGCAGCCGCCGCCCGACCTCGCTCGGCTCGGTGTAGGTGCCGCTGAGCATGACGACGGACCCGGCATCCTGCACCGTCGTGCCCCAGGTCCGGACTCCGAGATCCATCGCCCCGTTGACGTCGGTGCCGTCCGGAAGGCTGCAGTTCTGCTCGGCGTCCACGGTGATCTGCACCGGCGTCCCCTGCTCGTCCGCCAGCGTGTACGGGTCCGGACCGCGTACGACGGCGACGTCCCCCGGGCGGATCCGCACGGGTGCGCCCCCGTCCGGAAAGAGCCAGCCCTCCCCCCGGACCATCGTCATGACCGTCAGCGGCGCCCGGTCCTCGATGCGGACCGCCCAGGGCGGATCGAAGACGGACTTCAGCACGACGGCACCCCGCGCCTTGGGCCCTTCGAGCAGCCCGCTCATCATGTCCATGCTGTCCTGCTCACACGTCCCAGACGCCGGTGGCCGCCGCCTCGCGCACGTACGCGGAGAAGTCCCGCGGCGGCCTGCCGAGCACGTCCTCGATGCCGTGCACAACGTGGGCGTTGCGCCCGTCCAGCAGCAGCCCGAACAGGTCGGCGAAGTCCTCGTGCTGCCCCTGCTCTCGAAGGACCGCCCGGAAGTCCGCATCGGAGACGGGCACGTACGTGATCTGCCGCCCGGTCGCCTTGGACAGCTCGGCCGCCACGTCGCCGAAGGACAGCAGCCGCGGCCCGGACAGCTCGTAGGTGCGGCCGATGTGCCGGTCGTCCTCCAGCGCCGCCACGACGACGTCGGCGATGTCGTCGGCGTCGACGAACGCCTCGACGGCGTCCGCGGTCGGCAGGGCGAACTCCCCGGCGCGCACGGATTCCAGGAAGAAGTCCTCGTCGAAGTTCTGGTTGAACCAGCTGGCCCGGACGACCGTCCAGTCGGCGCCCGTCGCTTTCACTGCCTCCTCGGCCCGCTGTGCGGCCTGCTCCCCGCGCCCGGAGAGCAGCACCAGGCGGCGCGCCCCGGCGGCGACGGCCGCCTCCGCGAGCGCGCCGACCTGCTCGGTGGCGCCAGGGAAGGACAGGTCGGGGTGGTACGTCACGTACACCCGGTCGACCCCGTCGAGGGCGGCCGCCCAGCCGGCCGGCTCGTGCCAGTCGAAGGCGGGCTGCCCGCTTCGCGACCCCACCCGCACGGGACGGCCCTTGTCCTGGAGCCTGGCGACGACGCGCCGCCCGGTCTTGCCGCGTCCCCCGATGACGAGGGTCGTCCCGGCCGCTGTCTGCGCCTGCGTCTGCGTCTGCATCTCTGTCTGCGTCATGGCCCCAGTGAAGCCGGTCGCCGCGAGACGGGCCATGGCCGAGAGGCTCGCCCGCATACGCGTGCGTCTAGGCGGCGCGGACCTGCGTGTTCTGGCAGGCCGTCAGCAGCCAGCGGCCGTCGCCGCCGCGCGTCATCACGTACAGCGGCGCTCCTTCGCTCTCCGGGCGCCCCTCCGCGTCGGTGTACAGCTGGCGCACCTTCACGGCGGCGACATCGGGCCGCAGGAACTGGGTGTGCACCACGTCGTAGGTCACCTCGCCGTCCCAGCTCGCGCCGGGCAGCACGGACCGGGTGAAGTCGGCTATCGCATCGAAGCCGATGAGGACCTTGCCGTGTGCGGTCGTCCACAGGGCGTCGGGGTGGAAGAGGGCGAGGAAGCCCTCCGCATCCTTCTCGCGCTGGGTGCGCTGCACGGCGGCGACAACCTGCTCAATGGCCTTCAGGGCCGTGTCTTCTTCGCTCATGGCTCCGATGCTCTGCCCTCAACTGTGGTCGAGGTCAAGGAATGTGATCACATGTCGCTATGACCAGCACGAAAACGCTCTATCTGCTCTGCTCCGCCGCACCGCCCGTGTTCGACGTGGCCCACGTGATCGAGGACGCCCAGTCCCGAGGGTGGGACGTCTGCCTGGGGCTCACCCCGACGGCCGCACACTGGCTCTCCGGCAGCACCGACGGGCTGGCCGCCCTCACCGGGCATCCGGTGCGCTGGCAGTACAAGCTTCCCGGCGAGCCCGATGTCTGGCCCGCGGCCGACGCGGTGCTCTTCGCCCCGGCGACCTTCAACTCCGTGAACGCCTGGGCGCTGGGTCTGACCGACCGCTTCGCGATCGGTATCGCCGCCGAGGCGCTCGGCAAGGGCACCACGGTCGTCACCATGCCGTGTACGAATGCCGCCCTGGCAGCGCACCCGCAGTTCGAGCCGTCGCTGGCGACCTTGCGCACCGCCGGAGTGACGGTGCTCTTCGGGGAGAACGGCTTCGTCCCGGGCCCCGCGGGCCAGGACGCCCCGCCGCACTTCCCCTGGCAGACGGCCCTGAACGCCCTGGACGCACCGCCCGCCCCGTAGCTTGGCACCGTGAACGCCCCACAGGGTCGGGACCATTAACGCCGTTAACGCCCTCGTCCCTGGCGCCTGACGGCTGGCACATGGCGGCCGGGCATTAACGGCGTTAACGCTCGGCAGGCCCCGGCCGCCCCGGCCGCCCGCTGGGGGAGAGGCGTTAACGGCGTTAACGCTCGGCCCGCCGCCGACGCGACCAGGCCACCCGACGGGGAGGGGCGTTAACGCCGTTAACGCCGTCAGCGCCCCTCCCCACGCTCCAAAAAGTACCTGTCGACTGGTATTTTTTGGCGTCCTCCCAGTACATTGGCTCCGGTGCAGGCCGCGTCCCCGGGCCCGCACGAGAACCGCCGCAGCGGCGCAGCCGCTCGGCCGAGAGCAGCAGGAGTGGCGTACGTGGCGAGGGCCCGGCAGGAACGTGCCGAGATCACCCGGCAGGCGATCCTCGACGGCGCCGCGAAGGCCTTCGACCGCAGCGGCTTCGGCGGGACCAGCCTCAGCGACGTCGTCCGCCACGCCGGAGTGACCAAGGGCGCCCTGTACTTCCACTTCCGCTCCAAGGAAGCCCTCGCCCGCACGCTGATGGACGAGCAGTTCCAGGTCTCCGCGGACGTCCCGGCCATAGAGGACCCGGGCCTCCAGACGGTCATCGACCTGTCGCACCAGATGGCGCACGGACTGCGCACGAACGTCCGCATCCGCGCCGGCATCCGGCTCGTCATCGAGTTCGGCTCCTTCACGAACCCCGACCCGGCGCCCTACGACGCATGGATCGAGACGGTCCGCGTGTGCCTGGCGCCGGCCCGGGAGCGGGGGGACCTCCTGCCGGGGCTGGACGTGAACAACCTCGCGACGTGCCTCGTCGGCTCGTTCACCGGCATCCAGGTCACCTCACACGTCCGCACCGGGCGCAGGGACCTCCACGACCGGGTCGCCGACCTGTGGACGTTCCTGCTCCCCGGGATCGTTCCCGCGGACCGCATACCGCTCTTCGCGGCCGCCGGGTCGCCCGACCTCCGAGCCGAACTCGGGCTCGTGTCAGCGGACTCGGCGGCGGTCGGGGTCGGCTGACCCCGTCGGCCCCGCCCGGTCGGCCCCGCCCGAACGTGCCGCCCAGGGCGGCCTCGCATGCGCCGTGGTGAACCACGGGGGTGCTCGCTACGGCGTGTGCGAGGCCGCCCTGTCGGCTTTCCGGACCCTCCGTCACGGGCGCCCGTAGCCGCGCGTATCCGCATCTCGAACCAATTCGTTAGCAAAACCCAAGCGCGCCGTCCACACATACTCCAGAACGTTAGTAAAGTCCCTCTCATGACTTCTCCCACCCCGAGCGACCGAGAGAAGGTCGTCTCCAAGCTGCCGCCCTGGCTCCGCCAGGAGTTGAAGATCCGCACCGCCCAACTCCGGGTGGACATCCAGGACGCCGTCCACCAGGGCATCGCCCAGTGGAGCGCGCTCGCGTCCGCGCCGTCCTCCGTGGACACCTCCGGCGCCGAGTCGTTCTCCACCTGGCTGCCCGCCGGCCAGTGGGAGTCGTTCCGCGCCGATGCCAGGGACCGCGGCGTCTCGCTCATCCAGGGCCTGGCCCAAGCGGTCAGCCTCTGGCTGGAGATGAACCCGGCTCCGACGGTGCAGCGCCCTTCGGTGGTCCGCCGCATCGTCGTGTGCAACCAGAAGGGCGGCGTCGGCAAGACGGCCATCACCGCCGGCACCGGCGAGGCGCTCGCCGAGGACCCCGACTCCCTCCACCCTGTGCGTGTGGCCCGCCAGTTGGCGGCCCCGCCGGCAGCCGGCTCCGGCAGCTCGCTGGACCTGGAGGACCTGCCGGGCCTCGGGATGCGCGTCCTGCTCGTCGACTTCGACCCGCAGGGCCACCTCACCAAGCAGCTCGGCCAGCAGCCGCTGCCCATCGGCGGCGACAGCCTCACCTGCCACATGGCGGGGGAGGCCAAGGGCCCCCTCGCCGACCTGGTCGTCCCGATCCCGGACGCCCGCTTCGGCGACCGCCTGCACCTGCTGCCCGCCTGCACGGACGCCTTCCTCCTCGACGTCCGCCTCTCCACGGTCCGCGCCCGCGAGGCCTCCCTCGAACGGGCCCTGACCCCGCTGGAGTCGGACTACGACATCGTCATCATCGACTGCCCGCCGAGCCTCGGCCTCAGCATGGATGCCGCGATCTACTACGGGCGCCGCCGGGAGAACGAGCAGCCGGGCGCCTCGGGTGCGCTGATCGTCGTCCAGGCGGAGGACTCGTCGGCCGACGCCTACGACCTCCTCACCTCCCAGATCAACGACCTGCGGGACGACCTGAGCCTCGACATCGACTACCTCGGGCTGGTCGTCAACCTCTACGACGGCCGCCGCGGCTTCATCGCGACGTCCTCGCTCCAGGCGTGGATGGACATAAAGGATCCCCGTGTCGTCGCGGTCGTTCCCGACCTGAAGGAACAGCGCGAGGCCGTCCGTGTGAAGCAGCCCCTCTTCGTCTACGCGCCGAAGGGCGACCAGGCGGTCGCAATGCGCGCCCTCGCCAGGGAGATCTCATGAGCAAGGCCGACAAGCTCGGGGTCTCGGCGTCCTTCGCCCGGGCCCAGCCGGTGGGCGTCAGCTCCCGCCGCGCCGCCATCGCGGAGGCGACGGGGGCCCCGACCTCCGGGGTCCAGCCGCCGTCGGAGGTGCCGATCGAGGCCCTCGCGCACAACCCGTTCAACCTCCGCGAGGACCTGACCGAGCTGGACGAGCTGGCCCAGTCCCTGCTCTCGCGCGGCCAGCTCCAGCCCCTCGCGGTCGCCACGCGCATGGCCTTCATGGAAGCGCACCCGGGGCAGACCGACGGCCTGGGCCGGGCCCCGTACGTGGTGATCGACGGCAACCGGCGCCTGGCGGCGGCCCAGCTGGCGGGCCTGAAGTCGATGCACATCCACGTGAACGACTCTCTCGCCGCCTCGGCCGCGGACATCCTCGAGTCGGCGCTCATCGCGAACGTCCACCGGGTCGACGTGGCGCCCATGGACCAGGCGCGCGCCCTCCAGGAGCTCGTGGAGGTCCACGGCTCGCAGGCCCAGGTGGCCAAGCGGCTCGGGAAGACGCCGGCGTGGGTGTCGCAGCGGCTGGCGCTGCTGAACCTGACGCCTGAGCTCCAGGAGAAGGTGGACACGGGAGAGCTGAAGGTGGAGCCGGCCCGCCGCATCGGCCGGCTGCCGCAGGAGCAGCAGGAGGCAGCGGCCGCAGAGGCGGCGACGGTCACCCCGCGCCAGCGCACCCACACCCCGCCGCCGCCGCCCTCGCCGGCTACGGCCCTTGCGCCGCCCCCCGCCGCGCCGGTGGCGGCCGCACCTGCGGCCCGTCCGACTCCGGTCGCCCCGACGGGCACCCCGGCCGGCACGGCAGGAGGCACGGCAGCAGGCGCGGCAACGGGCTCGGTGCAGGCGTTCGGTCAGGGACCGTCGCCGACGGGACACCCGCGCATCATGATCGCGACGGACTCGCCCGAGACCATCGCGGACGCCCTGACCGCGCACCTCACGCCCGACGACCTGAAGGCCGTCACGGAGCTGCTCATCACCCGCATCTGAGGCTGCGCGGCGGCCGCCGGCGTTAACGCCGTTAACGGCGTTAACGCCTCAACGGCCCCGCCACCCACAGCGGGGGAGGGACCAGGGAAGGGACCGTAGGGACTGAAGGGACTGAAATTCGCCATAAGCTTCAGTCACTTTTCAGCCATCGCTTCAGCCGCCACTTCAGCCGCGGCGGCGCCCGCCGCGTCAAGGACAACGACCTGAAACACACCTGAAAGGGACCGGATCGCGGCCCTCGGGGCAGACAGGCTCAGGCGACGGTAGGCGCGGACAGCCCGCGCTGCGACCGCGCGGTCTTCCTGCCGACCTGCCGCGGCTCAATCGTCCGCGGGTCGACGGCTTCGCCCGGCGCGCCCTCCCGGTACAGGCCATCGGGCTCGGCGTCCCGGTCGTGCGGCAGCAGGTAGAAGACGCGCCGCTTCTGCAGGCCGCTGTCCGGGTCCGCCTCCGCGGTGTCGCCGAGCTCCGTGAAGCCGATCATGCGGCCGTCGCGGTGGTAGCGCGGCTTCCCGCGCCGACGAGGGGTCTTGTCCAGGGCCTGGCGTACGTAATCGAGCTGTTCGGGGTCCTCCAGCCACACCACTTTGTCCTCGTGGGCGAGATCGCTTGCCGTCAGTAGCGAGCTCATGGCCTGGGTCCTTCCTCGTTCACGTCGGCCCTTCCGGGCCCCTTGTTCGTCCACGCCGCGGGCGGCGCCGAAACCGATATGCGGCAGTGCGCTGCGGGCCGCCGCCGCCCGGTGGGTCTGTTCATCTTCCTTGTCCATCGTAGGCGTGCCCGCCCCGGGGAGGCTGCACACGTCCGGCCGGTCACCTGGAACCTGCCCTGTTCGCCTCACGGGGCGGCTGTTCCTCGTCGGTGAGGAGGGCCAGACCTGGATAGAACTTCTG
This sequence comes from Streptomyces globosus, assembly GCF_003325375.1. Lineage (GTDB taxonomy): Bacteria > Actinomycetota > Actinomycetes > Streptomycetales > Streptomycetaceae > Streptomyces > Streptomyces globosus_A. The sequence continues at coordinate 182,429 of NZ_CP030864.1, read as the reverse complement.
GCCGTTCGAGCGGAGCATCTCGCTCGGTGACGCGACGCCGACCTCGGCCCGGATGCGTGTGGCGAACGCGCGGGTCGTGGCGGGGCGCAGTCCCTCGCCGTCGAGGCACCATGCACTGTACGCCCGGTAGAGGGCTCCCTGCTCCACCTTCAGATCACGGGGTTCTGCCAGGTCCGCCCCGGTGGTGCAGCATTCGGCGAGGAACCGCCCGATGTGGTCCTCGGTCGTCGCGTAGGCCTGGGTGGCGGTGCGGACGACGCTGGGGCCGGTCAGGGCCGGTTTCGTCGCGAGGTAGGCCTTCGCTCCCTGGATCATCCAGTTGAGGATGCCGGGGCCCTCCTCCGTCACCAGGATGTCCGCCAGGTTGTCGATCTTCCGGTGGTCGGGCACGACCCGCTCGAAGGGGATGAGCCGGATGCGCCGCCAGAACGCGTGTCCGCCGGTGCCGACCTCGGGGCGGTGGTTGCCGAGCAGCCACAGCTTGTGCGTGGGCTCGAAGCTGAAGAAGTCCTGTCGCATCCGGCGGGCCTTGAGCCGGTCGCCGCCGGTGAGGAGCTTGACCCGGGCTTCGTCGAACTTGTCGTGCGGCTTGAGCTCGCTGCAGACGAACAGGCGGCGGCCGTGCAGTTCCGTCAACTCGGTGGAGTGCTCGTTGAACTTGCCGCGCTCCATCAGGAAGCCCGGCGGGGCGACGTCCGCGTAGTCACCGAGGATCTTGATGACGACGTCGAGGAGCGCGGACTTGCCGTTCGCGCCGACGCCGTAGAGGAAGGGCAGAACCTGGCCGCCGACGTCGCCGGTGACGGAGTAGCCGAGCAGCAGGTGCAAGAAGTTGATCATCTCCTTGCCCTTGTCGTCGTCCCCGAACGTCTGGTGGAGGAAGTCGTGGAACCGGGGCGTCGGCATGGCCTCGGGCGCCAGGTAGGTGGCGCGGGAGTGCAGGTCGCGGGTGGGGTCCGGCTTGCGCAGGTCGCCGGTGCGCAGGTCCACGACGCCGGCGGGGGTGCACAGCGCGTACTTGTCGCCGTCCAGGGTGTCGGGGTCGAGGGCGAGTTCGGGGGAGGCCTTGGCCTGGGTGAGCATGGCCTTCACGCCGGAGGTGGACATGGCGCGCTTGCGGTGCTGGGCCAGCTCGCGGTCGGTGAAGACGCCCCGCGGGTCGTGGGTGGGCAGTTCCTCGGCCATCTCGCCGGCGGCCCAGATGGCGGCCTTCTCCCCGCCGGTCCGCTTCCACCGGTACTCGTCCCACACGTACCAGCCCAGTCCCTCCACGTGCCGGAACCGGTGGTGGTGGAGGTGGGCGAAGAGCTTGGCGTTGCCGCGGTCGGTGAGGTTGCGCAGCAGACCGCCCGCGATGAAGTCGTTGACGGGGCCCGGCGCCTGGGCGCCGCCCTGCTGGGCGGGCAGGCGGCGGCCGGTCGCGGCTGCCGCGGCCGGTGCGGCCGGTCCGGGGTCCGGAGTGAACGCAGCGAGCTGTTCCGCCGCGGCCTGGGCGTTGAACCCGGTGCTTTCGGCGCTGCTCATGGGCATTCCTTGGGGTGGATGGGTCGGTCGCTTCCGGCGCGCAGCCCTGCTTCGACGATGAGGCGGTTCCGGCGCTGCTGGTGTGGTCGTGCGTGGTCGGCGGCTTCGAGGAGCAGGAGGCGGCCCTCTCCGTGGTCGAGGTGGCCCGCGGCGGCGAGCCCTCCGGCGGTGAACGCGGCCCGGTTGAGCTTCTCGCTGAAGGCCGTGCCGGCGGGGGCTGTGCCGCAGGCGCGTACGTCGTCGAGGAGCGGGCCGAGGAGGCGTCGGCCGGCCCTGGCGCGGGGCGCGGGCCGTGCGGGGCTCCGCGGGGCCGCCAGGGGGCCTCCGGAAGCCTCTGAGGGAGCCTCAGGCGCGGCCGGGGCCTCGTCCGGGGCATGTCCGGTGCGGACGAGCTCGGCCGTCAGCCACAGCGGCAGCGCCGCGGGCACACGGGCGCCGGGCAGCGCCTCGTACAGTCCGGCGGTCGTACGGGTGGTAGGGGCGACGATGTACCCGCCCCCTGCGCGGACGTCGACCTGCCAGGCGAGGGCCGCCCGCGAGCCGGAGCCGCTGGAGCTGCGGAAGGCGGGGCCGTCCTGGGGCACCCGGTACCAGATGTGCATCCCGCCGGAGGGCGTGCGGACGCGCAGCGTCGAGGCGTCCTCGCAGGGGTGGGGCCGGGAGCGGTACGCGGCCAGCAGCGCCAGGGTGTGGTAGCCGTTCCGCAGGCCGGTGAGGTCGACCCGGTCGTCGACGGGGATGCCGGGCAGCAGCTTGCGGCGGTCGGGAAGGGGCGCGGCGTGGGCGTCCACGTCGATGACGACGAGCCGGGCAGGGCCGCAGGAGACCCCGATGCCGAACGCCGGCTCGGCGCGCCACCAGCGCTGCAGGGTGCGGAGGTCGGTGGTGGCGGCGTGGAAGCCATGGCACCAGCGGCCCTCGGAGTGGCAGGGGCAGCCGGCGGGGGAGTGGCGGGCGCCGCGGCAGTCGGGGCAGTTGGCTGCGGGCGTCTTGGCCCCCGGGGCCAGCGGGTGGACGGGGTAGCCTCGTCGGGCCAGCCAGGTGGCCACGTCCAGTGCCGACCCGCCGCTCACCGCATGTGGCAGGCTCTCGGAATAGACGGGCACTGGCTCTTCCTTGACGCGGTGTCGGCGACGGTCGTTCCCATCCCTGGACTGCTCCCCGAGATGTGCGCCGGCCTGCGCCTCAGGGACCAGAGGGACTCAAGATTCACTATGCCGGAGGTTACCCCAGAGTCCGCGCAGGCCCGGGATGTAGCGGCCGCACTATCCGGAATTCAGTCCCTTCAGTCCCTCAGACCCTGACTTTCTCACCTGGTTCGTCCTGAATGGCCCCTTCTGGAGCCGGGTGTACGTCCGGGCGTGTCGCGGCCGCCTCGTGGATCGCCCCTGGACTCCTCCTGGAGCCGCACTCGACCGTCCCTCCCTCGGAGGAGGTCTCCGTCGGCAGGGACCGAACGCCGGTGGTCCGCGGGACCGACTGCTGGACCGAACCCGGCCCGCGGCGTTCGGTCCCTCTCGGCCTCAGGCGCGCGATCCGTCTCCGAGGTGTCCGTCAGAGGGGTCGAGGTACTGAAGGGGCTGGACCCTCGTTCAGTCCCTCCGTGTTTGGTCCCTTTGTAAAAGTGCAGGTCAGAGCCTTGAGAGGGACGGGACAGGGACTGAAGGGACTCGGAATCACTACTTCCACTCTTTATGTGCGTGCGTGTATGCGCGGGCGTAAGTATGACTGCATGTCTCTGGGTAGCTCATAACTAGCGATTTCAGTCCCTTCGGTCCCTGGAAAACGAGAGGGAGGCCGCTGACCTGCAGGTTTGTGCAGTGACTGAAGGGACAGGGACCGAAGCGTGCTCACCGGCGTTCAGTCCCCCCGGTTCGGGGGAGGGAGTACAGGGGGAGGGGCCCTCCGGAACCCCGCCGCAGGCTTCAGTCCCTGCCGCCGACCGGCAGGCACGCAACGGGGAGCAGAGCGGGCCGGCTGCGGCCGCAGGGGAGTGGTGCCCAGCGGGAAGGGGCCGGGGCTCCGAGCATGGCCCCTCCCCGGCCCAGCCCCGGCCGACACCGCCGCGCGGTCCGTACTGATTCCGTCCCCCGGCCCAGCCGTGGCCCCAACCGGCCCCCGTACCAACGCCACTGGGAACCGCCCTCAGAGCGCTCCCAGGGACTGCCCAGGCGCCTGGGAGGACACGGAAGACACGGCAGGGCCCCTCAGGGATCCTCAGGGCCGCTCAGAGCCCTCCAGGGGCACGAGGCGCCTCAAAGGGGCAGCCACCCGCAACGCCGAGCGCCCGGCAGGCTGCCAGAGCCGCCCGAAGCCGCCCCGGGCAGTCTGAGGCAGGCCCCGAGCGCGCCACCGCTCCCGGCCGTGCCCAGAGCCCCGCAGCGGGGCCTACAGCTCGAACTCGACGTGTTCCAGGTCGGTGTACTCCACCAGCAGGCCCTGCGCGCGCCGCCCCTGGTCCTTGAAGTAGATCTCCTGCAGCCCCTCCGCGGCGATCTGCCGGAGCTGCTGCTCGGTGGCACCGGCCTCCTGCGCGTCGAAGAGGCGGCCGGCGAACTCCGGCGGCAGGGCCACCGTGAGGTGGCGCAGCCGGGCGTCGTCGGTGGTGCCGGGCGCGGCGGTGTAGCCGAACCGCGCCCGCGTGTCGATCATGATGCCGCCGGTGGTGGCCGCGGCCTTCCGGGCCCGCGCCCGGACCTGCGGCTGCCACCGCCTGAGCACCTCGCGCTCCAGGCGGGCGGCGAGTTCGGGCCGGGGCCGCTTCAGCTGGTCGCGCACGTACCGCTCGACGGTGCGCCGGCTGATGCCGAGGAGCCGCGCCACCTCCCCGGTGCGGCCCTTGTACTGCCGCACCAGGTAGCGCATCTGCGCGCCCGCGCTCTTCGGGACGGGACGGGTGAACGCCGCCTGCAGGGCCCCTTCCAGGCCTTCCCCGACCGTGTCCATCGGGCGCTCCCTACTCTCCGTCGTCCTGGGCGGTGATCCGGCCGTCCTTGATGTAGCGGGCCAGGTTCAGGCAGTCCCCGTGCTCCTCGCGCACGCCTTCGGCCCACAGCACCGTCTGGGTGCCCTCGTGCTTGACCATGCCGGGGGAGACCCCGAGCTGGAAGCCGCCCTTGAGGGGCTTGCCGTCCTCGTAGGGGAGGAAGTCCAGCGGGCTCGGCCCGTCGGAAGCGTACACAGCGCAGTCCGACAGGACGGCGACCGGGAAGCGGCCCGTCGCGGCGGCGAGGTTGCGCATCTTGCGGTGCATGTTGACGCGGGTGCGGGAGATGACCGCCGCCCGGATGTCGGGGCGCCACGTCGGGCGCTGCAGCGCGGGCCAGGGCTGGCCGGGCCGCCAGCCGCCGCCCCGGGGGCGTTCGCGGAGCTTGCCGATGCCGCCCTTGACGGTCGCCTTGATCGCGGTCAGGACCAGCGCCAGCTCCGGGTCGGCCTCCCGGTGCCGGGCCATCGCGTCGAGGAACGCCTGAGGCTCCATGCCGGTGGTGACGCCGAGGTCGGCCATCGTGGCGACGTACGCGTCCCGCAGCCGCCCGTACCAGGCGTCGAGGTAGCGGCCGGTCTCGGCGCGCAGGTAGCCCTCCAGCGGCTGCACGGACCAGCCGAGCTCCACCGCGTACGCGACCGTCGGCGTCGCGTACCAGGCGGGCCCCTCCGGCCGGGCACCGGTCGGGGTGAACGGCGACGGCAGGCGCGGGTCGAGCTCGACGTGCGAGAGGTCGACGAGCCAGCAGCCGGGCACCCTCGCGTCGAAGGCGGGACGGGAGACCCGGGTCGGCGCGCCGAGCCCGACGACGGCACCGTTCGCACCCGCGGCGAACGCCATGTTCACGTCGATGCCCACCACGTACGGCTTCAGGCACTCCTCGTCGGTGAGGGGCCGCGCCCAGTCGTACGCCTCCTCCAGCAGCATCTCGGCGGGGCCGCGCTGGTGGAAGCGGGGGAGGTGCGCCAGCAGCGGGTGCCCGTCGGGTGCCTCGGGCGGCGCGCAGTCGACGGGCTGCGTGCCGAGCGAGCCGGGGTTGTGCTCGCTGTGGCGGCGCCCGGAGGCGTCCGGCTCGCCGGCCCGGGTCGGCGGGTGCAGGGCGGTCATCAGCTCCAGGCCGTTGACCGCGGTCGAGCCGCGCGGGGTGATGACCCGGGTCGCGTACGTGCCCAGCAGCCGGGCCAGTTCGGCCGGCGGCAGCTCCGCGGCCCCGCCCCACGAACGGGCGTCGAGCGCGTCCCAGCCGAGGACGCACAGCTGCACGCAGGAGCGCCGGCCGCCCTGCGCGGGCCGGTAGATCCGGGCCCAGGGGCCGAGGCCGCGCCGGGTGAGCTGCCAGTCCGCCTTGGTGAGCTGCCTGACCGCCTTGTGGTCGTCCGGGAGCCGCCCGGCGAGCCGCTCCTGCGGCGAGAGGCGCGCGGGCAGCCCGTAGCGCTCGGCGGCCGCGTCGGTCAGCACGAGCACCGGGTCGGAGTCCCGGCCGTTGCGGTGGAGGCGCGGCGCGCCGAGCATCGCCTCGCCGAGCGCCCACTCGACCAGGGCCGGCAGGGACGCGGCGGGCACGTCCAGGACGATGCCGCCGACGCCGTACGCGACGACCTGCCGGTCCGCGTCCGCGTCGAGGACGACGAGCGGGCCGTGGGAGAACCGCGCCTCGCCGGCCACGGGGGCGGGCCGCCGCCGCTCCGGGCCGCCGGTCGTGCGAACGGCGGGCCGGGGCACGGACCGGCCATCGGGAGCGGGGGAGGGGACGGAGGCTGCGGCAGGGGCAGCAGCCGGGACTGAGGCGCCGTCAGGCCCTGCGGCCCGGGCTCCGCCGGCCGGCGGAGCGGTCGGTTCGGCCGCAGCCCCGCCGGCAGGCTCCGCCTCCTCCCGGGCTCCGGCTCCGGCCGCGGCGTCGGCGGCTGCCGCCTCCTGCCCGGGCGGCGGGAAGCGCTCGGCGAGGCCCTCCAGGAGCCTGGCGTACGCCGCGCGCTTCGGGGGGCGGGGGTCCGTACGCCCGGCCTCCCACCCGCTGACCGTCTCGCGCCGCGTCTTGAGGGCGGCCGCGATCTGGTCCTGGCTCAGCCCCGCGGCCTCGCGCAGGCGCCGGCGCTCGGCGGGATGCGGCAGGGGGTCCTGCGCGACCTGCTCCAGCAGCGCGTCGACCGCGCTGAACAGCTCGTTCTCAGTGGACACAGCGGTCACCTCCGCCCCACAGCCTAGCCGGAACGCTTCTGGATCCCACACCCAACGCCACGCGGATCGCACATCACTGCAAGATCCGCCGGCCGGATACCGTTCACGGCAGCACGGCAGCACGGCACGGAGGACACGATGGCGCGCAGGACCAGCAGGGGCCGCCGACTGGTGGCCGGCGACCGGACGTTCACCTGGTCGGTACGCCACTCCCACACACGCCGCGAGGACGGACGCTGCGACTGCCGCGAGTCTTTGACGCTTGTCCACGGCCGCGACCGGCGCGCCGTGCTCAGGATCGTCTTCCGGAACGGCCCCGGCCGCTGGGTACCCGACGGTCTGGCCCCCTCCGGCTCGGTGGGCACGTCCCGGGAGGAGTGGCTCAACCTCCACGAGCCGGGCGCGGTCCGCGCCCTCCTCGACGCAGCCCTCGCCGCGGGCTGGGACCCCGCCGCCCCGACGGTGACGGAAGTGGACGGCTGGACGCTCCTCCCCGCCGCCGCGGCCGCCCGCGGCCTCCCACCGAGCCGTCACCTCCCACCCGCATCCCAGCAGGTCAGCGCCCGGGACGTCCCGTAACCGCCTCATTTCCCCGCAGGCTGTGGCGCGCCCCGCACCCCGCCCCGCAGTCTCGATGGCGAGCCGGCCGAACCGGTCGGCCCACCTGCACATCAGAGGGGGAAACAGCATGCGCGTCACCAAGAAGTTCGCCGCGGTCGCCGGCGGCCTCGCGCTCACCGGCGGTCTGCTCGTCGGCGGGGCGGGAGCCGCGAGCGCCGAGCCGCAGGCGGCGTCGGACTGCCCGTCGGGCTACTTCTGCGTGTGGTCGGGCTCCAACTACACCGGCCGTCGGCAGCAGGTCGCGGGCACCAGCAAGGACCTCACCAACTACACGGTCTTCCAGAGCTTCAAGTCCTGGTACAACCGCGGCTCCTCCTGCGACTTCAAGTGGTTCTCGGAGAAGAACCACAGCGGGTCGAGCGGCACCGTCCCGCGCGGCTTCAAGAAGTCCGACAACGCCACGCACTACATCAAGTCGAACACCTGGGTGAACTGCCGCTGACCCGGCGGCGGCCCGCCCGGGCCGCAGGGCGGCGTCCCATCGGGGCGCCGCCTTCCGGCGTCACCGCGGCGGCGGGTGCGCGGCGAGCCAGTGCCGGGCGATCTGCTCGCGCGTGGCGACCCACGCCCCGCCGAGCTGCGCCACATGCCGCAGGAACAAGTCGAGCGCCCGGATCCGCCCGGGCCGGCCGATGATCCGGCCGTGCATGCCGACGCTCATCATGCGCGGCCGGTCGGCCCCCTCGGCGTGCAGCACGTCGAACGTGTCGACGAGGTAGGCGAGCATGTCGTCGGCGGTGGTGAAGCCGTGCACGATCAGGAACTTGAAGTCGTTCGCGTCCAGGCTGTACGGCAGCACCAGGTGCGGCCGGCCCGCCGCCTCGACGTAGTACGGCAGGTCGTCCGCGTAGTCGTCGGAGTCGTAGAGGAAGCCGCCCTCCTCGGCGACGAGGCGCCGCGTGGCCGGACTGGTCCGGCCCGTGTACCAGCCGACGGGCCGCCGGCCGGTGAGCCGCTCGACCGTGCGGACCGTGTCCGCGATGTCGGCCCGCTCGGCGTCCTCCGGCACGTCCCGGTAGTCGATCCACCGCCGGCCGTGGCCCGCCACCTCCCAGCCGGCGGCGCCCATCGCCCGCCCCGCTTCCGGGTTGCGCTCCAGCGCCTGCCCGACCGCGTGCACGGTCACCGGCACCCGGTGCGCCGCCAGGGTGCGGTGCACGCGCCAGAATCCGGCGCGCGCCCCGTACGCGAACATCGACTCGGAGTTCAGGTCGCGCCCGCCGACGACGGGCGGAGCGCCCACCACCTCGTGCAGGTAGCCCTCCGAGGCGGCGTCGCCCTCCAGGACGTTGCTCTCGCCGCCCTCCTCGTAGTTGAGGACGAGGCTGACGGCGACCCGGGCGCCGCCGGGCCAGGCGGCGTGCGGCGGCTCGGCGCCGTAGCCGGCGAGGTCGCGCAGTGGCTCGGACACGCACCGCACCCTATCCGCCGCCCGCCCCCGCTCCCCTGAACCCGCCGGGCGCCGCGCCGACGCCCGGCGCGGCGCGGTCGGGACCGCCGTCAGTGGAGGATTCGCGACACGAACGCCTCCAGTCCCTGGACGACCCGGGCGATCCGCTCGTCCAGGTCGAGCGTCTCGTCCATCTGGCCCATGGGAGCCGCGATCTTCTTCCGGGCGTACGCGGAACAGGCGAGGTTCCGGCAGGCGTACAGCCCCACCGAGTTCCCCAGCCGGCCTTCCCTGCCGCCCTTGAGGGCGGAGAAGAGGGCCGTCCCGCCGACCGGGTGCGAGGTGTAGCACAGCCCGCAGATGGACTTCCTGCGGAAGTCCGCGGTCCGGCGGGTGGCCCGCAGCTCCACGCCGACCGGCCCGTCCGGCCGCTGCGCCACCAGGTAGGCGCGGCTGAGGTCGCGGCCGTCCGTCCACGCGTAGAAGTCGCGGTCCTCCCAGTCCACCCCGTCCAGGACCGGCACGCTCAGGGCCCGGGAGCGGCTCTTCGACATGTTCACGAAGGCGCGGCGGATCTCGTCCTGCGCGAGGGGCTTCACCGGTTCCCCCCGGCGGACGGCGCGGCGGTACGGGCCGTGCGGGCGCGGCGGACGACACGGGGGCCGTCGGCGGCGGCGCCCTCCACCGGGGCGGCGGCGCCCGCTTCGACCGCCCGCGCCAACCCGGCGACGGTCGGCTCCCGGAAGAACTGCTGGATCGGCAGTGCCACCCCGAACCGCGACCGGATCGCGTTCACGGCCCGCACCACCAGCAGCGAGTGGCCGCCGAGGGCGAAGAAGCTCTCGTCCCGGCCGACCCGCCCGGCGCCGAGCAGCTCCTCCCAGATCCCGGCCACCGCCCGCTCCGTGTCCGACTGCGGAGCCGCGCGGGGCCGTTCCGCCGCCCGGAGGTCCGGGGTCGGCAGCGCCTTCCGGTCCAGCTTGCCGTTCGGCGTCATCGGCAGTGCGTCCAGCACACAGAACGCGGCCGGCACCATGTGCCCGGGCAGGGCGGCCGCCGCGTGCGCGCGCAGCAGCTCCTCGGCCCCGGCCGCCGGCGAGCCCGCCGCGGGGACGGCGTACGCGACGAGCGAGAGCCCCGCGGACGGCAGGTCGACCGCCAGGACGCGGGCCTGCTCGACCGCCGGATGCGCGGAGAGCACCGCCTCGATCTCGCCGAGCTCGATGCGGAACCCGCGGATCTTCACCTGGTCGTCGGTGCGGCCGAGGAAGTCCAGCGTGCCGTCCCGCTGCCAGCGCACCAGGTCCCCGGTGCGGTACATGCGGGCCCCCGGCTCCCCGTACGGGCAGGCCACGAAGCGCTCCGCGGTCAGCGCGGCGCGCCGCAGGTAGCCGCGGGCCAGGCCGGCGCCCGCCAGGTACAGCTCGCCGGCTACCCCCGCGGGGACGGGGTTCAGGTCCCCGTCGAGGACGTACGCGCGGATGTTCTGCATCGGGCGGCCGATGGGCGGGTTCCGGTCGTAGCTGCCCGTGCAGTCCATGACGGTGACGGCCACGGTGCTCTCGGTCGGGCCGTAGCTGTTGATGAACCGGCGGCCGTCGGCGGCCCAGGCGGCGACCAGGCCGGCCGGGCAGGCCTCGCCGCCGACCGACACGATCCGCAGGCAGGACAGCCGGTCGGGGTCGAGCAGCGGCAGCAGGGCCGGGGGCAGGTCGGCGACCGTGACGCCGGCCTCCCGGATGAACTCCGTCAGCAGCTCCGGGTCCCGGCGCTGGTCGGCGTCGGCGACCGCCAGGGTGGCTCCGGCCAGCAGCGGGCAGAAGATCTCCAGCACGGACACGTCGAAGGTCGGCGTCGCGAAGTGCAGGACGGTGTCGGCGGCGGTCAGCTCGTAGTAGTCGTTGGTGGTCTCCAGGAAGTTGACCACCGAGCGGTGCTCCACGACCACGCCCTTGGGGCGGCCCGTCGAACCCGAGGTGTAGATGACGTAGGCCGGGTGGCGGGGGGCCAGGGGCCGCACCCGGTCCGCGTCCACCGGGTTCGCGGAGTGCTCCGCGTCTCCCGGATCCGCCCCCTCCAGCAGGGCGGACACGTCCTCGGCGGTGAGGACGACCGCCGGAGCGGCGTCCTCCAGCACGGCGGCGGTCCGCGCCCGCGGGTGCGTGGGGTCCACCGGCAGGTAGGCCGCGCCGGCCTTCAGCACGCCGAGCATGGCCGCGACCATCTCCGCCGACCGCGGCAGCACCAGCGCCACCAGGTCCTCCGGCCCGGCGCCCCGCGCGATCAGCCGGCGGGCGATCCGGTTGGCCCGCGCGTTCAGCTCCGCGTAGGTCAGCACCAGCGGTCCGGTGCGCAGCGCCACGGCCTCCGGCGAGGCTGCGGCCCGCTCCTCGAACCGGCGGACGACCGTGTCCGGTTCGGCCGGGTGCCCGCTGCCGCTCCAGCCGGTGAGCAGGAGCTCCCGCTCCTGGGGCCCGAGCAGGCCGACGGCCGCCGTCCGCTGGTCCAGGTCCTCGCCGAAGGCGTCCAGCATGCGCACCAGCCGGTCCGCGAAGGACTGCGCGGTGTCCCGGTCGAAGAGGTCCTCGGCGTACTCGACGTAGCAGTCCATGCCGGCGGGCGCGCCGTCCCCGGCGCGGCTCTCGGTCAGGTCGAAGTGCAGGTCGAACTGGGCGGCGTCGGTCTCGACGGGCAGCGCGGAGGCGGCCGCCCCCGGCAGGTCCGGCAGGTCCTCGGTGGTGTTGTGCAGGGCCAGCATCACCTGGAACAGCGGGTGCCGGGCCATCGAGCGGGCCGGGTTGAGGACCTCCACGAGCCGCTCGAAGGGCACGTCCTGGTTCTCGTACGCGGCGAGGTCGGCGGTGCGGACCCGGTGCAGCAGCTCGCGCGCGGTGGGGTCGCCGGAGGTGTCCGTGCGCAGGGCCAGCGTGTTGACGAAGAAGCCCACGAGGTCGTCGAGGGCCTCGTCGGTGCGGCCCGCGATCGGGGTGCCGATCACGATGTCGGTGCTGCCGCCCAGCCGGGTGAGCAGCGCCGCCAGCGCGGCCTGGACGACCATGAACAGGCTGGAGTCGGTCTGCTCGGCGACCTCCAGCAGCCGCCGGTGCAGCGGTGCCGGCACCCGGAACGGCGCCGTCCCGCCGCGGTGGGAGGAGACGGGCGGGCGCGGCCGGTCGACCGGCAGGGCGGTCTCCTCCGCGACCCCGTCCAGAACCCGGCGCCAGTGGGCGAGCTGCCGGGAGACGGTGCTGTCCGGGTCGTCCTCGTCGCCGAGCAGCTCCCGCTGCCACAGGGCGTAGTCCGCGTACTGCACCGGCAGTTCCGGCCCGGTGTACGCGGTGCCGTCGAGCCGGGCCGCGTACGCGGCCGACAGGTCGCGCCACAGCGGCCCCATCGACCAGCCGTCGCCGGCGATGTGGTGGACGACGAGGACGAAGACGTACGCGTGGGGGCCGGTCTCGAACAGGTGGGCCCGGACCGGCAGGTCGGCGGTGACGTCGAAGCCCTCGGCGGCCGCGCGGGCCACGGCGGCGGCCGCGTCCGCCTCGGCGACCTGCCCGGTGCGCAGGACCGGCCTGGCGTCCGCCGCGTCCAGCACCCGCTGCCGCGGGCCCTGCGGGGAGTCGGGGTACACCGTCCGCAGGATCTCGTGCCGGGCGGTGAGGTCGCCGAGGGCGGCCTCCAGGGCGGGCACGTCCAGTGCGCCCGTCAGGCGGATCGCGGAGGGCATGTTGTACGCGGCCCGCCGGCCCTGGAGCCGGTTGAGGAACCACAGCCGGCGCTGCCCGGAGGACAGCGGGACGGTCTCGGGGCGGGCGGCCCGGACCAGAGGCCTGCGCACGGCGTCCCCGCCCGCGCCGGCCAGCGCCTCGGCGACGGCCGCCACGGTCGGCGTCTCGAAGACGGTCCGGATGGGCAGTTCGGCGCCGAGCTCGGAGCGGATCCGGCTGATCAGCCGGGTGGCCAGCAGGGAGTGGCCGCCGAAGGCGAAGAAGTTGTCGTCGATGCTGTCCCAGGGCCGGTCCAGCACCTCCCCGAACAGGCCGCACAGCGCCCGCTCCAGAGCGGTCCGCGGCGGCCGGCCGGTCAGTGCGGCGTCGAGCGCCGGGGCCGGCAGGGCCCTGCGGTCCAGCTTGCCGTTCGGGGACAGCGGGAAGGCGTCCACGGGCACGAACGCGGTCGGCACCATCGCCTTCAGCAGGAACTCCTCCGCGTGCCGGCGCAGCTCCTCCGCATCCCAGCCGTGCCCGGCGGCGGGCACGACGTACGCGGCGAGGTACTTGCCGCCGGGCCGGTCGTCCCGGGCCACGACCGTGGCCTGGGCGACCGAGGGGTGCCGGGACAGCACCGACTCGATCTCGCCCGGCTCGATCCGGATGCCCCGGATCTTCACCTGGTGGTCGGCGCGCCCCAGGAACTCCAGCTCGCCGCCGGGCAGGCGGCGGGCGAGGTCCCCGGACCGGTAGACGCGGGCGCCGGGCGGGCCGTACGGGTCGGCGACGAACCGCTCGGCGGTGAGTCCGGGCCGGTCCGCGTAGCCGCGCGCGACGCCCTCGCCGCCGATGTAGATCTCGCCGGCGACGCCCGCGGGCACCGGGCGCAGCCGCTCGTCCAGCAGGTAGACGCGGGTGTTGGCGATGGGGCCGCCGATGGGGGCGGCATCCGGCCAGCCGGCGCTGTCGCCGGCCAGCGAGTACACGGTCGCCCCGTGGGCCTCGGCCGGGCCGTACAGGTTGTGCAGCCGGTGCGCGGGGTCCGCGTGGCGGGCGCGGGTCCGACCGGTCAGGGTGAGCGCCTCGCCGGCCTGCTGGACGTCGGTCAGGCAGGGCAGGGCGAGGCCCAGCTCGTCCGCCGCCTCGTACACGGCGTCGATGACCGGCGCGGGTGCGTACAGCTCGTTCACGCGGTGGCGGTCGAGCCAGCGGGCGAGCTGTTCGGCGCTGCGCCGGGTGTCCTCTGTGGGCACGACGAGGGTCTTGCCCGAGACGAGGCTGGCGAGGATCTCCTGCACCGACACGTCGAAGCCGACGGACGTGAACTGGGCGGTGCGGGCGCCCTTCATGCCCTGCATGGTGTCCCGCTGCCACAGCACCAGGTTCCGCGGGCCCGCGGCGGGCATCAGCACGCCCTTGGGACGGCCGGTCGAGCCCGAGGTGTAGATGACGTAGGCCGTGTGCAGGTCGTGCAGGGGTGCGGTGCGGTCGGCGTCGGCGGGGTTCTCCGCGGAGTGCGCGGCGATCTCGGCGGCCGTCGCGGCGTCGTCCAGCAGGAGGGTCGTGAGGCCGTCCGGGACCAGGTCCGCGGTCCGCGAGTGCGCCAGGACCAGCGCGGGAGCGGCGTCCTCCAGCAGGTAGGTGATGCGGTCCCGCGGGTAGTCCGGGTCGACGGGCACGTAGGCGGCGCCGCTCTTGAACACCGCGAGCAGCCCCACGACCATGTCCGGCGAGCGGGGCACCAGCAGGGCCACCGACCGCTCCGGTCCGGCGCCGCGGGCGATCAGGGAGCGGGCCAGCCGGTTGGCGCGGGCGTTGAACTCCGCGTACGTCAGCGTCTCGTCCTCGAAGAGGACGGCCGGGGCGTCGGGCGTCCGCCCGACCTGGGCCTCGACCAGCTCGGGCAGTGTGTACGGGGAGACGGGCGCCCCGGTGGCGTTCCAGCCGGCCAGCTCCTGCGCGCGCTCCGCCGGCGAGAGCAGGTCGACGTCGTCCACCCGGGTGTCCGGCGCGGTCAGCACGGCCCGCAGCACGGCCAGGTAGTGGCCGGCCATCCGCTCGATGCGGTCCGCGTCGTAGAGGTCCCTGCTGTAGACGAAGCGGCAGACCGTGCCGTCCGCCTTCGCCTCGAAGTGCACTTCGAGGTCGAACCGGGTGACGTCCTCCTCCACCTCCAGGACGCGGGTGGCCAGGCCGGGGGCGGCGGGCTCCTCGGCGAGGTCGAGGTAGTTGCACAGCACCTGGAAGAGGGGGTTCAGACCCGGGTCGCGGTCCGGGGCGAGCTCCTCCACCACGCGGGCGAACGGCGCCTCCTGGTCGGCGTGCGCGGCGAGCACCGTGTCCCGGGTGGCGCGCAGCACGTCGCCGAGGGAGGTGTCGCCGGACACCCGGCAGCGCAGGGCGACGGTGTTCACGAAGAAGCCCATGACGCCCTCGAACTCGGGGCGGGTCCGGTTGGCGACCGGGGCGCCGACGATGAGGTCCTCCTCCCGCGTGTACCGGTGCATCAGCGCGTTGAACGCGGCGAGGAGCACGGCGAACGGGGACAGCCCCTCGCGCCGGCACAGCTCGCGCAGCCGCTGCTCCAGCTCCGCGGGCAGCGCGGCCAGGACGGTGCCGCCCGCGAAGGTGGGCCGGGCCGGGCGGGGCCGGTCGGCGGGGAGGCGGGGGGTCGGCAGCTCGCCCGCGAGGCGTTCGAGCCAGTGGTCGAGCTGGCGGCGCAGGTCGCCGTCGGCGAGCGAGTCGCGCTCCCAGGCCGCGTAGTCGGCGTAGTGGAGCGGCAGGGCGGGCAGGGCGGCCGGGGTGCCGGAGACGTGGCCCTCGTACAGCTGCCAGAGTTCGCGGGCGAAGACGCCCTCGGACCAGCCGTCGGTGACCGTGTGGTGGAAGTTGATGAAGAGGTAGTGCCGGGTGGCGGCCGTGCGGTAGACGGCCGCCCGGATCAGCGGGCCCTGCGTGAGCGAGAACGGGATGCGGGCCGCCGCGCCGATCGCCCGCAGGACCTCCTCCTCCGCCGCCTGCTCTGTCGGGGCGCCCACCTCGGTGCAGGGGACGTCGAGGGGGAGCCGGGCGGCGATGCGCTGGACGAGCTCGCCGTCCTCCTCGGCGAAGGAGGAGCGCAGCACCTCGTGCCGGTCGACGAGGTCCTGGAGCGCGGCGCGCAGCGCGGGGACGCGGAGGGCGCCGTCGATGCGGACGGCGAACGGGACGCTGTACGCGGCGCTGCTGCCGTGCAGCCGGTCGAGGAACCACAGCCGCTGCTGGGCGCTGGAGGCCGGGAGCAGGCCGTCGCGGGGGGCCGGGCGGACGGTGTCGGGGGCGAAGAGCTCCTTCGTGTTGCCGAGCAGCATGCCGAGCAGCTCGGCCTGCAGGGCCTGGGCGGTGGCGCCCGCGGCGGTGGCGTCCGCACTGGTGTGCGCGCCGGTGTGCGTGCCGGTGTGCGTGCCGGTGTCCGGGGTGTCCCGGACGAGGTCGTGGGGAGTCATGTCAGCGGGTCCGGTCCTCGGTCAGTACGTCGCGGACGATGGAGACGGCCTTGTCGATGTCCGCCGCGGACACGCCGTTGTGCGTGACGGCGCGCAGCCTGCCGTGCCCGAGCTCGGCCAGGGACAGCCCGCGGTAGGCCGCGGCCTCGACGAACGTCTGCCAGGTGAAGCGGGGGTCGGTGACCCGGAACATCACGATGTTGGTCTGCACGGCGGCGGGGTCGGTCTCGATGCCGTCGATCCCGGCCAGGCCCTCGGCCAGCCGGCGGGCATGGGCGTGGTCCTCCTCCAGCCGGTCCAGGCCGTCCAGGGCGACCAGGCCGGCGGCCGCGATGATGCCGGCCTGCCGCATGCCGCCGCCGAGCATCTTGCGGGCCCGGCGGACCTCGGTGATGAAGTCCTCGCTGCCGGCCACCATCGAGCCGATGGGCGCGCCGAGCCCCTTGGAGAGGCAGAACTGCACCGAGTCGGCGTACTGGGCGATCTCCGCGGCCGGGATCCCGAGCGCGACGGCGGCGTTGAACAGCCGGGCGCCGTCCAGGTGCAGGGCGACGTCGTTCTCGTGGGCGAACTCCCAGACCTCCTTCATGTAGCTCTGCGGGAGCACGACGCCGCCGCAGCGGTTCTGGGTGTTCTCCAGGCAGACCAGGGAGGGCAGGGCGAACTGCTCGTCCTCGGGGTCGTCGGGGAATCCGGCGCGCAGGTCGGACAGCAGGAGCCGGCCGTCGGGCTGGTTGGGGATGCGCTCGTACATCACGCCGCCGCAGACGGTCGCGCCGGCGGCCTCGTAGATGTAGATGTCGCTCTCGGCACCGACCAGCATCTTCGAGCCGCGAGGCGCGTGCACCAGGATGGAGGCCAGGTTGGCCATGGTGCCGCTCGGCATCAGGCAGGCGGCCTGCTTGCCGAGCAGGTCGGCGGAGCGCTCCTCCAGCAGGCGGACGGTCGGGTCCTCGCCGTAGACGTCGTCCCCCAGCGGGGCGTCGTTCATCGCGCGCATCATCGCCGGAGTGGGCAGGGTGAAGGTGTCGCTGCGCAGTTCGATCATGGTCATGGGTGTTCTTCCCCTACTTCGCGGACGCGTCGGCGTCGAGCCGGACGGTGATGTGCTGCCGGGCCGCCCCGAGGGCGGCCGCGACCTGCGCGGCGTCGTCGCCGCGGACGATGACGTGGCCGAGCCGGTCGTACGCGTTCTGCGGCGGGCGTACGGGCCGCCCCGCGGCCGCGGTGACGGTCACCCGCTCGACTCCCTCGGCCGCCAGCGCCTCGCCGGTGCCGTCGACGGACGCGAGCGTGCCGGGCCGGTCGGCGAGCAGGAACCGGATGCCGGCGTGCCCGGACCGGCGGGCGGCGAGGTCCACCGGGAGCCCGGCGGCGGCCCGGATCTGCTGCTCCAGCAGGTCCGATCCGGTGGCGAGCCTGATCAGTTCGGGGATCATGCCGCCGGCGAGCCGCGGGTTGATCTCGATGACGGCCGGGCCCCGCGCGGTCAGCTTGACCTCGGTGTGCGTCGGCCCGAAGCGCATGCCGGCCGCCTTCAGCGCCCGGGTGACGGCGTCCACCAGCGCGGCCCGCTCCGCCTCCTGGAGCGGCGCCGGGAAGTCGTGCCCCGCCTCGACGAAGTACGGGATGCCGGTGAGGTGCTTGGCGGTGACGCCGACGCAGACGGCGTCACCGCCGTCGCCGAACATCTCGACGCTGTACTCGGGGGCGTCGAGGTACTCCTCGACGAGCACGGTGCGGGCCGTGGGCAGGCCGCGGACATTGGTCTCGACGGCCAGGATGCGGGCGGCGTGCACGGCGGCCTCGGCGGCCGTGGAGCACAGCAGCACGTCGTTGGAGCCCGAGTCGTCGGCGGGCTTGACGACACAGGGCAGGCCCACCGAGGCGGCGGCCTCCTCGGCGCGGGCGGCGTCCGTCACGACCGCGAAGCGGGGCTGGGGGACCCCCGCCGCCTCCAGCGTGCGCCGCAGCTCGGCCTTGTTGCGGCAGCGGTTCGCCGCCGCCTCGTCGTTGCCCGGCAGGCCCAGCCACTCGGCCAGCGCGGCAACGGCGGGCACGTAGAAGTCGCTGGTCGTGGTGATGCCGGCGATCTCCTCCCGCCGGAACCGCTCCTGGATGGTGCGGCGCAGGGCGGAGGCGTCGTTGGTGTCGCACACCACGATCCGGCAGCCGGTCTCCGCGGCCCCCGCGTACCGGTCCGGATTGCTCGTCAGCAGGACGGCGGTCAGGCCGAGCCCGGCCGCGGTGCCCAGCGCCTGGACGCCGGTGCCGCTGGTGTTCGCCTCGACGAACAGCAGGTGGCGGGGGCCGGCGGGCCGCCCGCCGAGGCCGGCGGAGGACCACGAGCGGACGGGGGTGCCGTACTCCACGGGGACCGGGGCGTCGGAGCAGGCGAGCTCCTCCAGCCGGTGCACCGCCCAGTGCTCGTCGCTGTAGACGGTCTCGGTGTACCGGTCGCCGCGGTCGGGGAAGATGCCGACGATCCGGCTGCCCGGCTCGGCCGTCAGGGCCAGGTGGCGCAGCACCCGGTAGACGGAGCCGGAGGTGTTCCCGGCGAAGATCTGCTGCTCACGGGCGAGTTCGCGGGTGGCGGCGAACGCCTCGCGGTCGTTCAGCCAGTGGATCTCGTCGATCGCGGTGCGGTCCAGGTTGTTCGGGTGGAGGCTGTTGCCGAGGCCGCTCTGCAGCCGGCCGGGCACGTCCGGCTGGTCGAAGAGCGTGCTGCCGACCGAGTCCACCCCGACGACCCGCAGTCCGGGCAGGCTGCGCCGCAGGGCACGGCCGGTGCCGCACAGCGAGCCGCCGCTGCCGACCGCGCCGACCAGGGCGTCGAGCGGGCCGAGGTCGGCCAGCAGTTCCGCGGCGAGCACCCGGTAGGCGCCGGGGTTGTCGGGGTTGCTGTACTGCTGCGGCCAGAAGGCGCCCGGCAGTTCGCGCATCAGCTCGGCCAGCCGGTCGAGCCGCGCCCCCTGCCAGCCGCCGTCCGCCATGGCGGCGACGACGTGGACCTCGCAGCCCAGGGCGCGCAGCTTCGCCAGGGTCGTCGGATCGGTCCGCGGGTCGGTGACGATGTGCACCGGGTGCCCGAGGGAGCGTCCGACCAGGGCGACGCCGAGCGCCATCGTGCCCGAGGAGCTCTCCACGATCGGCGCGCCGGGCCGCAGCACGCCCAGCCGGCGGGCCTCGGAGACGATGTTCCGGGCCACCCGGTCCTTCATCCCGAAGGCGTTGGCGAGTTCGAGCTTCGCGTACACCTGCGTGCCCTCGGAGGCGGGCACGTCCAGCCGGACCAGCGGAGTGTTGCCGACCGCGTCGTTCATCGATTCGAAGATCATGTTCATGCCCCCCAGGCAGATTCGGTGCTCGCCCCGCGAGCCGGCACGGTGGTCTCCCGCACCGTCACTTCCATGGAGCTGGCGCTCCAGACGTCCCCGCGGCCCAGCGACCGGTGCACCGCCGTCGTCCCCGGCAGCTCGGCGCACGCCGCCAGCGCGGACCCGACCCTGGCGGCCAGCTCCGGGTCGTCGGCGGCGTAGAGGATGCCGAGCACCGTGCCGCTGTGGGCACAGGCCACCCCGAGCCCGCCGGTCTCCGCGCAGATCCGCCGGAGTTCGGGCAGGCTCCGGCGCGACCGGGCGGCCGCGTTGAGCTCCGCGCTGCGGGTGGCGACCCGGCCCACCGCCGCCAGGTCGCCGGCGCGGACGGCCGAGCACAGCTCGTCCAGCAGGACGGCGTACTCCGCCTTCTCCGCCTCGCCGACCCGGCGGGACTGCCGGTTGTGCGCGATGGTGTCGACCTGGCCGCCCTCGTCGTGCCCGACGATCACCAGCGGCGGCAGCATGCCCAGCTCCTCGCGGAGTTCGGCCTCGCGGTGGTGGTAGGCGACGATCTGGTCGTACATCACCCCGTCCGTCGGCTCGATCCTCCGCATGAAGGACTCGATCTCCGCCGCCCCGAACGCCCTGCCCACCGCCG
The DNA here is from genome assembly GCF_003325375.1 of Streptomyces globosus. GTDB lineage: Bacteria > Actinomycetota > Actinomycetes > Streptomycetales > Streptomycetaceae > Streptomyces > Streptomyces globosus_A. The sequence continues at coordinate 162,551 of NZ_CP030864.1, read as the reverse complement.
CGCCCACCGCGCGCACCGTGGCCACCAGGTCCGCCGACGAGCTCGCCATGCCCTTGCCCTCGGGCAGCTCGCTGCTCAGCTCCAGCGAGCCGCCCCCGGTCCGCCCGGCCGCGGCCAGCGCCAGCTCGGCGATCCGCACCGCCTTGCGCTTGTGCGGCGGCCAGACGGTGAAGCCCTCCCGGCCGGGGGAGTGCCGGAAGACCGCCCGGCTCCACCCCGCGACCGGGAACGTCACCATGAAGTGCCGGTCTCCCTCCGGCAGCACGCCCTGGAGCAGCTCGCCGAACGTGCCGAACGCCGTACCGGTGCCGCAGATGTCGATCTCAGCCGCCATGGGGCTCGCGTGCGCTTCCATTCCCGTCCTCCCCCGTCGTCCGGGCGGTCGCCGCCGCCCGCTCCGCCCACTCCTGCACGAGCCGCTCGTGCTCCTCCTGCTGCGCCCCGAGCGCCGTCCGCACCGCGTCCGGATGCGCCGACCCGCTGGACCGCATCCGGCGCAGCGCCTGGCCGACGTCGAAGGCGTCGCCCAGCGTGGCCGCCGGGTCGGCCAGCTCGTGGCCCTGGTCCAGCGCGGCCCGGCGCAGCAGCTCCGGGTCGCCCTCGGCGGGCCTGCGGCCCGCCGCGACCGCCGCCACGATGTACCGGCCGGCGATCACCTGCGCCCGCCGCCACGGCACCTCCTCGCGCAGCGTCAGCGAGTTGGCGAGGGCGAAGCCGCCCAGGAACTCCCGCTCGCACACCTCGGCCATCCGGTCGGTCCGGAAGGACAGGTGCCGCAGCACCTCCGTGAACAGCCGCGTCGTGCTGCGCAGCGCCTCGAACGCCTGGTAGACGTGCGCACCCGCCTCCTTGGACACCTCGACGGTGTTGGAGTACGGCGTGTTGCGCTGGCCCAGCGTCACGTCGATGTGGAAGGACGACAGGTGCGAGCTGCGGCCCCGGATGCGCTCCAGGATCGGGAAGTTCTTCTTCTGCGGCATCGCCGAGGAGATGCCGGACAGCTCGTCGGGCAGGTCGATGAACCCGTACTCGCTGCTGCCCCAGGCGAGCAGGTCCGTGGCGAACCGGCTCAGCGCCACGCCCAGGACCCCGAACTCGGCGGTGATCTCCAGGGCCCAGCCGCGGGAGGCCACCGACATCAGCGCGTTCGGCTGGGCCCGCCGGAACCCCAGCAGCGAGGCCATCCGGTCCCGGTCCCAGGGCAGCTCCTGGCCGGACATGGCGCCCGCGCCCAGCGGGCAGGCGTCGATCCCGTCGTACGTGGCCAGGAGCCGGCGCAGCGTGTGCTGCACGTGCTCCGAGACCGCCGCCAGGTAGAAGCCCGGCGTGATGATCTGGGCGGCCTGGTGGTGGGTGTAGCCGGGCATCGGCAGGTCGACCGTGGCCGCGGCCAGCTCCCGCGCGGCCGTCTGGAAGTCCAGCAGGGAGCGCGCCGCCCCGATCAGCCGGTTGCGGGCGAACATCAGCTGGGCGCACGCCTGGAGGTCGTTGCGGCTGCGGTCCAGGTGCCAGGCCGGCACGGGCGCGGACAGGCCGTTCTCCACGTGGCGTTCCAGCGCGAACGCGATGTCGGACATGTTCGCCTGCTGCTGCCCCGTGATGACCTCGCGGGTGGCGCCGCGGAGCAGGCCGTCCAGCTCCCCCGCCTGCCCGGGGGAGATCAGCCGCATCCGCGCGTACTCGGCGACGAGCGTCCGCTCGATCTGCACGTAGTACGGGAGCAGGTGCTCGGCCTCGTAGGCGAACTGCGGGTCGAGCAGCTCGTCCCGCAGGAGGGCGCTGGGACCGCTGGATATGCGGCCGGAGAGTGTGTTGGTCATGCTGTACCGCCTCACACCGCTACGGGTTCGGCGTCGGGGATCTCCCGCACCGACCGGACACCGGAAAGAAGGATCACGACACCGGAGAGCAGGACGCCGATCGCGCCGAGCACCAGGGTCTGCTGGGTGCCGATGGCACCGCCGAGGAAGCCGCCGGCCAGGGCGCCGACCGGGGTCACGCCCATCACGGCCATCCGGATGGTCGCGTTCATCCGGCCCTGCAGGTGGTCCGGGGTGACCGCGGACCGCAGGCTGCGCTGGTTGACGTTGTAGATGATGATCATGGCTGAGTCGATGAAGTGCATGACCACGATGAGCAGCGAGGCCTCCGTCTTCGGAAGCTGCGTGGCCAGCGGGATCAGCAGGGCCGACAGACCCGCGACGCCCAGCGAGACGACCATCGCCCGCCCCAGGCCCAGCAGCCGGCTCGCCCGCTCGGCGAGCAGGGCGCCGACCAGGGCGCCGGCCCCGGCCGAGGCGAAGATCAGGCCGATGTAGAAGGGCTCCACGCCCAGCGTGCGGGTGACGAAGATCAGGAACACCGGCTCGATCACCAGCGTGAAGAGGTTGAAGACGAGGGTGGCGGTCACCAGGGTCCGCACCACCGGGTTCCGCAGCACCGGCTGCGCGCCCTCGGCGATCTCCCGCCACATGTTCGGCTTCACCACCGCTTCGCCCCCCGCCTCGGGGACGGCCGGCGCGGGCTTGGCCTCACGGTGCCGGATCAGCGCCGTGAAGACGGCGGAGACCAGGTACGTGACCGAGTTGACGATCACCGCGAAGGGCGCGGAGACCATCTGGAGCAGGCCGCCTCCCATCGCGTTGCCCGCGATGTCGGACGCCGAGCTGCTCAGCTCCAGCTTGCTGTTGCCCTCGACGAGGTCCTTGCGGTCGATCAGCAGCGGCAGGTACGAGGCACTGCCGATGTCCGAGACCACCGTGCAGGCGCCGATGGCCAGCGACACCGCGAGCAGCAGCGGGAAGGAGAGGAAGCCGCCCGCCCAGCCGACGGGCAGGAGCAGCAGCAGCGCCGCCCGCACCAGGTCCGTGAGGATGAGGATGGGCCGCTTCGCACTGCGGTCCAGCCACACCCCGGCGAACAGGCTGATGAACAGGTACGGCAGGCCCTCCGCCGCCACCAGGACGCCCATCTCGAACGGCGTGGCCTCCAGGGAGACGGCGGCGATCAGCGGAAGTGCCACGGCGGTGACCTTCGAGCCGAACAGGGACGCGGTCAGCCCGAGCCACAGGTTGCGGAAGTCGGCGTGCCGCCACAGGGTGGTTCTCCTGTCGGTCACGGTCGGGGCCCTTCCCGGTTGTTGTCGTACATGTCTCTCGCTATCTCCTGGGCGTGCGCGCCGCGCACGATCCCGTAGTGGTCGGTGTCGAGGTCGCGTACCGTCAGGCCGGATCCGGCCGTCCGCCCCCACGCCTCGGTGAAGCCGGCCCGGATGCCGTCGGTGCTGCGGTAGAGGCGCACCGCGCCGGGGAAGACGGGTGGCCGGTATGCCGCCGCGGCCCGCAGGTTCCCCCGGAACACCGCGTGGTGGCGGGCCAGGTCGTCCGGTTGCGGGGCGCCGCCGGGGTCCGCCCGGAGCAGTTCCCCGCGGATCACGCGCAGGCCCTCCCGGAGCCCGCCGGCCGCGGCCGCCGAGGCCAGCGCCGCCGCCGTCGCGGGCGGCACCCCGCCGCCCCCGGAGGAGGCCAGCAGGTCCTCCAGGAAGTGCAGGAGCACCTCCGCCTCCGTGCCCGGCGCACGGCTGCCGTCGGGGTGGCCGCTGTCCACCAGCGCGAGCAGCTCCACCCGCTCGCCCGCGGCGGTCAGCCGGACGGCCATCTCGTGCGCCACGAGCCCGCCGAACGACCAGCCCGCCAGGCGGTACGGGCCCGCGGGCCGCACCTCGCGGACGGCGTGCAGGTACGCCTCGGCCATCTCCCCGACGCTCTGCGCGGGCGCGGTTCCGGCGTCGAGTCCCGCCGCGGCGAGCCCGTACACCGGCTGGTCCGCGCCCAGGGCCGCCGCCAGCTCGCGGTAGCACAGCACGCTGCCGCCCGCGGGGTGCACCAGGAAGAGCGGGTTCCGGGTGCCGGCCGCCCGCAGGGGCACCGCCGCCCCGGGCCGGGCGGCTTCGCTGCCGCCGCGGACCAGCTCCGCCTGCCGGGCGACCGTCGGGTGCGCCAGCACCGCCGAGACGCCCAGCCGCAGCCCGAACGCCGCGTTGATACGGGAGACGAGCCGCAGCGCCAGCAGCGAATGCCCGCCCGCCGCGAAGAAGTCGTCCTCGACGCCCAGGCCGTCCGCGCCGAGCAGCTCGGTCCAGAGGTCCAGCAGCCGCGCCTCGTGGCCGTCGCGCGGGCCGACGGCCGCGGCGGAGCGGGCGGGCGCCCCCTCGGCCGGCGCGGGGAGGGCCTTGCGGTCCAGCTTGCCGCTGCCGGTCAGCGGCATCGCGGCCAGCTCGGTCCACGACGACGGCACCATGTACGCGGGAAGCGCGTCCGCGGCGTGCGCCGAGAGCACCGCCGGACCGGCCGCGCCCGCGGCGCCCGGCCGCATGACCACGTAGGCGGCCAGCCGGTCCCCGCGCAGCAGTACCGCGCACTCGGCGACGTCCGGGTGGGCCGACAGGACCGCCTCGACCTCCCCGAGCTCGATCCGGAACCCGCGCAGCTTGATCTGCGCGTCGGTGCGGCCCCGGTACTCCAGCGCTCCGTCCGGCAGGTGCCGTACGAGGTCCCCGGTCCGGTAGAGCCTGCGCACCACCCCGGCGCGGTCGGTGTGCCGGACGAAGGCCCGGTCGGTCAGGTCCGGCCGCCGGTGGTAGCCCTCGGCCAGCTGGACGCCGCCCAGGTACAGCTCACCCGTCACCCCGCGCGGCACGGGCAGGCCGTGCCGGTCCAGCACGTACAGCTCGGTGTTGGCGACCGGCCGCCCGATGGGGACCACGCCGCTGCCGTCGTCCGTGCACCGCCAGTAGGTGACGTCCACGGCCGCCTCGGTGGGCCCGTAGAGGTTGTGCAGCTCCGCGGTGAAGCGGGACAGGAAGCGCTGCTGGAGGTCGTGGGGGAGGGCCTCGCCGCTGCACACCACCCGCGTCAGGCTCGTGCACGCCGCGGCGGACGGCTCCTCGACGAACGCCTGCAGCATCGACGGCACGAAGTGCACCGTGGTGACCTGCTCGGCCCCGATCAGCTCCGCCAGGTACGCCGGGTCGCGGTGGCCCCCCGGCGCCGCGAGCACCATGACGGCGCCGGTCAGCAGCGGCCAGAAGAACTCCCACACGGACACGTCGAAAGTCGCCGGCGTCTTCTGCAGCACCGGCTCGCCGGGCCGCAGACCGTACTCCTCCTGCATCCACAGCAGCCGGTTCACGATGGCCCGGTGGGAGACGACGACGCCCTTCGGCGTCCCCGTCGAACCCGATGTGAAGATCATGTACGCGGCGTCCCCGGGCCCGGCGGCCTCCGATCCGGCCTCCTCGCCCGCGCCGTCGGCCTCCGCCGCGTCCGGGTGCACCAGGACCGTGCCCGGCCCGGCGACCTTCGCCTCCCACTCCGGAAGCGTGAGCACCAACGGGATTCCGGCATCCGCCAGGATTCCGCGCAGCCGCCGCCCCGGGTGCTCCGGGTCGAGCGGGACGTACGCGGCCCCCGACTTCAGCACCGCGAGCAGGCAGACCGGCAGCTCCAGCGAGCGCTCCAGCAGCACCGCCACGAACCCGCCCGGCCGGGCACCGCGCGCCCGCAGCAGGCCCGCCAGCCGATCCGCCCGCTCGTCCAGCTCCCGGTACGTCAGCGAGCGGCCGCCGAACCGGACCGCCGGGGCGTCCGGCGTGCGCCGGGCCTGCTCCTCGACCAGCGCGTGCAGCACGTGCGTCCGGTCGTAGCGCCGGGCCGTGCCGTTCCACTCGCCGAACAGCCGGTGCTCCTGCGGCGACAGCAGGTCGGCGGTCTCGTAGCGGCCCTCCGGGTCGGTGGCCATGGCGGTGAGCGCGGCCGCGTAGTAGCCGTGGAACAGCCCGATCTGCGCGGCGTCGAACCGGGACGCGTCCCAGCGCAGCCCCAGGCCGAGCCCGCCGTGCACCGCGTCCCGGTAGAACTCCGCCCCGAAGGGGAAGTTGGTGTGCGCGACACCCCGCGAGTCGAGGACCTCCACCTCCGACTGCCCGTCCAGCTGCCGCTCGACGTGGAAGTGGGTGTAGTTGAAGAAGGACTCGAACGGCTCGGACACACCCGTGCACCGGATGATCTCCGCCAGCGGGTAGCGGCGGTGCCGCAGGATCTCCAGGTCCAGCGCCGCCGTCTCGCGCACCAGGTCGGACCAGCTGCCGCCGGTCAGCCGGCCGCGCACCGGCAGCGTGTTCAGGAAGACGCCCAGCGCCAGGTCGCCGTCCGCCTCCTCGCCCCGCCCGTTGTACACGGCACCCGTCACCGGGTCGTCCGTGCCGGTCAGCAGGCCCATCACCCGCAGGTGCGCCGCGAGGAGCACCGTCCGCAGCGGGACGCCCAGGTCCCGGGCGAGCGCGGTCAGCCCCTCCAGCACCGCACCGGGCAGCGCCTGCTCGGTGAACTCCATGACCGCGGCCCCCGCGTCCTGCGGCCGCCCGGCCGCCACGGCACCCCGCGGCAGGCGGGTGAGGGTCGCGCCCTCCAACTGCCCGGCCCAGAACCGTCGGCTGCCCTCGTCCTCCACCGCCGCCCGCTCCAGCGCCACGTACGAGGAGAAGCGCGACCGGAGCGGAGCCGCGGACGGCGCTTCCGCGCCGGAGAGCGCGCGGCCGTAGCGCAGCAGCAGCTCGGCGTACAGGGAGCGCTCGCTCCAGCCGTCCAGGATCGCGTGGTGCTCGGTGATGTACAGCTGGACGGTGTCGTCGGGCCGCCGCTGCACGTGGAAGCGGATCAGCGGGGCCGTACGCCAGTCGAAGCGCCCGGCGTTCTCCAGCTCCCAGCGGCGCTCCGCCGCGGCATCCGCCGCGTCGGGCGTCAGACCGCTCAGGTCCTCGAAGGCGACCGGCGGCGCGACGTCCGCGTGGACCAGCTGCATCGGCTCACGGAAGCCGCTCACGTCGAAGGACGTGCGCAGGATCTCGTGCCGGGCCAGCAGCCCCGCCACCGCCTCCCGCCAGGCGTCCTCGCTGTACCCGGCCCGGATCCGGTACGTCGACACGTTGTGGTACTCGCTGCCCGCCCCCGACAGGTCGCCGTGGAACAGCATGCCCTGCTGGAGCCGGGTCATCGGGTACGCGTCGTCCAGGCCGTCCGGCAGCCGGTCCCGGTCGGCCGGGTCCAGCAGCGAGAACGGCGGGTGCGCGGCGGCCCCGGCGCCGCCCCCGGCGCCGCCCGTGCCGCCCGCGGCGGTGGCCGCCGCGGCCAGCGCACGGATCGTCTGGTGGGCCATCAGGTCCTGGAAGCCGATCCGCAGACCGGCCTCGCCCGCCAGGGCCAGCAGCCGGATGCTGCGGATGGAGTCGCCGCCCAGCGCGAAGTAGTTGTCGTCGACGCCCACCTGCTCCACGTCCAGCACGCGGGCCCACACCTGCGCCAGCACCTGCTCCGCGGGCGTGGACGGCGCCGCGTACGCGCGGCCCGATCCGGCCCGGGGGGCCTGCGGGGCGGGCAGCCGCCTGCGGTCCACCTTCCCGTTCGCCGTGAGCGGGAACTCCGGCAGCACCGTGAACGTCGACGGGACCATGTGGACGGGCAGCCGCCGGACGGCGTGCGCCCGCAGCGCCCCGCCGTCCAGGGCTCCGGCGTCCGCCCCGGTCCGCGCGGTGACGTAGGCGGCGAGCCGGGCGTGCCCCTCCTCGTCCGTGTGCACCAGCACCACCGCCTCGTGCACCAGCTCGTGGCCGGCCAGAGCCGCCTCGATCTCGCCCGGCTCGATACGGAAGCCGCGCAGCTGGATCTGCGCGTCGGTGCGGCCGCAGTACTCCAGGTCTCCGTCGGGCAGCCGGCGCGCCAGGTCGCCGGTGCGGTAGAGCCGCTCGGCCGGATCGTCCGAGAACGGGTGCCGGACGAACCGCTCGGCGGTCAGCTCCGGCCGGTTCAGGTACCCGTCCGCCAGGCCCGCGCCGCCCACGTACAGCTCGCCCAGCACACCCGCGGGCACAGGCCGGCCCTGCGGGTCCAGCACGTACAGGTGCAGGTCGGGGATCGGCTCGCCGATGACGCTGCCGCTGCCGGCCTCCAGGTCCTTCAGGGTGATCGGGCGGTGGGTGACGTGCACCGTCGTCTCGGTGATGCCGTACATGTTCACCAGCTGCGGGCAGGCGTCCCCGTACCGGTCGAACCAGCCGCGCAGCGACGCCGGCTCCAGGGCCTCGCCGCCGAAGACGACGTAGCGCAGGGCGAGTTCCGACGGGTCGCCGCCGGAGGCCTCGTCGGCCCGCATCAGCTGGTGGAACGCCGACGGCGTCTGGTTGAGCACGGTGACCCGCTGCTCGCGCAGCAGCCGCAGGAAGGCCGCCGGCTCCCGGCTCGTCCCGTACGGGACGACGACCAGCCGGCCGCCGTACGCGAGGGCGCCCCACAGCTCCCACACGGAGAAGTCGAACGCGTAGGAGTGGAAGAGGGTCCACACGTCCCCGGGGCCGAATCCGAACCAGTGGTCGGTGGAGGTGAACAGCCGGCTGATGTTGCGGTGCGGGATCAGCACACCCTTCGGGCGGCCGGTCGAACCGGAGGTGTAGATGACGTATGCGAGGTCGTCCGGGCCCGCACCGGCGGCGACCGGCGTGTCCGGGTACGCCTCCAGCAGCTCCCGGTCGGCCGCCGTGTCGACCACCGCCCCGTCGAAGGCGGCGCCCTCCCCGGCCGGATCGGCCCACCAGCGCGGAACCCCCCGGCCCGTCACGATCGTCCGCAGCCCGGAGTCCTCGACCATGAGGCGCAGCCGGTCCACCGGGTACGCCGGGTCCAGCGGAACGTAGGCCCCGCCCGCCTTCAGCACCGCGAGCAGCGCCACCACCAGCTCCGCGGACCGCTCCATGCTCAGCCCGACCATCACACCGGGGCCCACCCCGAGCCCGCGCAGGTGGTGCGCGAGCCGGTTGGCGCGGCGGTCCAGGTCGCCGTAGCCGATGCGGAGCCCGCCGTCGACCAGCGCCACCGCGTCCGGCGTGCGGGAGGCCCACTCGGCGAACAGCTCGTGCACCGGCCGCGGACCGGAGGCCGCCGCCGGGGCCGCCGGGGGCGCGGGCGCCAGGGCGGCGCACTCCTCCTCGGACAGCATCCGCAGGGCCGACACCGGGACGTCCGGCTCCGCGACGACGGCCTCGACCAGCCGCGCGTAGTGGCGGGCCAGGCCGTCCACGACGGACGCCTCGAACAGGTCGCTGCGGTACTCGAAGACCCCCGTCACACCCTCCGGGGTGTCCGCCACGTCCAGGGACAGGTCGAACTTGGCCGTGCCGGAGTCCGCCGCCAGGGGCTCGCCCTCGATCCCGGCGAAGCGCAGGACCTGGTCGCCGACCTCGTTCATGCCGAACATCACCTGGAAGACGGGCGACGACTCGGCGTCCCGGTCCGGGTTCTTCATCCGGACCAGCTCCTCGAACGGCATGTCCTGGTGCTCCTGCGCCTCCAGGACGCCGTCCCGGACCCGGAGCAGCAGCTCCCGGAACGTCGGGTCCCCCGACAGGTCGGTGCGCAGCACCGTCGTGTTGACGAACAGGCCCACCGCGGACGCGAACTCGGACCGGTGCCGGTTCGCGATCGGAGTGCCCACCACGATGTCGTCGAGCCCGGTGTAGCGGTTCAGCAGCAGGTCGAAGACCGCCAGCAGCCCGTGGAAGAACGTCGCGTCCGCGCCACCGCACAGCTCCCGCAGCCGCTCGGCCGCCGCGGGCAGCCCGAAGGCCAGCGAGGCCCCGCGCCGCTCCGCCGCCGCACCGCGCGGCCGGGTCGCCGGCAGCCGCATGACCGGCAGGTCGCCGGCCAGCCGCTGCTCCCAGTACGCGCGCTGCCGCGCGGCGGCCGGGCTCTCGAGCCACTCCTCCTGCCAGCAGGAGTAGTCCGCGTACTGGAACTCCACCTCCGGCAGTGCGGCGCCCGCCCCGGACACCAGGGCCCCGTACACCTCGGCCAGCTCGCGGAAGAGGATCTCGCAGGACCAGCCGTCGGAGACGATGTGGTGCATCCCCACCAGCAGCACCGACTCCTCCGCCGCCACGCGCAGCAGCCCGACCCGGAAGAGCGGGCCCCGCGCCAGGTCGAACGGCCTCGCCTCCTCCGCCCGGACCCACGCCCGGACGACACCGCCGGTGTCCTCCGGTGCGCGGCCGAACCTGGCGGCCGCGGCCGCCACGTCCGTCTCCGCCCACTCGAAGGCGGCCTCCCGGGCGACGAGCTGGAGCAGCTCGCCGTCCTGGACCGCGAACCGGGTCCGCAGCGCCTCGTGCCGCTCGACCAGGACGCGCGCCGCCTCGCGCAGCGCCCCGCCGTCCACGGCGCCGCGCAGCCGGTGGAAGAGCGGCATGTGGTACGTGGGCGCGTCGCCCGCGAGCTGCTGCAGGAAGTACATGCGGTGCTGCGCCCGAGAGGCGCGGAACTCGTAGATCTCCTCTGCGAGTCCCTCTTCGGCTGCGCCGGGCAGTCCGGTGTTCACGAAGTCCCCATCCCTTGGTGCGGGGCGGCCCGGGGGCCGCCGGCCCCCGTCCGCTCTCGTCGTTGTCGTCGCCGTACGGCTCAGCGCAGCAGCGCCAGCAGTGCCTGCATCTCGGCCACGCTCATCCCGCTGATCCGCGACCTGAGGTGCTGGTCCACCTCGTCGGCGAAGTCCCGCAGGCCCGGCGCGGCGAACACCGTCCGCAGCGGCAGCTCCAGCCCGAAGCGGGAACGGAGCCGGCCGGTCACCTTGGAGGCGATCAGCGAGTGGCCGCCCAGCTCGAAGAAGTTGTCGTCCGGGCCCACCGCATCGAGCTCCAGCACCTCGCACCAGATCTCGGCGACGGCCCGCTGCACGGGCCCCTCCAGCGGCGCCCGCCCGCCCGCGCCGCCTCCGGCCGCCTGCACCGGGTCGGGCAGCCGGTGCCGGTCGATCTTGCCGTTGGCGTTGAGCGGCAGCCTGTCCATCACCAGCAGGAACGGCGGCCGCATGTGCTCGGGCAGCCAGGCCGCCAGATGCCGGCGCAGCGCCTCGGTGTCGGGCGCCGCGGCCGGGTCGAGCGGCGTCACGTACCCGGCGAGCCGGTAGCCGGCGCCCGTCCGCGAGGCCACGACCACGGCATCCCGGACCAGCTCGTGGTCGCGGAGCACCGACTCGATCTCGCCCAGCTCCACCCGCATTCCGCGGATCTTGATCTGGTGGTCGTTGCGGCCGACGAACTTGATCGAGCCGTCCGCCCGCAGGTACCCCTGGTCCCCCGTGCGGTACAGCCGCTCCCCGGCGCCGAAGGGGCTCGCGACGAACGCCTGCGCCGTCTTCACCGGGTCGTTCAGGTAGCCGCGGGCCAGGCCGCGGCCGCCGATGTACAGGTCCCCGGTGACGCCGACGGGCAGCTCGTTGAAGGCGGCGTCCAGCACGTGCACCGTGTTGTTGTCGAACGGCGCCCCGACGCTCACCGCGCCGCTGTCCTCCGCGTCCGCCGCCCCGCAGGTGCGGATGGTGGAGTCGATGGACACCTCCGTCGCCCCCCACGTGTTGTGCAGCGCGCCCGGCATCGTCTCGGCGAACCGGCGCACCGCCGCCGGGGTGAGCGCCTCACCGCTGGACACCGTGTTGCGCAGCGCCCCGAGCGCGATCCGGTCCTGCGGGGTGACGGCCTCCATCAGCAGGTTCAGCATGCTCGGCACGGTCTGCAGCAGCACCGTCCGGTAGCGCTTGGCCGCCTCCAGCACCGCCTGCGGGTCACGGTGCAGACCCGGCTCGATCAGCGCGATCCGACCGCCGTACATGAGGGGCCAGAACAGCTCCAGAGCCGAGTCGTCGAAGGTCAGCGTCGTCTTGTGGAGCACCGTCTCGCCGGGCCGCAGCGCGTGCTGCTTCTGCATCCACACCATCCGGTTGACCCAGCCCTCGTGGGTGCTGGCGACGCCCTTCGGGGCGCCGGTCGAGCCGGAGGTGTAGTAGACGGACACCAGGTTCCGCGGGTGCACCGCCACCTCGGGCCGGCCGCCCGGAAGCCCCGCGATCCCCGCCCAGTCGGCGTCGACCCGCACGACGTGCGCCACCTCGGGCGCGGAGTCGGCCTGGCGGCCGAGCGTGAGGCAGACCCCGGCCCGCGCGTCGGCCGAGATCTGCGTCAGCCGGTTGCGCGGGGCCTCCGGGTCGAGCGGCAGGTACCCGGCGCCCGCCTTGAGGATCGCCAGCAGGCCCACCACCAGCTCGGGGGAGCGGTCCATGCACAGGCCCACGACGTCGTCCGGGCGGACGCCCAGGTTGACGAGGTGGCGGGCCAGCCGGTTGGCGCGGCCGTCCAGCTCGGCGTACGTCAGCCGCTCGTCCCCGAAGACGACGGCCTCGGCGTCCGGAGTGGCGTCGGCCTGGTCCTCGACCAGCGCGTGCAGGCACCGGTCGGCCGGGAACTCCGCGGCCGTCGCGTTCCAGGCGTCCAACTGCGCCAGCTCGGCCGGCGTGCACAGCCGGAACGAGGCGAGACGGCCGTCCGGGGCGTCCAGGACCTGCCCGAGCAGCCCGAGGAAGTGCTCCACGAGCCGCTCGGCGGTCGCCCGGTCGTACAGGTCGGTGCTGAACTCCAGGTCGCAGTCGAAGGACCCGCCGGGCCGCCGCGTCACGAACAGGGTCGTGTCGAAGCGCGAGGTGGCGCCGTCCACCGGGACCGCCTCGGTCCGCAGCCCCTCCAGGGGCAGGTCCTGCGCCTCGTCGTCCTGGTACGCGAAGACGGTCTGCACGAGCGGGGAGTGGCTGCTGACGCCCTGGAGGCCCAGCCGCTGCACGATCTGCTCGAACGGCACGTCCTGGTGGTCCAGCACCTCCAGGCAGGTCCGGCCGACGGCGCGGACGTACTCGCGGAAGGTGTCCCCGGCGCGGTGGCGGGCCCGGAACGGCACCGTGTTGACGAAGAAGCCGACGAGCCCGTCGAGGCCCGGGTGGTGGCGTCCGGCGACCGGGGTGCCGATCACCAGATCCTGCTGGCCGGTGTACTTGTGCAGCGTCAGCAGGAACGCGGAGAGCATCGTCACGTAGACGCTCACCCCGTGGTCCCGGCTCGCCGCCGCCACGCGGCCGCCCAGTTCGGGGGAGACCGTGAACCGCACATGGCCGCCGGCGTAGGAGTGCACGGCCGGCCGCGGCCGGTCGGCGGGGAACGCCGTCAGCTCCGGGGCGCCGGCGAGCTCCCGCTCCCAGAACGCCAGCTGGCGCTCGCCGGTCCCGCCGTCGAGCCAGTCGCGCTGCCAGGCGGCGAAGTCCGCGTACTGCACGGCCAGGGGCTCGCCCGCCGCGGGCAGGCCCGCGCGGGCCGCCGCGTACCCGGCGCCCAGGTCCGCCAGGATCACGCCGGTGGACCAGCCGTCGGTGACGATGTGGTGGAAGGTGAGCAGCAGGTACGCCTCCCGGTCCCCGGTACGGAGCAGCGCCGCCCGGAAGAGCGGGCCGGCAGCCAGGTCGAAGGGAGTGGCCACGTCGGCGAGGATCCGCTCGCGGGCGGCGTCCTCCGCGCCGCCCCCGGCGTCCCGCAGGTCGGTGACGGCCAGGTCCACGGCCGCAGGCTCCGCGGCCTGCTGCACGGGCCGGTCGTCCGCCGCCGCCATCGAGCTGCGCAGCACGTCGTGGCGGGAGGCCAGGTGGTGCAGGGCCGCCCGCAGCGCCTCCACGTCGAGGTCCCCGTGGATCCGGTACAGCATCGGCTCGTTGTAGGCGGGGGACTGCGGGTCGAGCTGGTGCAGCAGCCACAGGCGCTCCTGGGCGTGCGACAGCGGCCGCGCGGCACCCCGTACGGCCTGGCGGGCCCCGGCGGCCGCGGTGACGGCGCCGGCGGACTCCGCCTCGCCGTGCACGCGGACGCTGCCCTGCAGGAGGGCCGCGAGCCGGGCGGGGCTGCGCTGCTCGAACAGCCAGGCCAGCGGAACCCCGCCGGTCACGCCCGCACGGATCCGCATCACGGCCCGGGCCGCGAGGATGGAGTCCCCGCCGTAGTCGAAGAAGTCGGCGTCGGGCGCGAACTCCGGCAGACCGAGGGTGTCCGCGAACACCCGCGACAGCCAGGCCGCGGTGTTCTGCAGCGATTCCTGCGGTACGACCCGTTCCTGCGGGTCCTGCGGAAGCTGGAGGGCAGCGTGAGAAGACAAGGGTGTTCCCCCGACGAGATAGGCACACGGCGCGAAGGCGCAGAAAAAGGACGATCGAGGGCAGGCGGAAGAGCCTCCCCCCGCTTCCGGGTCCCCGCAGGGCTCCCGGGCAAGGGTGGTTCGCCGCTCGGCGGCCCGAGGGGCGGGCGAGCGGTGGGCGGCGGCGGGCAGTGGTCGGGCGAGCGGCGCGCGGTGCGGGCGCTGCCCTCCGCACGGCTCACCGTGCGGAGGGGGCCGGACCGACGCGGGGCGTTCGGCGGCCCGCCCGGCCGGAAGGCGACGACGGGCCGGGCGGGCGGGCGGACCGCCGCAGCCGGATACGGCGACGTGGTGGGATCCGGCGGAGCCGGGTCAGCGAGCCGCCGGCCCCTCCATGGCCTCGACGAGGCTGGTGGGCCGCATGTCGGTCCAGTTCTGCTCGATGTAGGCCAGGCACTCCTCGCGCCGGCCCTCCCCGAAGACCGCGGTCCAGCCCTCGGGCACCGTGACGAACGACGGCCACAGCGAGTGCTGGTTCTCGGAGTTGACCAGCACCAGGTAGGTGCCGTCGGCGTCCTCGAAGGGGTTGCTCATGGTTGCTCCTGATCTCTTCCTGGGGCCCGCCGGGCGGGCGCCGCCTCAGGCGTCGCGCCCGGGCGCTCCCCAGCCGGTGTCGATGCGTGCTGCCAGGTTCTCGGCGCCCGGGGCACCCCAGCCGGTGTCGATGCGTGCAGCCAGGTCCCTGGCGCGCGGAGCACCCCAGCCGGTGTCGGAGACGCCGTCGGCCGCCTGCGCGGTGGCCGGCTGGGCGAGGCCGGCTGCCGTCGCACCGGCCGCGCCCAGCAGAACGGCGGCAGCGGCGAGCACACAGGTGTTCCGGACAACGGCGGTGAAGTGCCTCATTGCGTTCCTTAACAGCAGTTCGTGGGGGGAAACCTCACCGGAGTCCCCCTGCGCCCCCTGGCACGCCCACCACTCTTCCAAACGATCTCGGCCGAATCTTTGCCAGTGGTGGATCATCAACGTGCATGTCCGCATGATGAGCACTGGATGTACCTACGTGAACCCACACCAAACAGACGCAACCGGCGCCGGGCACCCCTCCGACGCCATGCGCGCCGCCTACCGCCACGCCCTGCGCCGGCCCTCCGTCACCTCGGAGGACGTCGCCGCTGACCTGGGCATCCCCCTGCCCGAAGTCGAGCGGGCCTGCACGGAACTGACCACCCTCGGCCTGCTGCGCGAGGACACCCGGCGGCCCTCCGCCTACGTCGCCGTGGAACCCGAATCCGCCGCCGAGCGCGTGATCGCCCCGATGGAGCGCGCCATCCGCGCGCAGCGCGCGGCCGTCGAGACCCTGCGCGGACAGCTGCAGGAGTACGGCCGCATCTACGAGGAGCGGCCCGCCCCCGGAGGCGGCCGCGAGGGCGTGGAGTACATCGCCGCGCTGGGCGCCACCAGGGAGGCCATCGCCGAACTCGCCGCCCGGTGCGAGACGGAGGTGCTCACCTCGCAGCCGGGCGGCGGGCGCAGGGCCGAGGTCCTCCAGGAGGCCATCGCCCGGGACGAGGCGATGCTGGAGCGCGGCGTCAGCATGCGCACCCTCTACCAGCACACCGCACGTTTCAGCCAGGGCACACGCGAGTACGTGGAGCGGGTCTCCCAGCGCGGGGCCGAGGTGCGGACGCTCGACGACCGGTTCGTCCGGTTGCTCGTGTTCGACCGCAAAGTCGCTGTCATCGGAGTGGAGGGCGACCCGGGCGCCGCGATCATCGTCCGCGAGCCGAACCTGGTCCACTTCATCCTGAGCACCTTCGAACTGTGGTGGGTCAGTGCCACACCGTTCCCGCTTGAATGGAACAACCAGGATGTAGCGGACATCTCCGAACAGCTGAAGCAGCGCATCACCCTGCTGCTGAGCGAGGGCCTGACCGACCAGTCCATCGCCACCCGCATGGGCATGTCCGTCCGCACCTGCCGCCGCCACATCGCCGAGATCATGGACCGCCTCGGCGTGAAGAGCCGCTTCCAGGCGGGCTACCTCCTCGGCGCCCAGCGCGCAGCCACCCGCCCGGACACCCCGCCCACGCCGCCGACGGGGGAACAGCACGCCGAATGAAGAGCGGACCAAGGCGAGAGCAACCCGGTTGACCTGCGCGGTTAGGATGCGGCCATGACTCACTCGGGGGACAGAGCGCACACCGTCACCACACGCGGCCAACTGGCCGCACTGGCCCTGCTGCTGGCGGCCATAGCCGTCCTGGCGAAATGGCACGAGGGCCCGGTCTTCTGGGTCGGCGCCCTCCTGGGCCTCGCCGGCCTCGGCGGCTACCTCACCCGCTTCGACAGCCCCCGCGGCGCAGCGCAATGGCTCCTCGCCGCCGTCGGCTTCTGCATGGTCGCCGTGTTCACCCTCCAGTTCCTGATCGGCGTCTTCGCCTGACCTGGAGGAGCCTGGCACGGTTCGCGGTGCCGGGCGGGTCCTCGCTGCTGTCCGACGGCCGCTTCGTGTGGCGCGCCGACGGGAAGCTGGGCCAACAGCTCTCGCATCCCGCGGCAATCGCCCTGCGGAACACGGCGATGCGCCTGACCCCGTCCCGCGCCTCGACCCGCATGATCCTCCGTCACCACACCTGGACCCCGCCCCGCCTGCCGGAACCCCCGGCCCGGCATTAGGCTCGTGGCAGCCACGGTCACCGACGAGGGGGAGTGCCGGACATGAGCGGAAGAGTGACAGCGGTCAGCAGCAACGCCACGTACTCGTTCACCAAGCCGAACCGGGACAGCATCACCCTGCTCACCGGCCTCGGCGTGGAAGGGGACGTCCACGCCGGTGTGACGGTCAAGCACCGCTCACGCATCGCGCAGGACCCGACCCAGCCGAACCTCCGCCAGGTCCACCTCATCCACGAAGAGCTCTTCGCCGAGGTCGCCGGCGAAGGGTTCCAGGTGTCGCCCGGCAGCCTCGGCGAGAACATCACCACCAGCGGCATCGACCTGCTCGGCCTCCCGGCCGGCACGCTCCTGCGCATCGGCGACTCGGCGGTCCTGGAAGTCACCGGCCTCCGCAACCCCTGCCGGCAGATCGACCACTTCCAGGACGGCCTGCTCAAGCACGTGGTCGGCCGCGACGAGTGCGGCACCGTCATCCGCAAAGCCGGGATCATGAGCATCGTGAAGGAAGGCGGCGTCATCCGCCCCGGCGACCCGGTCGAGGCGGAGCTGCCCGCAGGCCCGCACCGCCCCCTCGACCGGGTCTGACCGCCCCGTCCCCCCGCTGTGTTCGCTCGCTCCCGCGGCGGCACCGCGGCCGCGGCCGCTACCGGGGCGGAGCGGCTTCGCGCTGGTAGATGTCCGGGATGCCGTCCGCGTCGGAGTCCAGCATCTCCTCCTCGTACAGCCGCTTGTACACCGTGTTGCGGCGCAGCAGCAGCAGCGCGGCGAGGACGGCGGAGACCGCGGAGCCGATGAGGACGGCGGCCTTGATCTGCTCGGTGAGGGCCTGGCCGGGGAAGGCCAGTTCGCCGATGAGGAGGGAGACGGTGAAGCCGATCCCGGAGAGGACTGCGAGGCCGAGGACGTCGGCCCAGCTGAGGTCGGGGTTGAGTCGGGCGCGGGTGAAGCGGGCGGCGAGGTAGGTCCCGCCGAACACGCCGAGGATCTTGCCGACGACGAGGCCCAGCACGACGCCGAGCGGTTCCGGCGTCGTGAAGACCCGGGCGAGGGCATCGCCGGAGACGCTGACCCCCGCAGCGAACAGCGCGAACAGCGGGACGGCCACACCGGCGGAGAACGGGTGGACGAGGTGCGCCACCCGCGCCCCGGGGGCGGCGTCCTCGCCCTTGTCGGCGGTGGTACGCAGGATCAGACCCATGGCGACGCCCGCGACGGTGGCGTGCACGCCGCTGTTGTACATCAGCGCCCAGATCGCGAGCCCGAGCGGGACGTACCACCACCAGCCGCGCACCCGGAAGCGCTGGAGCAGGTAGAAGACGGCCAGCCCGGCGAAGGCCCCGCCGAGCGCCCAGAAGTTCAGCCCGTCGCTGAAGAAGATCGCGATGACGAGGATGGCGCCGAGGTCGTCGACCACGGCCAGGGTGAGGAGGAACGCCCGCAGCGCGGCCGGCAGGTGCGTGGAGATGACGGCGAGGACGGCCAGCGCGAACGCGATGTCGGTGGCCATGGGGACAGCCCAGCCGTCGAGGCTCCCGCCGCCGAGGCCCGCAGTGAGCGCGTACAGGGCGGCGGGCACGGCCATGCCGCACAGGGCGGCGACGACCGGCAGCGCGGCGGTGGCCGGAGTGCGCAGCTCCCCGACGACGAGTTCCCGCTTGAGCTCGATGCCGGCGACGAGGAAGAAGACGGCGAGGAGGCCGTCTGCGGTCCAGTGCCCGACGGACAGGTCGAGGCCGAGCGCCGGTATGCCGAAGTGGAACTCCCGGACCTGCGTGTACAGGTCGCCGAGGGGGCTGTTGGCCCAGACGAGTGCGATGACCGCGGCGGCCAGGAGCATGAGCCCGCCGAAGGTCTCGGTGCGCAGGGCCTCGGTGATGGCGCGGCGCTCCGGCCACGGCAGGAGGCCGAGGAACGGGGAGCGCTCGGGCGGCGGGGCAGCGGTCATTGCGGGGAAAACCTCCAGGCGTCGGCAGCGGCAGGGCACACGGGCCCGAGGACGCCGACCAGACTTCCCGGCACACCCCGCGTCCGCCCTCGGGTCGGAGGGCGCCTTGACGCGTTCTTCACACCCTATCGGGACCGTCGGAATGTCGCCAGGGGGGCTTTGACGTGCAGCGATGGCGGCGAGGGCAGAGCCCCGCCACAGCCCGCACCGCCGAGTGGAGACCGCCCGCAAGCCTGCCGCCCGCCGCCGCCCGCCGTCCTCTCAGCGGCCTCAGCGGCGTCAGCGGCGTCAGCGCCGCCGCGCCGGCCGGAGCACCGGCCGCCGGACGGCCCGCGGAGGCCGCCCCGCCCGCGCCGGAATCCAGCCACCGGCAGCACCGGCACCACCGGCACCACCGCGCCCCCCGCCCGCGCCCCCGCGCCCGTACGGAGCGGTGATCTCCGCCCAGCGCGCCGCCTGTTCCGGTGTGAGGGCGCCCCGCAGCGCCGCCAGCTTCAGCAGGTTGGCCTCCGTGCCCGTCGCGAGGGCCTGCGCCTCCGCCCGGTAGTGGTCGTCGACCACCGCGGCCGCCTCGGCCCCGTTCATGGCGGGCGACAGCCGCGCCGCGATCCGGTTCATGTTCCGGTACGAGCCCTGGAGCCGGAACGGCGGCTCCGTCCGGTCCGCGTCGTCCTGCGCCGCCGACGCGATGTACGCGGCGTTCACGGCGAGCACCGTGGCCCGCGCCGCCGTCAGATGGCCGAGCAGCGCCGTGATCTCCTCCACCTCCGCCGGGGCGTACGGGTGCGACAGCCGGTCCGCGCGCGCCTCCGCATCGCCCTCGGCCAGCCGCAGGAGGAGGGCGAGGTCGGCGCGGTCCCGCCCGGCGAGCGGCGCCAGCACCGGATGCGACGTCAGGGCGTTCTCGACGAAGCTGAACGCGAAGGCCTCCTCCCGCCCGGTCAGGACGTCTCCCAGGTTCCACACGTCGGCCCGGTTGGCGAGCATGTCGGGAATCCGGAACCGGTCCCCGGACTGCGTGTACGGGTTCCCGGCCATGCACACCGCGAAGCGCTTGCCGCGCAGGTCGCGGCCGTTCAGCGTGCGCGTCGCGTCGCACAGCGGGATGAACTGCTGGAGCAGCTCCGCGGACGTGTGCTGGATGTCGTCCAGGTACAGCAGCACGTTGTTGCCGGCCTCCAGCGCGAACGCCACCTTCTCCAGCTCCCGCCGGGCCGCCGCGTCCGGCGCCGCCTCCGGGTCGAGGGAGGTGGTGGCGGGCCCGAGCGCCGGCCCGTCCACCTTCACCAGCAGCAGCCCGAGCCGCTGGGCGACGTACTCCACCAGGCTCGTCTTGCCGTAGCCGGGCGGCGACAGGAGCAGCAGCAGGCCGTGCGTGTCGGTGCGCCGCGCGTCGCCGGCCGCGCCGAGCTGCTTGGCCAGGCTGTCGCCGACGAGCGGCAGGTACACCTCGTCGATCAGCCGGTTGCGGACGAACGACGGCATCGGCCGCGGCCGGTACGCGTCGATCCGCAGCCGCTCCCGCTCGGCCGCCAGCAGCCCGGCCCGCTGCCGCTGGTGCGCCCGGAAGCCGGGGACGTCCGCGGCCGCGAACTCTGCTGTACGGGTGAGGAACTCCGCCAGCTGCAGCGGCAGCGCACGGTCCCGCACCCGGGCGTGCGTGCCGAGCAGCCCGGTCACGGTGGCCGCCGTGGCACCCTCCACCGGATAGCGGGGCAGCGCCGCGCACAGCTCGGCGGCGGCCGCCTCCTCCACCGTCCCCGGATCCGCGTCGTACCCGGTCGCGGCCGCGAAAGCGCCGAGCCAGCCCACCACGAGCTGCCGCCGCTCGGCCAGCCCCGACAGGACCGCCAGGTCCTCGTCGTACGGCGCGGCCCCGCCGCCGCCCGCACCGGCGCCCCCGCCGCCCGCGCTGCGGCGGAACGCGTCCAGCAGCCCCCGGGCCGCCGCCGACAGGGCGAAACCCTCGGGCCCGCAGGTCAGCTCCTCCAGCAGGTACGCGGCCGCCCGCGCCGGATCGGCCCCGAGCGCCCCTGCCGCCCCGAACGACCCGATCGCTCGGGCGAGTTCGTCCTGGAGTTCCCGCAGCGCCGGCGCCGCCCCGAACAGGTCCCGGGCCCGGCCGAGCGAGACCGCCCGCCGGCCCAGCGCGTCCCGCTCCCCGCGGCCCGGCCCGTGCGCCCAGAACAGCGCGGCCGCGGCCCGCTCCCGGGCCGGGTGCCGCAGCAGCCCGGCCTCCCGGCGCAGCCGCAGCAGCACCCGCAGGATGGCGGCGGCGTCGTGGTCGTGGACCCCCCGCTCGTACCCCTCGTCGTAGGCCTCCTCGGCCGCCCGCCGCACCAGTGCGTCGAGCCCTTCCCCGGCGGCGGCCAGCGCCTCCGGGCCGTGCCCGGACAGCACCCGCGCGGCCAGGTACTCGGCCCGGTACACCTGCGCCGACTCCGACGGCAGCACCCGGTCCCAGTACGGCCGGCTCTCCTCGAATCCCGGATCCGCAACCGGCCGGCGGTAGTCGGTGCCGGTCAGCGCGTACGCCAGGCCGTCCCCGTACGGCACCAGCGTCAGCTCGGCGGTCTGCCGGGTCACCGCGAACCGGTGCCGGCCCAGCCGAACCGTCCCGCCCCCGTCCGCGTACAGCTCGGCGCGATCCCGCAGCGCCCGGCCCGCCTCCTGCCGGGCAGCGGCCAGGCGCCCCGTCAGCTCCTCCGCCCGCACGGAGTCGCCGAGCGCCCGCAGCCGATCCACGGTCCGGCGCACCCCGGCCACCACCGGGTCCGAGCTGAAGTAGGTGTTCACCGCGTCGTCGTCGCCGAGCGTGCAGGCCCGGCGGACCACCGTCTCCAACACCCTCTGCGCCGACGCGGCGAGGGACTCCGCTCGCCGGGCGCCCGCGTCCTGGAGGCTCTGCCGGCGTGCGGAGAACGCGTCCTGCACCTCCGCGCGCTTCTCTGCGAGCCGCGCGGTGAACTCCTCGTTCTCGGCGAAGCGGGCCTCCAGGTTCTCCCACTGCACCAGCAGCCGGGCCAGCTGCGCATCGCACTCCTCGGGCGTGCCGGCCGCGGCCAGCGCACCCGTCGCCAACTGCCCCAGCAGCGCGAACTCCGCCGCGAACTCCGCGCCGCTCTCCTCGTGCAGGAGCTCCCGCCTGCGCGTCTCCAGCCTGGCCCGGGCCTGGTTCAGCGCCCCCAGCACCTCACCGATCCGCTCCAGGACGCCCGCGCGCCCCGCAGGGTCGCCCGCCTCCAACCCCGAGGCGACCTCGGTCAGCTCCTGCAGCCCGAGGACGCGGCCCTCCACCTCCCGGCGCAGCGGCTCGGCCTCGGCGGCCGTGGTGATCGCCTCCGCCGCGTCGCCGAGCCGGCGGGCCTCCGCGGCGTAGCCGTCGAACGCGTCCGCCCGCCGGAGGAAGGCCATGGCGCGCTCGGCGGTGGAGCCGATGGCCGAGGCCACCTCCGCGGCCAGCGCCTCCACGGCGCCCGTGTCCGCGTACCGCATCCCGGTGAGCGTGACCAGGTGCCCCTGCGCCCGGCGCAGCTCGGTGATGCGCGCGATCCACTCCTCCGCCCCGGCCGGCGCCTCCCCGCGGATCCGGCGCAGCAGCCCCGCGACGGTCCGGCCCGCCTCGGCCAGCGCGTCGGCGGCCTGCGCGGTGAGCGCCCGTACCGCCTCGAACTCCGCCAGCACCTGCTCCGCCGTCGCCCGTACGGCCGCCAGTGCGGCGTGCAGGTCCACCGCGCCCGGCGCCGCGTCGGCGAGTTCCGCGAGCCACGGGAACCGGTCGCCGGCGCGGACGCAGTCCGCGAGCAGCGACTCGTACAGCGCCTGCGTCGCCGCGGAGGCGTCCGTCTCCCCGGCGGCCGCGGCCCGGCGGGCGACGGCCGTGGTGTCGGCGACGGCACGCACCAGGTCCGGGTTCCCGATCCGGGCGAGCGGCCCCTCCGCCGCGGACCCCCCGTGGGTGTCGGACGTGAAGGGCGTGCTCCACTCCTGCACGGCATGGGACCGCGCCGCGCGCCCGTCCCCCGGCCGCAGCACCACCAGCGTGCCGTCCTCGAACCGGGCCAGCCCGTCGCACGGCAGCGGCGCCGAGACCTCCTGCCGGATCAGGCTGTAGGGGAGCAGCAGCCGGCGGTTCCCCGCCCGCTCCTGGAAGACGAACAGCACGTCCTCGCCGTTGGGGGAGGCCACCGAGTGGTCGAACTCCAGGCCGGCGGTGTCCGTGTCGAACGTCCTGACCGTGCCGTCGGCCAGGCAGTAGCCGCCCGGGAAGACGATGCCCCCGTCGTCCGGGAGCCGGCGGCAGGACAGCCCGATGCCGTCCAGCCGGACCACCGTCCCGGTCACCGCGTTGAAGACGAGGTGGCGCCGCGTCTCCTCCTTGTACGGCAGCACCCGCAGCAGCGTCAGCGGCCCGACGACCGCGTACGCGATCTCGGCGTCCGCGAGGGACTGGAGGGACTCGTCCACCGGCTCGCGGTGCACGAGCCCGGCACCGGTCTCCGTGTCGTCCTCCGTCCTGATGCTCAGCGCCCCGCCGACCGTGGAGACGTACAGCCGCCCGTCGACCGCCGCGTGCGGGTGCCGGCCCGGTACGTGGTCGTCCCGGGTCACCTCCCGCCACCGCACGTCGTGGGCCGCGGGGAAGACGTGGTCGCGCTCGCCCCGCCCGTCCAGGAAGCGCACCGTGCCGGCCGGGCCGGCCTGCCAGCGCAGGACGCGGATGTCCTCGGCCTGCTCGCCGGTCCGGAAGACGGCGAGGAGGGTGTCGTCGACCATGCGGAGCCGCTGGAGGCGGGCCCCGTGGTAGTAGCGGTGCAGCTCGTCGAACTCCCGCCGGAAGGCGGGGTCGTCGAGGAGCCCGGGCACGGCGTCCTCGGGCAGCGGCTCCAGGTTCCGGTCGTACAGCGCCAGCACGTCCCGTACGGACGTCCCGCCGCCCCGCGCGGCGGTGCCCCGGTAGCCGAACAGCAGGCGGTCGCCGACGGCCACCAGGTCCGCCGCGATCCGGGCGTCCTCCGTGCGCAGGTGCCCGGAGCCGGCGAGCGCGACCCCGGCCGAGCCGAACGCCGCGATGCGGGCCGCGTTCAGGGCCTCGGCGCCGCGGGCCAGCTCGCCGGCCTGGGCGGCGAGCCGCCCGCGCAGCACCTCGTACGTCCCCGTGTCGGCGCCCGTGGCCGTGTCCCTGCCCGTGGTCATGCGTGCTGCTCCTTCGCGTACGAGATCGTGAGGGGCCGTGGAGCCGCCGCCCCCTCCGCGGCGGCTCCACGGCCGTCGACCGCACCCCCGTGGCGGTCAGTCTCGGGCGGCGCCGTTCACTCCGGCCACCGCGGTCTTCCCGGCGAGCTCGCTCACCGGCAGGTCGGCCAGGCCCAGCTCCCTGACCTTGGCCATCAGCGCGTCCAACTGCCCCGAGCCGGCCGGCATGAGCTTCGCCAGCAGGGCCGAGACGGTCAGGTCGCGGACGTCCGCGGCGGACGTGTTCGCCACCGCGCGGGTGAGGTCGTCGGTGAAGGACCCCGAGCCGTCGAGCCAGGAGGCGGCCAGTGCCTGCGCCGTCCGCGAGTTCTCCATGAACCCGTCGACCGCCCGGCCCATCGACACCGCGCCCACGATCCGGTCGAAGAAGGCGGACTCCCCGCCGACGATGCTGATGTCGGCGCCCTCCAGCCCCGTCGCGAGGACCGAGGCCTGCGCCTCCGCCACCTGCCGCTGCGCGTCCAGCCCGGCCAGCCGGATCTCCTTCTCCGCCTCCAGCCGCAGCCTGTACTCCTCGTGCGTCCGGGACGCCTCGTCCAGGGCGGCCATCGCCGCCGCCTTCTCGGTCAGGCCCGCGGCCTCGGCCTTCAGCTTCTCGCCGACGCCCGCGGCCTGCGCCAGCGCCAGCTCGCGGGCGCCCTCCGCCTCGGCCCGCAGCCGCGCCGCCGTCACCTCGGCCTCGGCACGGCCGGCCTTCTCGATGACCTCGGCCTCCTTCTCCCGTATGGCCACCCCGGCCAGGCCCGCGGCGGCCGCCTCGGCCTGGATCCCCTCGGCCAGGCGGATCTTGGAGCGTGCATCCAAGTCGGCCGCCTTGCTGCGGGCCTCGGCCAGCGTGAGCTCCTCCGCGGCCCGGTGCACGGCCGCCTGCTCCGCCGCCTCGGCGGCCTTGATGTCCTTGACCAGCCGCTCCTGCGCCTCGGCCTCCGCGGCGATGACGATCGCCTGCCGGGTGCGCTCGGCCTCCTCGACGGCCCGCAGCCGCTTGATGGACTCCTCCTGCTCCGCGACCGTGCGGTCCACGGCGATGCGCTCGCGGACGACCTCCGCGATGTCCCGCCGCTCGTTCTCGACCTCCTTGTCGGCGGCGATCCGCGTCAGCTCCGTCTCCCGCTCCCGCGCGATGACCTCCAGCAGGCGGTCCTTCTCGATGCGCTCGTTCTCCACCGCGATGACCCGCTCGCGGTTCTTCGCGGCGACCGCCACCTCGCGGGCCTGGTTCTCCCGCTGGATGCCGAGCTGCTCCTCCGTCTTGAGGAACGCGCTCTGCGCCCGCAGCCGCTCCTCCTCCACCACCCGCGCCGTCTCGGCCTCCTCCCGGGCCCGCGCCGTCTCCACCTCGCGCCGCTGCCGGATCTCGGCATCGGCCTGCCGGCGCTCCAGTTCGAGGATGGCCTCGCGGGCGTCGACGTTCTGGCGGGTGATCTCCTTCTGCTCGTTCTGCCGGAACTCGTTGGTG
Source organism: Streptomyces globosus (assembly GCF_003325375.1). Taxonomy (GTDB): domain Bacteria; phylum Actinomycetota; class Actinomycetes; order Streptomycetales; family Streptomycetaceae; genus Streptomyces; species Streptomyces globosus_A. Next base: position 137,170 of record NZ_CP030864.1, on the reverse strand, counting down.
CGGATGTTCTCGATGGCGGTCAGCTCGGTGATCTTGCGGATGCCCTGCGCGTCCAGGATGTTCCCGGCGTCCAGCTGGCCGACGGGCGTCTGCTCCAGGTAGTCGATCGCCGCGTCCTCCAGGCTGTAGCCGTTGAGGTCGATGCCGATGATCTCGATGATCTGGAAGCGCAGCTCGTCGCGCTTGGTGTACAGGTCCGCGAAGTCCATCTGCTTGCCGACCGTCTTCAGCGCCTCGGAGAACTTGGCGTTGAACAGCTCCTGCATGGTCGCCTTGTCGCTGGCCCGCGCCGTGCCGATGGCCTGCGCCACCCTGATGACGTCCTCCACCGTCTTGTTGACCCGGATGAAGAACGTGATCCGGATGTCGGCCCGGATGTTGTCCCGGCAGATCAGGCCGTCGCGGCCGGTGCGGGAGATCTCGATGGCCTTCACCGAGATGTCCATGACCTCGGCCTTGTGCAGCACCGGCAGCACGACCTGGCCCGTGAAGGTGACGTCGACCTTCCGCATCTTCGAGACGATCAGGGCCTTGCCCTGCTCGACCTTCCGGAACAGCCGGGACAGCACGACCACCACGACGATCGCGACAGCCAGGACGCTGAGCAGCAACAGGCCGAGGCCCGTCGTGACGACATCCATGAGTCAACCCCCTCCACATCATTTGCCGGGCGGCTCACCCGAACCGCACCACGAACCGGACGACGCCGACTCGTCGCGAACGACAGGAGGAGCCCCCGAAGGCAGCGGTCCCGAGCGCGGGCGCACGTCTGTCGCACCCCGGGGCCCGACACCCCTGCGGCGTTCGCGGTGTCCATCCTGTTCCGTGGGGCGGCATCCGCACATTGCCGAACTCCGGCAGTCTTCACACGTTTTTAACGCGCGGTCGCCGTGAGCAGCCAGGCGGTACTGCGCAGCCGCAGCCCGCTGCCGCCTTCACGGGGGCGGAGCGTGTCGGTCAAGCGCCTGCGGGCCTCGGCGGCCGCGCCGGGCGCGGACCGGGCGAGGAGGTGGCGTACGGGCCCGGACTCCAGCAGGAGGCCGACTGCGTGCGCTGCGTCGTCGCCCCAGGTGCCGTGGGCGGTCACGTGCTTGGCGCGTACATCCTCCCAACCCGCCCGCTCCAGCAGCGCCGCGGCCGCGCCGGGCGCGGAGAGGGAGAACATGCCGGGCCCGCCGGGCTCGCCGAAGCCGTCCAGCGGCAGGAGGTCCGCGAGGGCGGCCAGGGCGGTCAGCCACTCGTTGCCCTCGGGTTCGGCGGCACACAGCAGGGCGGCGCGGCCGCCCGGGCGCAGTGCGGCGGCGATGTTGCCGAAGGCGGCGACGGGATCGGCGAAGTACATGACGCCGAAACGGCTGATCACCAGGTCGAAGGCGCCGCGGGGGAGGGGGTGGACCTGCGCGTCCCCCTGCTCGAAGCGGGCGTTGGCGATGTCCTCGCTCGCGGCGGCTGCCCGGGCCTGCTCCAGCATCGGGCCGGAGAGGTCCAGGCCGAGGGCGCTGCCGCGGGGCGCCGCGGCCCGGGCGGCCAGGCGCGTCGTGGCCCCGGCACCGCAGCCGACGTCGAGGACGCGGTCGCCGGGCGCGATGGCCGCGGCGTCGAACAGGGGCTGGTTGAAGCCGGCGTTGACGGCGTCCCACCGGTCCCGGCGGGCAGCCCAGTGGCTGCCCTCGTAGCCGTTCCAGGCGCGGTACTGGGCGGTGTTCGCGGTGCTGTTCATGGGGTGGACCTCCCGGTGCGCAGACGTGTGCGAAGCCCTAGTATGGGCATACGCCCAAACAGTATGGGCGTATGCCCATACTGGGCAATACCCTTCTCCACCGGAGGACGTGATGTCACCACGCGGGGTCGCCATCCCCGATCTGCGCGCCCGGCTCTTCGACGCGGCCGAACGAGTCCTGGCCCGCGACGGAGCCGCCGCCCTGACGAGCCGGGCGGTCACCGCCGAGGCCGGCTGCGCGAAGGGCGTGCTGCACACGCACTTCGCCGGGCTGGACGAGTTCGTGGCCGAGCTGGTGCTGGACCGCTTCGCCCGCACCGCCGAACTGGCCGCCGCCCTGCCCGCGAAGGCGGGCGGCGGCACACCCGCCGGCAACCTGGCCGACGTGGCCTCGGCGGTACTGGCCCTCGACCCCGGAGTCGTCGGCTTGGCGGTGACCCGCCCGGCGGCGGCCCTCCGGGTCCGCGAGGCATGGGCGGCAGGCGCACCCGGCTTCAACGCGATCCAGGCGTCGGTGGAGGCCTACCTGAACGCCGAACGCACCCTGGGCCGCGTCCCCGCCGGCCTGGACACGGCCTCCGCGGCCCTGGCCCTGGTGGGCACCCTGCACCACCTCCTGATGACCGGCCATCCCACCGCCCCGCCCCCGCAGACCCGGGTGAAACCCCTGATCCACACCCTCCTGGGCACCACCTGACCACCCCGCTCCCCGACGGCCGCCGCCCCGCAACCACCGCGCCCCACCGGAGTGGAGGCCGGCACCCCGTGCGCGGAGGCGGTGAGGGCGTGGGTGTTCTCAGCGGCACCAGCGGCCCCGGTGTCCGTATCAGCGCCGTCTCGGAGCAGGGCGTCCTGCGCACCCCGGGCGACCGGCCGGGCCTGACCGCTCTCGCCGACGACGGCCGGCCGATCGAGAACGGCTCGCAGCCTCAGTACGCCCCGAAGGACCAGAAGACCCCGACCTCGTCGTCCGACACCGAGATCAACCCCAGCTCCTCGAACAGGTCGATGCCGTTGAGGTACTCGCCGGTGGTGAACCGGTGCGCCCTCGTGCCCTGAAGGCCGGCCCGGACGAAGTCCCGCCCGGGGTCCGCGGCCGCGTCCAGGGCGTTCGTCCAGAACCGGGCATCCGGGCCGTAGCGGTCCAGCAGGACACGCGCGTCGGCGAGCAGGGCGTCGCGCTCCGGCCGGTCGCGTACCGGCCGGTCGTCGCGCCACTCCTCCGCCATGACCGCGAGCGCCGTGACGGCCGCCCCGCGCTCCAGCTCGTGCAGCCGGTCCCGGAACCCGGCGGCGGGCGGGGGCGCGAAAGGGTACGCCGGTACGACGGCGCGGGCACCGTTCGCACGGTCGCCGTCGATCCGCAGCCAGCCGCGGGGGTCCTCCACCTCACGGTGCATCAGGGCGAGCACGTCCTCGGCCCAGTCCCCGTGCCGGCGCGGACCCGTGGCGAGGAACACGTACGGGTCGTCCAGCAGGCGCAGAGCCGCCGCGTTCCAGGGGCTGCGGCGCCGCCGCAACTCCCTCAGGGTGGTGCCGACGCTCAGGGCGAACGCATGGGCCGGCGACCGCGGAACGCGGGCCAGCTCCCCGTACGCCCACCGCAGCAGCTCCGCGGCCGCACCCTCTCCCGCGACCGCGGCCGCGACAGGCTGCGGCGGTGCACCGGGTACCACGGCCCGGTTCCCGCGCCCGAGTTCCACGGCCGCCCGCCACAGGTCCTCCAGGTGGGCGTCGAGGAGGTCGAGGGCAGCGCGCTGGTCGTCCGACGTGCTCATGAGCCGACCCTAGGGCCTGTATTGAGTTGCCCCGTGGAGCAAGGAGCGGCGTTCGGTGCGTGCCCTCGGTGTGCGGGACGAATGTCCTCGTAGCGGAGCTACTAGGACATTCGGCTCGTGCGCCGAGGGTGCGTGCCGGGCGTCGCGACGCCGCGGGGCAACTCAATACAGGCCCTAGGGGCCTGGCCGGCCTGGCACGGACCCGAGAGGTGTCAGCTTCGGACCACGCAGCGAGGGGCGCCGCCCGCGCGACCTGCGCGGGCGGCGCCCCTCCGCCGGGAAAGGCCTCAGCAGGGGCCCCCGATCACGTACGCGGTTCCCAGCGGAACCGGCGGGCCGCGACCCACGCGAACAGCGCCGTCCAGACGGCCGCGGTCACGACGCGGACGACCGACTCGCCGAGGCCCAGCTCACCGGTCCAGCCCGACCGGAACAGGTCGACCGTCGGGGACAGCGGCGCCCACATCAGCACGTCGCCCAGCTGCTCCGGCAGCACCTCGCGCGGGATGTAGATCCCGGAGACCATCGGCAGCACGAAGATCGCGGGCAGCGTCGCGACCATGACGGACTCGGCGGTCCGGCACAGCGCGGCCGTCGCCGCGGCCATCGCCATCATCAGCACGATCCCCGTGACCAGCCCCGCGGCCGCGGCCAGCGGCTGCCGCGGGAGCGCACCGAACATGACGGACAGCGCCACGGCCACCACGGCGATCTGCACCACGGCGACGGCGACGTACATGGAGGCGCCGCCGGCGAGGATCACCGCGTCCGAGGCCTCGCCCGTGCGGAGCCGCTTCAGTACGAGCTCCTCCCGGCGCGCCACGTACAGTCCGGTCACCGACGAGTAGAGCGAGAAGATCAGCAGGACGCCGGCGGCCGTGGACACCATGAGCGGTCCCGGGTTGAGGCCGTGGCTCGCCAGGTCCATCTGCTCCTGCACGTACCGCATCGAGAACAGGATCATCAGGGGGACGAACACGACGAAGACGTAGTTCGCCTTGACCCTGTTGAACAGCGTCCACTCGATGCGGAACAGGGTCTTCATGTGCCGGATGGCAGGGCTGTTCATGCCTTCTCCTGCGGTTCTGCTGCGTCGTCCGCTGCTGCGTCGTCGTTGCCGTCGCCGGCGTCGATGGCGTCGGCGTGGTCGTCGTGGTCGTCGGTCACGCGGGCGATGGAGATGAACGCCTCCTCCAAGGAGGCCGGCCGTGCCGTGAACCGGTCCAGCTCCACGCCGTGGTCCTCGGCCCAGGCCAGGATCCGGGCGGCGTCCTTCTGCAGCTGCCCTGTCGTGACGGTGATGCGGCCGCCCTGCTCCTCGACCGTCCCGCCGACCGGCAGGTCCTGCGCGCTCCACTGTCCCGACAGACGGAACGACAGCGTCGCGGGATGGCCGGAAACGATCTCCGAGACCGTTCCGGACGCCGCGATGCGCCCCCGGTGCATGATCGCCAGCTCGTCGGCCAGCGACTCCGCCTCCTCCAGGTAGTGCGTGGTCAGCAGGATCGTCGAACCCTGCTCCCGCAGCTCCTTGACCAGCCGCCAGGTCGCATGCCGGCCCTCGGCGTCCATGCCTGCGGTCGGTTCGTCGAGGAACAGCACCTCCGGGCTGCCGAGGGTGGCGATGGCCAGGTCCAGCCGCCGCTTCTCCCCGCCCGACAGGTTCTTGACGAGCACGTCCGCCCGATGCGACAACCCGGCGAGTTCCAACGCCTGCGCGACCGGGCGCGGCCGCGAGGTCAGGCCGGCCCACATCCCGATGCTCTCCCGCGCCGTCAGGTGCGCGGTGAAGCCGCCCTCCTGGAGCATCACACCGGTGCGGGGACGGATGCGCGCCCGGTCGGCGACCGGGTCGAGATCCCCGAACAGGCGTATGCGGCCGCGGTGCGGGGCGGCGAGGCCCTCCAGCATCTCGACGGTGGAGGTCTTGCCGGCGCCGTTGGTTCCCAGCAGGGCGAACAAGGAGCCGGGTCTCACGGTGAAGCTGACACCGCGCACGGCCATGAAAGCGCTTTTGCCGCGTCCGTAGCGACGCCAAACGTCATGGGCATGGATGTGGCTGGATTCCGATGCTGCCATGGGGCCTTCCTCAAAGTGGGCGCGCCGGTGGCGATCCTCAAATCTTCCTCAGGCTCTTACCTGTGCTGACCCAAGATTGAACCATGTATGTCTAAAGTGATCTTGCCGTAGAGCGTCTGACCAACGCTCGAACGCCGCAGACGAAAAGCCGCTGTTGACTTCACTGTGGGCAGCGGTCAAGGGGGAGAACTGCTGTGCCCGACTATGCCATTGCCCTGAGCCGCCCTGAGTTGGACGCATTGCTGCGTGACGTAATACCGCTGCTCCGGCGGCAGGCGTCGCGACTGCTCGGCGAGGATGCCGACGACGCCGTCCAGACCGCCTGCCTGAAGCTGCTGAAGGCTTCGGACGCCTGGCTCGCACACGCCAACCCGACCGCGTACGCGATGCGGGCGGTCACCACGGCGGCGTACGACCTGAGGAGACGCCAGTCCCAGGACATGCCCGTCGACGAAGTGCCCGACCGGCCGCAGGCCGGGGACGCCCTGGCCCTGCGCGAGGCGCGGTGGGAGGTCGCGCGCCTGCTGGCCGAGGTGCCGCGCAAGCAGGCGGCCGCCATCTTCCTCGTCGACGTGCAGGACTACACGATCGACGATGCCGCGGCCGTGCTCGGTGTCCACCGGGGCACCGTCTCCCGCGCCAGGCAGCACGGGCTCCAGGCCATGCGGAAGAAGGCCCTCTGCCGGGGAGTCCGCCGGGTCTCCTGACCTCCGCCGAAAAAGTTTCGGGGGCAGTCATACGAGCGGCGGCCCACGGCGGTTGAACAGATGGAAGGGCCGCGGGGGCAGGCTCGAAGGGCCGGACGTCCCCGCACTCGCGAGCGGGAGGCCCTGCCGATGCGCACGATCCACCCGCGCACGGAGGGAGTCCCATGTCTGAACAAGAACCCCGGAGTGCTCTCATGCTCTTGCACAAGGTGAACCAGAACGCCTCGCTCACCGGCTCGCTCTCGCAGCGGACCCTGGAGGGTGCTGTCTCGCCCGTCATGGCCACGCCGTCGCTGGTCTTCACCCCGTGTGCCGGCAAGGCGGCTGTCCTCGTCACCGCCGCGGCCGTCGGTTACGCCACCGCAAAGGTGAAGTAGCTCCACGGCTCCACGGCTCAACGGCTCAACGGCCCCACCGCCGCACCGGCGCATTACCGCGCACCGCGCGCCGCTTACCCGTCACCACCCGTTCGGCTATTCACTTCCGCCGTGCCCGAAAAGGGCCCGCCGGACGAGCCACGCGCACGGCGCCTTTCCCGTGTCCGTCCGCCGGCGCGCGCTGCGCACGCACGCGCCGTATTCCTGCGGCGGACGGGATGAACCCCTTTCCCGGGGGCGCCGACGGGAACACCCACACCCGCCCGCCCGACAGCGGGAGTTCTCCCGCGGGCCGAGGCCGAACAAGACTTCCCGCTGCCCGCTTTCAGGCAGACAGCGGGTTGATCCGCAATCCACAGAACACGCCAGTAAAGGAAAAGCACCGTGCTGATCCAGAAGGTCAACCTGAACCCCGCCGTCAACGGCGAGCTGCACGCCGGCTCGCCCGCGGGCGCCGCGGCCCCCGTCATGGCCACCCCGGCCATCATCGCCACCCCGGTCATCGCCAAGACGGCCGGCTACGTCGTCGGCGGTGCCGTCGTCACCGGTGCCGCCGCGGTGGCCTACAAGACCGCCACCGGCTGACCCGGTCGGCCCCTGCCGTGTCCGGCGCCCGGTCCTGACACGGACCCCGGCCCGCGTCCGGCCCACGTGTGACCGGTGCCGGCAGACAGTCCACATGTCTGCCGACACCGGGCGCACTCTTCCCCGTATTACCAGACAACTGGAGGAACAGTCATGTCCGTGCTGATCGAGAAGGTCAACGCCGGTGCCGCCCGTGCCGCCGAGAGCCCGGTCGCGCCCGTGATGGCGACCCCGGCCGCGTTCACCGTCGGCTTCGTCGGCGGCGCCAAGGCCACCGCCATCATCGTCGCCGCCGCCGGCGTCGGTGCGGCCGTCAAGGCCTGCCAGAAGTAAGCGGATCAGGGGCGGCGAGCCTTCAGCGGTTCCCGGCTCTCCGCCCCTGCACTCCTCCGCCCCCGCACTCCTCCGGCCTCCACCCCCGCGGCCCTCCACCCACCCATGCTGCGATCAGGAACAGATCATGCTGTCACGTCTCCGCCGAGTCGCTGAAGCGGCGTGTGCGCACCCGCTCGCCACAGCGGAACGGCTGTCCGCCGCCACACACCTGCTGTCCAGCCTCGAATACCTCGTCCGCAGGACCGACCGGCAGCCGGGCGGCCTGAACGACTGGAACCACACCAGGTCCCAGGTTCCCGGCCGTACGAAGGCCACCCAGGCGGTCAAGGACTTCGTCGCCCGGGAGCCGGTCACCCAGGCCATCCACGCCTCACGGGTCCTGGCCGCAGCCGTCCTGATCTCGCCGGTGCGGAACAACTCCGTACGCATGGCCGCCAACGCCTACCTGGTCGGCAGCCAGCTCGCCGTCTACCCGCGCCACCTGTTCGGCACCGACGGCTCGGACCAGGTGTCCTTCCTCGTGCAGACGGCCGCCGCCCTCGGCCGCGCGGGCGGCACCGACGCCACCCGCAACGCCGCCGTCCAGTTCATCGGCGCCCAGACCGTCCTGTCGTACGGCGCCTCCGGCTGGGCCAAGCTCCCCGGCGACGCCTGGCGCTCCGGCGACGCCCTCGCCAAGATCATGCGCACGCAGACCTACGGCGACGAGTGGTTCTTCAACAAGCTGGAGAAGTACCCCGCCGCGTCCCGTGCCATCTGCCACACCGTGCTGGCCCTGGAGTGCGGCTTCCCCCTCCTGCTGCTGAAGAAGGGCAAGTACGTGGACGCCGGGCTCGCGGCCATGGGCGCCTTCCACCTGGCCAACGCCCGCTTCATGGGACTCTCCCGCTTCGCCTGGGCGTTCGTCTCCACCTACCCGTCCGTCCGCGCACTCGCCAAGGGCACCAAGGAGGCAGCGTGAAGCCCCTGACCTTCCCCCGCCTCACCGGCGCCGGCCTGGCGGCATGCCTCGCCGCCGGCATCGCCCACCAGGGCTACGCCGAGCTGGCGACCCGCACCCGCCGCCACGCCGGCTTCGAACGCCGCCGCGTCCGGTGCGACACCGGCAACATCATCACGTACCACGTACGCCGCGGAACCCCGGGCGGCCCCACCCTCGTGTGCGAGGCCGGGCTGATGAACACCGCCACCTCCTGGCTGCTCCTCGCCGACTTCCTCGACCCGTCGATCTCCGTGCTCGTCTACGACCGGGCCGGCTACGGCAGCTCGCTGCGGCGCTGCCCCGAGGACTACTCGCTGAACGAGTCCGTCGGCGACCTCCTCCAGGTCATCGCCGACGGAGCCGGCACCGACGGCGCCTGCGTCCTGGCCGGGCACTCGCTCGGCGGCTACATCGCCCACCGGGCGGCCGCCGCGGCCCCCGACCGCGTGGACGGCGTCGTCCTCGTCGACCCCAACCACCCGCGCGAGCTCATCCACTCCCGCAAGCAGCGCGAGGGCGCCCGCGCCGCCAACCTGACGATGAAGCTGGGCCCCTGGTCCGCGACCCTCGGCGCCGGACTGCTCATGGACAAGAAGGGCATGTTCGCCTTCGCGGCCGGCAGCCCCCACCACCGGGCCCTGCGCCTGGAGGGGTCCGCCCCCTCCACCTGGCGCGCCGCCCTGCGGGAGTGGAACTACTCGTACGCCTTCATGCTCGACGGCGGCCGCCCGCTCGACCGCCTGCATATACCGGTGTGGGTGGTCGCCGCCGAATCGACGGTACGGGACATCCCCGAACACCACGACCTCTACGAGGAGTACGTCGCGTCCGGCGACGGAGGCAGCATCATCACCATCCCCGGATCCACCCACGTCTCCGTGACGGGCGGAACGGAACACACCCCGCACACCGCCAAGGCGATCGAGCAGGCGGTCGCAGACGCCGCCGCCCGCCGCGGCGACGACGGCCCGGACCGGAGGGAAGCGGCATGAGCAAGGCGAAGACCGTGATGCAGCAGGCGGTGCCGGCCATCCTCGCCGGATGGTTCGTCGCCTCCGTCCTCAGCCAGCACCCCGACCGCAGCTACGACAAGCTCCGCAAGGCCGACAAGACCGGGACGGGCATCCTCATCCCGAACTGGCGCTTCTTCGCCCCCAACCCGGCGGTCGACGACCAGCACTTCCTGTACCGGCTGGCCACCGCCGACAAGTCGGAGCACACCGAGTGGCGCGAGGTGTACTCCATCGCCCCGCGCAAGCTCGTCCACGCCTTCTGGTTCCCCGGCCGCCGCATCGAGAAGGCCATCTTCGACGTGGCGTCCACCCTGCTCCACAACCCCGGCGCGATGACACCGCTGCACCAGGAGGCCAAGGAGGGGGCCTACCACCTCATCAACGAGTTCGTGCGGCAGCGCCTCACCCCCGAACCGGGCTACCCCCTCTTCCAGGTGATGCTCGTCCGCTACTCCGGCTACGACCACAGCGAGGACCCCAAGTACGACATGGTCTTCGACTACGAAGAGGTGAACCGGTGACCCGGGACGTGCAGTACGGCACCGCCGTGGCATCCGTGTACGACACGCTGATCGCCCCCGCCATGCCCACCGGGGAGGCCGTGGACCGGCTCCGGCCCCACGTCGCCGGCGGCCGCGTCCTCGAGGTCGGCGTGGGCACCGGCCGCATCGCCGCCCCCGTCGCGTCGATCGCCGCCCACGTCACCGGCATCGACAACTCCGAGCCGATGCTGGAGCAGTTCCGCGCCAAGGGCCTCCCCGGCAACGTCGAACTGGTCCGGGCCGACTTCCGCCGCCCCCTCCCCGTCACCGGCACCTTCACCGCCGCGTACTCCACCATGGGATCCCTGGCGTGCGTGTCCTCCCGCAGCGAACTGACCCGCGCCCTGACCCACGTACGGCAGGCCCTGGAGCCGGGCGCCGCCCTGTGCCTGGAGTACTACTCCACCGCCACCTACCGGCCCCTCGTCGACCTGCACACCCTGACCGTGCCGACCCCCGACCGCCCCGGCACCACCACCTTCACCGTCACCCTCGACGACGCCGGCATCCTCACCATGGACACCCGCGTCGACGAGGACGGCAAGGCTCCCGTGGCCTTCGGCGAGCAGGTCCTCCTCATCGAACGGGACGAGGTCCAGGCCTGCCTGGCCCGCGCCGGCTTCACCGTCGAGGACGTCGTCCCGGCCGGCGAACACGAGCCCTACGACTGGTACACCGCCCGCGCCGACGGGTGACCGAGCCGGGCCGGCTCCAAGGCAACGCGACGCGATCTCTTCTCGAATGAGGGCTGACGAGTGAACATATCCAAGATCGTCCGAGGGCACCGGCTGCTCCTGGCCGCCGGCGTCGTCCTCGGCCTGGCGGGCACCGCGGCCACCCTCCTGCAGCCGCTGCTCATCGGCCGGCTCATCGAAGCCGTCGCCACGGACGCGCCCACGACCTGGCCGATCGTCAGCATCGCGGCCCTCTTCCTCGCCGACGCGGCCCTGGCCGCCGCGCACTTCTACCTGATCGGCCGCGCCGGCGAGAACATCGTCCTCGACATGCGGACGACGCTCACCGGCCGGCTGCTCCACTCCCGTATCCCGGCGTTCGACCGCCTGGAACACGGCGACGTGTTCACCCGCACCGTCGCGGACACCTCGCTCGCCCGCGTCGCCCTCTCCTCCTCCGCCGCCCAGATCGTCACCTCCGGGTTCACCGCCCTCGGCTGCGTCGCCGTCATGGCCTGGATCGACTGGAAGATGCTCCTGGCCACGGTGGGCTGCCTCGGCGCCGCCAGCGCGATCGCCCTCACCGTCGCCCGCGCCGTCCGCAAGGCCGCCGTCGCCAACCGAGAGGACACCAGCGCCTACGGCTCCGGGCTCCTGCGCGTCCTCGGCGCCCTGACCACCGTCAAGGCGTCGCGGGCCGAGCGGCGCGAAGCCGAGCACCTGGGCGGCCTCGCCGAAGCCGCCCGCACCAGCGGCATCCGCGTCACCCGCCTGTCGGCGCTGCTGATGCCCGCCATGAACGTCGGCACCCAGGTCTCCCTCGCCGTCGTCATCACCTGGGGCATGGCGCGCACCGCCACGGGCAGCCTCCCGCCCCAGGACCTGACCGCGTTCATCATGTACCTCTTCTACCTGGTTGCCCCCCTCGTGACGTTCTTCATGTCGCTCGGGGAGCTCCAGCAGGGCCGGGCCGCCATCGACCGGGTACGGGAACTGGCCGCCATCGAACAGGAGCCGGGCGGCACGGCAGCGCCCCGCACCGCCCTCACCGGCCGGCCCGCGGTCGAGTTCGAGGACGTCTCCTTCACCTACGAAGGCGGCGCCGCCCCCGCGACGGACGGCGTCTCCTTCTCCCTCCCCGCCACCGGCGTCACCGCCGTCGTCGGGCCCTCCGGCGCCGGCAAGACCACCCTCTTCCAGCTCATCGAACGCTTCCACACCCCCGACAGCGGCACCATCCGCCTCTCCGGCACCTCCACCGCGGCCATGCCCCTGGACTTCCTGCGCTCCCGTATCGGACTCGTCGAACAGGACGCCCCCCTGCTCCGCGGCACGGTCCGCGAGAACCTCACCTACGCCTGCCCGGACGCCGGCGAGGACGACATCGCCCGGGCCGTGGCCGCAGCCCACCTGACGGACGTCATCGACGCCCTGCCCGACGGCCTCGACACCCGGCTCGGCGAAGGCGGCAGCGGCCTCTCCGGCGGCCAGCGCCAGCGCCTGGCCATCGCCCGCGCCCTGCTCACCCGCCCCGACGTCCTCCTGCTCGACGAAGCCACCTCCCACCTCGACTCCGACTCCGAGCGGGCCCTGCGCGACGCCATCACCGAGATCAGCACCCGCTGCCAGGTCCTCGCCATCGCGCACCGCCTGTCCACGACCATCGGCGCCGACCGCATCCTCGTCATCGAGGACGGACGCCTGCGGGCCAGCGGCACCCACGCCGAGCTGATGGAGCAGGACTCCACCTACCGGCGCCTCGCCGAGGGCCAGCTCGCCCCCGTGGGAGCCGCCGCATGACCGACGCAGCGATCGTCGGCACGGGCCCGAACGGCCTGGCCGCCGCCGTCACCCTCGCCCGCGCCGGCCTGAAGGTGGCCCTGTTCGAGAAGGCCGACACCCTCGGCGGCGGCCTGCGCAGCGTGCCCCTGTTCGACAGCCGCGTCGTGCACGACATCTGCTCCGCCGTGCACCCGATGGCCGCCGCCTCCGCCTTCTTCCGCCGGTTCGACCTCCAGGCCCGCGGCGTCCGCCTGCTCCAGCCCGACATCCCCTACGCCCACCCCCTGCCGGACGGGGGCGCGGCCGCCGCCTGGCGCAGCGTCACCCGCACCGCCGCCCACCTGGGCGCGGACGCAGACCGCTGGACCCGCCTCATGGGACCCCTGGTCGCCCGCTCCCGGTCGGTCGTCGACCTGGTCCTCTCCGACCAGCGCACCCTGCCCCGCGACCCGGCGGCCGCCGTGCGGTTCGCGACGCGCGTCCTGGCGCACACGACGGGCCTCGGCGCCTTCCGCACCGAGGAGGCCAAGGCACTCCTCACCGGCGTGGCCGCCCACGCCGTGGGCCGCCTGCCCTCCCCGGCATCGGCGGCGGTCGCCATGCTCCTCGGCCACACCGCGCACAGCAGCGGCTGGCCGCTGCCCGAAGGCGGCAGCGCCCGTATCGCCGACGCCCTGGCGGCCGACATCACCGCGCACGGCGGCGCCTTCCACACCGGATGGCACGTCCGCGACCTGTCGGAACTCGGCGACGTCCCGCTGGTCCTGCTCGACGTGAGCCCCAAGGAGTTCCTCGCCCTCGCCGGCTCCCGCCTGCCCGGCCGCTACCGGAACGCCCTCGCCCGGTTCCGCTACGGGCCCGGCGCGGCCAAGGCCGACTTCCTGGTCGACGGCCCCATCCCCTGGACGAATCCGCTCGTGGGCCGGGCCGGCACCGTACACCTGGGCGGCACGCACGCCGACATCGTCCGGCAGGAGAACGCGACCGCGGCCGGCCGGCGCATCCCCGACCCGTTCGTCCTCGTCGTCGACCCCGCGGTCACCGACCCCGGCCGCGCCTCCGGAGCCAGGCGGCCCGTCTGGGCGTACGCGCACGTCCCGCACGGAGACACCCGCGACCCCGTCGACCTGATCCGCACCCGCATCGAGGCGTACGCGCCCGGCTTCACCGACACCGTCATCGCCTCCCGGGGCATGTCGGCCGCCTCGTACGAGATGTACAACCCCAACTACGTCGGCGGCGACATCGCCGCAGGGGCGATGACCCTGCGCCAGTCCCTCGCCCGGCCGACGCCCCGCCTCGACCCCTACACCACCCCGCTCCCCGGGGTGTACCTCTGCTCGGCCTCCACCCCGCCGGGCCCCTCCGTCCACGGCATGTGCGGCCACCTTGCCGCCCTGTCCGCGCTCCGCCGCCACCACGGCGTCTCCACCCCGCCCTCCCTGGGCCCGAAAGAAAAGGCACTGCTCTGATGCGTATCCGGTCCTGGGCCACAGCGGTCACCGCTGCGGCGTGCTGCATCCTCCCCCTCGCCGCCCCGGCGGCCGCCGAGGACAAGCCGGCCCGCGGCGTCGCATGGTCCGCCTCCCACGAGACGGCGACCGCCTCGGGCGGACGCTGGGTGGAACGGCCCTCCACCGGCGGGCTGCTCCAGGTGGTCGCCGAAGGACGCCTCGCCAACACCGGCGAGGGCTGCTACTCGGTGTGGGCGCGCTGGCAGTTCGACTTCGTGCCGACGCCGCCGCGCAAGCAGGCCACCGTCTGCGGCAACGACACCGTCGACGTCCGGGTGCGCCAGTCGTACATGCCCACCACGACCGGCTCCATCGCCGTCTGCAAGGGTACGGAGGACACCCGGGACTGCGGCTCCTGGCAGAGCCTCACCTCCTGGCCCGTCACCCGACCGTAACCACCTGCCCCGAAGGAAGGAAACCCGTGAACGGCATCGACAAGCAGGACCTCGACCAGCTCATCACCCACACCTACGCCGAGATCAAGACGGCGATCACCTCGCACAGCGAGAAGAGCCTCCTGATGTACAGCCAGGCCCTGAGCACCCTCCTGGAACTCCGCCGCCAGCTCGCGGAGAACCCCCCGACCACCTGACCCACCCCCCCCAAACCGCCGGGGCCGGGCCCCACTTCCCGGGGCGCGGCCCCGGCGGCGCGGGACACAGCGAGGGGGGCCGACACCCCGCGCGTCAGTCTTCGGCGGGATCGTCCTGGATCCGCAGGCCGGCCACCCAGAGCGGCATCAGCCAGTGCACGGTCAGCGCGGCGAACAGCACCGGCGCGACCAGCCCTTCGACCTGAAGGCCCCCGAACCATCCGGCCGCGCCCACACCGGCCGCAGCGAGCAGCAGGAGCAGCCCGGTGCTCCGGTGGGCGACGGCATGGACGCGGTCCCGCTCGGCGAGCTGGCGCTCGTCCAGCATCCGGCTGCGCAGCTCCAGCAGTCCGCGGGTGGCACCGTTGATGGCGCCGGTGGCCACCACCCAGAGCGGCAGCACGGCCAGCATGGCGAACAGCGGCCAGCGCGCATCGCTGAACATCGTGGCGGACCAAGCGGCGAAGCCGGCCGCGGTGAGCAGGAGGTGGGCGCCGATGACGGCCCGCCTGCGCGCGGCCGTCGCGTACATCGGGGCTGCCGCCCGGTCGTTCATGACGGCGTACATCCGCCGGTCCAGCTTCGTCGCGGTCGTCACTGCTTCCTCCCGTAGACCTCGTCGGTGAGCGGCCGGAACGGCTCGAGGGAGAACAGCGCCTCCACCGGCAGTCCGAAGAACCCGGCGATCTTCAGCGCCAGGTCGAGGCTGGGGTTGTACTGCCCCCGCTCGATGTAGCCGATGGTCTGGTAGTGGACTCCCACCGTGTCGGCGAGGGCCTGCCGCGACACCTTGCGCTCGGCCCTCACCACCGCCAGCCTGTTGTGCACCTGCTCGCTCATGTATAAGAAGTACTACATTGACGAGCAGTCACACAACACGGCTGCCCCACAGGCATCAACCGGTGCGCCCGGCCGTCAGCGGGAGGGCTCCCAGCGGCGCCCCACCGTGTCGTACGCGTACCGGGGCAGACCCGCGACGGCACTGGTGCGGAACGGGCGCCCGCCCTCGTCGATCCGCACGGTGCCCTGACGGCCCTGGGAGGACCAGTCCAACTCCAGGTACCAGAGGCAGTCGCACCCCTTCGTCCCGGCCGTCACCAGCAGCACCTCGGGGTCCTTCGCCGAGACGCGGTACGGCATGCTCACGGCAGGGATCGGCGTGCCGGCGTCGTTCCCGGCGACCGCGCGGGCGAGCGGCCGGTCCTTGTCCAGGTCCACGGCGAAGTAGCGCGGAGTGACCGCCCCGCCGCAGCCCTGGTCCATGGCGTAGGCGCTGCCCCGGACCGGCGCCGTACGGCCGACCACCCGCACCCGCAGCGCCTCCAGCACGACGGCGGTGTCGCTGCGGCCCTGCACCGACAACCGCACGTACGTCTCCCCACCGTGCACCGCACCCTGCGCCGCAGCCCAGGCCGCCCCGTCCTGTGGGACGGGCGGCGGGGGCACCTGCCCCGGCGGCTTGGCGACGACGTAGCTGTGACCGCAACCGAACTGCCACCCGTGCGCGTTGACGGACCAGGCGAACGGCAGCCCGTCGGACTGCCCGCCGCGAGGCGGGGCGGATGCGGCGCCGGACGGGCGCGGGGCGCCCGGCTCCGGCACGGCGGAGCCCGCGGGCGGCTCGGAGGCCGCGGCTCCGCCCGGACCGGGTGAGGCGTCCGGCTGCTCCCGCCCTCCGGCTTCCGCACTCCCGGCGGCCGCACTCCCGGCCGCACTCCCGGCCGCGGTCGGAGCAGCGACCGGGGCAGCCGCGCCCGAGGCGGCCGCCCGCCGCCCGTCCGGCAGCGCGGACAGTGCCCCGACCGCCCCGAAGACGGCCAGGACGGCGGCCAGCCCGACCGCCAGGCTCCGCCGCCGGTACCAGGGGCGCCGGGGCGCAGGCAGGCGCGCAGGCGGGGGCGCGGGCGTGGGCGCGGGCGGGAGCGCGGGCACAGGCCCGCTCTCGGCAACCGGAGCACCCCCGGCCTGCGGCACCTCACCCGGCCCGCCTGCCGTACGAGGCCGCCGACGGGCTGCCACGGCCGACATCCACCGCCGGTGGAGATCCAGACGCTGCTCCGACGTCGCCCCGCACAGCGCCGCGAAGCGTTCCAGCGGGGCGAAGTCGAGCGGCACCGCCTCGCCCGCGCAGTACCGGTGCAACGTCGAGGTGTTCATGCCCAGGCGGCGGGCCAGCTGGGCATAGCTGCGGTCCGTACGCCCCTTCAGCTCCCGCAGCAGCGCCGCAAACTCCGCCACCTCGCCGACGCTGTCGCTGACGCCGTCGCCCTGTGCCGACACCGGTCCCCCCGTCCTCGTACGCCCCGCCCCGCCCGGGACGGCATCCCAGGCACCCGTATACCTGCACGTCAGACGGCCTGGGATGGTTCCACCCCGGCGGACCGGCCAGCGGTCGTTGCGCCCGGCCGCCGCGATCCCCGATGCTCTTGGTGTCGCACCGGCCAGGCCCGCGCCGACCAGCCGGCCCCGCCGCGGCATCCACATCCAACGCATTCAGTCACGGGGGACACCCATGTCCATGCGCATCCGAACCAGCGCCCTCACCGCCCTCACCGCCACCGCCGTCGCGGCCGGCACGCTCCTCACCGCACCGGCCGCCGTCGCCGCACCGAAGCCCGCCGCGCCGAAGTTCCTGTCGGCGTCCCAGCTGCCGCCGCACCCGTCGTCGTCCTGGACCGCCGGCCCGGTCACCGAAGGCTTCCCGGAGGCCCTCGGCTTCTGCGTGAGCACGGAGGGCGTGCCCTCCTACGACTACCGCCACCGCGAGTTCCGGACCGACCTGGACACCACCGCCGTGCAGCTCACCGTCGTGGCGGACACGGCCGCCCACGCCAAGGCCCTGGCCAAGCACTATGACGACCTGATCCGCACCTGCGCCGCCCGCATCGAGAAGTCCACGCCCGACGTCGAGGCCGAGGGCCGCGACTACGGCAAGCTGCCGGTCGAGGAGGGCGCCCGCGTCCGCGGCCTGCACACCGAGACGTCCTGGGGCGCCAACGACATCGCGCTCTTCTCGGTGGGCCGGGACGACAGGACGGTCACGGTCGTCCGCTGGGCCCAGATGGGATCCTTCAAGGACGCCCCCGTCCCCGCCTTCAAGAAGACCACCACCACGGCGGTCAACAAGCTCCACTGACCGACAGCGGGGCCGTCCTACCGCCGCAGCCGCCGTGAGGACGGCCCCGGCGCAGCCCGCACTCGTCGGCACCGTGGTCGACCTGAGGTTCGGCCACCTGCAGCTCTGCCGGGTCCGCGGAAGCGAGGAACCGGAACCGGAAGCCGCTGCGGACGACGACGGGCGAAACCGCGGCGAGGAGCAGCCCTCACCCCGAAGGGCGCACCACGGCGCACCGGCTTCCGGACATCCCCACGCCCGCGGCGGCCCCTTCCGCGGCCCGGGGCCACGGCCTTTGGCCGCACACCTGTGCGGACGTTAGGGTCTGACGCCGTAAAGGGGAGAGGTGGCAATGGGGCTCACGGACGCGGACCACGCGGCCCTGGTCGTCGCGGCGCAGGCCGGGGACGACCGGGCGCGCGAGGAGCTGATCGCCGCCTACCTGCCGTTGGTGTACAACATCGTCCGGCGTGCGCTGAGCGCACATGCCGACGTCGACGACGTCGTCCAGGAGACGCTGTTGCGCGCGGTGCGCGACCTTCCCGCCCTGCGCGCCCCCGACAGCTTCCGCTCCTGGCTGGTGTCGATCACGCTCCGCCAAATACAGACCCACTGGCAGCGGCAGCGCGCGACCACCAGCCGGACCGCCGTCATCGACGAGGCACTCCACCTGCCGGACGACGGCCCCGAACCCGAGGACGCGACGATCCTGCGGCTCAAGGTGTCGGACGAGCGCCGCCGGATCGCCGCAGCCGGCCGGTGGCTCGACCCCGACCACCGGGTCCTGCTGTCGCTCTGGTGGCAGGAGCAGGCCGGACTGCTCAACCGGGAGGACATCGCCGCGGCGACGGGCCTCACCGTCGCCCACGCCGGAGTGCGCCTGCAGCGCATGCGCGAGCAGCTGGACCTGAGCCGGACGATCGTCGCCGCCCTGGCGGCCCGCCCGCGATGCCCGCAGCTCGGCGAGACCGTCGCCGGCTGGGACGGTCTGCCTGCCTCGGTGTGGCGGAAGCGGATCGCGCGGCACACCCGCGACTGCCCGCTCTGCACGGCGACGACCGCGGAACGGGTCCCCGCCGAGCTGCTGCTCCTCAGCCTCGCGCCCCTGGCCGTGCCCGCCGGTCTCCTCGCCGCGCTGGCCGCCAAGGGCCTGCTGTCGGGTTCCGCTGCGAGCGCCGCCACCGCCGCACCTGCCATGACGCCCGTCGCCGCCGGCACGGCCGTGAAGGGAGGCGGTCTGCACGGCGCGGCGGCCGGCAAGCTCCACGCGGTGACCGCCCATCCGCTGGCGTGCCTCGCCGCCGGCGCGGTGCTCGTCACCGGTGCCGCCACCTACGCAGCCTGGCCGGAGCCGACGCCGCCCCGGAAGCCCGGCGTCACGGCCGCTCCCACCGCCGACCCCACGGCCGGCAGTGCCGCGCCGGTCCCGTCGGGCACCCCCACGCCGGCCGCATCGCCGCCGGCGAGTCCGTCCGCCGTCCCCCCGGGCACGGTTCCGCTGGGCGCGCACACCCTGGAGTCCGTCGACCGGCCCGACCTCTACCTGACGTACGCCGGCGACTTCGCGACGCTGGGCCGGCTCTCCGAGTCCGGCGGCACGCAGGCACGGCAGCGCGCCACGTTCACGGTGGTCCGGGGGCTCGCCGACACGCGGTGCGTCACCTTCCGCGCAGCAGACGGCCGCTACCTGCGGCACCACTACCTGCGGCTGCGGCTGAGCACCGACGACGGCAGCGAGCTCTTCCGGAAGGACGCGACCTTCTGCCCCCGCCCCGGAACGGCCGCGGGGTCGGTGACCCTGCACGCCCACAACTACCCGGGATCGGTCGTCCGCCACCGCGACGGCGGCATCTGGCTCGACGGCTCCGACGGCACCCCCGCCTTCGCCGGGCAGGCCTCCTTCGTCGTCCGCAAGGCCCGGCCCTGACCACCGTTCGCTGACCACCGTCCGCTGACCGCTGTTCGCTGAGCACCGCCCGCTGACCACCGCGGACGGTGCCGCGCGGTGACCACCGGCGGGCCCGCACCCGGCTCCGGCACTGCGCGCTTCCCCTCCGGGCCGACCGGCCCGCGTCGACGCACGACCGGACCGCGGGGCTCGGCGTAACACTTTTCGCCTGCGAGATGGATCACGGGGCGATCACCGGGGTGACGCGGCTTTTCCGTTACGCGGCCACGCGTTCGCAAGCCTCCACTTCGTGGGGTTCTTCCCGCCGCTCACCATGCGAGCCGGCGCCGGAGGCCCCCCACCCATCGGCACATCCCCGGAAGAAAGCGCACCATGACGCGAGAAACCCGTGAACGCCGCACGCCCCGTACGCAGGAGCGGCTCCTCTCCGAGGCGCCCCGCAACCACCGAGGAGCGGCATGAAGGGCCTGCACCGGCGCGGCCGGCGCCGCCGGACACTGGCGATCGGACTGGCGGCCGCGGCGCTGGTCGGCGGTGCCGTGACGCTCGTCCCCGGCTCCGCGGGAGCCGCGACACCCCTGGGCACGCAGGCGGCGCCCTCCGGCAGGTACTTCGGTACCGCGGTGGCCGCCGGGAGGCTCGGCGACGCGAAGTACACCGCCCTCCTGGACCGGGAGTTCACCATGGTCACCCCGGAGAACGAGATGAAGTGGGACGCCGTCGAGCCGTCCCGCGGCAGGTTCACCTTCGGCCCGGCCGACCAGATCGTCAACCGCGCCGCCGCGCACGGTCAGCGCCTGCGCGGCCACACCGCGGTCTGGCACGCGCAGCTCCCGTCCTGGGTCGGCTCCATCCGCGACGCGAACACACTGCGCGGCGTGATGAACAACCACATCACCACCCTGATGACCCGCTACAAGGGCAGGATCCACTCCTGGGACGTGGTCAACGAGGCGTTCGCCGACGGCTCCACCCGGCACCGCAGCTCGGTGTTCCAGGACGTGCTGGGCGACGGCTTCATCGAGGAGGCGTTCCGCACCGCCCGCGCGGCCGACCCCTCCGCCAGGCTCTGCTACAACGACTACAACATCGAGAACTGGTCGGACGCCAAGACGCAGGGCGTCTACAGCATGGTCAAGGACTTCAGGTCCCGCGGCGTGCCGATCGACTGCGTCGGATTCCAGAGCCACTTCGGCGCCGGCGGCCCCCCGGCAAGCTTCCGGACCACCCTGGCCAACTTCGCCGCCCTGGGCGTCGACGTCCAGATCACCGAGCTGGACATCGCCCAGGCGTCGCCGACCCACTACGCCGACACGGTGAAGGCCTGCCTGTCCGTCGCACGGTGCACCGGCATCACCGTCTGGGGCATCCGCGACAGCGACTCCTGGCGCAGGGGAGAGAACGCCCTGCTGTTCGACGGAAACGGCAACCCCAAGGCCGCCTACACCGCCGTCGTGAACGCCTTCAAGGCAGCCGCCGGCACCACCCCCGGGACCGGCACCGGCACGATCAAGGGCGTCGCCTCCGGCCGCTGCATCGACATCAAGGGCTCCACCAGGGCCAACGGAACCCAGGTGCAGCTGTGGGACTGCCACGGACGGCCCAATCAGCGCTGGACCCGCACCTCCGGCAAGCAGCTGACCGTCTACGGCAACAAGTGCCTGGCCGCCAAGGGCAACGGCACGGCCAACGGCACCGCGGTGGTCATCGAGGACTGCAACGGCAGCGCCGGCCAGCAGTGGAACGCCAACGCCGACGGCACGATCTCCGGGGTCCACTCCGGGCTGTGCCTCGACGCCGTCGGCGCGGCCACCGCCAACCGCACCAAGATCCAGCTGCACTCCTGCTGGTCCGGCGGCAACCAGAAGTGGACCGGCCCGTCCGGGACACCGGCCACGGCAATGCCCGCCCCGACGGGCACCTGTGCCCTCCCGTCCACGTACCGGTGGACGTCGACGGGTGCGCTGGCGCAGCCGGCCAACGGGTGGGCCTCGCTCAAGGACTTCACCCACGTGACGCACAACGGCAAGCACCTGGTCTACGGGTCGAACTTCTCCGGATCCTCGTACGGCTCCATGATGTCCGGGCCCTTCACGAACTGGTCGGACATGGCGTCGGCCCGCCAGACCGGCATGAGCCAGGCCGCGGTGGCCCCCACGCTGTTCTACTTCGCGCCCAAGAAGATCTGGGTGCTGGCATACCAGTGGGGCCCGTGGCCGTTCATCTACCGCACGTCCAGCGACCCGGCCAACCCCGACGGCTGGTCCGCGCCGCAGCCGCTGTTCACCGGCAGCATCCCCCGCAGCGAATCCCCCACCGGCCCGATCGACCAGACCCTGATCGCCGACGACCACAACATGTACCTGTTCTTCGCCGGTGACAACGGCAAGATCTACCGGGCGAGCATGCCCATCGGAAACTTCCCGGGCAACTTCGGCTCCTCGTACACCACAGTCATGAGCGACACGCCCGCCAACCTGTTCGAGGCGCCGCAGGTCTACAAGGTCCAGGGCCAGAACCAGTACCTCATGATCGTCGAGGCGAGGGGTGCGAACCAGGCGCGCTACTTCCGCTCGTTCACGGCCTCCAGCCTCAGCGGTTCGTGGACCCCGCAGGCCGACAGCGAGGGCAACCCCTTCGCGGGCAAGGTGAACAGCGGTGCCACCTGGACCAACGACATCAGCCACGGTGACCTGGTCCGCGACAACCCCGACCAGACCATGACCATCGATCCCTGCAACCTGCGGTTCCTCTACCAGGGCAAGTCCCCCGCAGCAGGCGGCCCGTACGACCGACTGCCGTACCGGCCGGGTCTCCTCACCCTGCAGCGCTGACCCGCCCCGAGCCACAGCACCACGCAAGGAGAACAACCCCCCATGAAGAACCCCACGAACGGCCGGTCCCGCGGACGCCACCGCCGCCGCTGGACCGGAACCGGACTCCTGCTCGGCGTGCCCGCCGTCCTCGTGCCGTATCTCCTGTATGTGCAGGACGACTCCCAGGCCGCGACGATCGACGGCAACGCCTTCTACCGGCTGGTCTCCGTACGCAGCGGCAAGGCGCTGGACGTCAACGCCTTCTCCACCGCCGACGGCACCCGCCTCCAGCAGTGGACCGACCAGAACACCGCCAACCAGCAGTGGAAGCTGCGCCCCACCGGGGACGGCCACTACGAGCTGGTCAACCGCAACAGCGGCAAAGTTTTGGGCATAGCAGGCGATTCGACCGCCCAGGCGGCCGCCGCCGAGCAGCAGACCGACACCTCCTCCACCTCCCAGGAATGGCGGATCGACGAGGTGAGCGGTTCCGGTGCCGTCGTCCTCACCTCCCGCAGGAGCGGCCAGGTCCTGGACGTCTCCGGCGGCTCCACGGCCGACGGCGCGGCAGTCATCCAGTACCGCGGCCACGGCGGCACCAACCAGCAGTGGAAGCTGGTCAGGACGGCCGGGCCCACGGTGTCCGGACCGTACACGTGGCGCAACGCCCAGGTGGTGGGCGGCGGCTACGTCACCGGGCTCGTGTTCAACCCCCGGGAGAAGGGCCTGCTGTACGCGCGCACCGACATGGGCGGCGCCTACCGCTGGGACACCGGGGCCGAACAGTGGATCCCGCTGACCGACTGGATCGGCGAGAAGGACTGGAACCTGCTGGGCATCGACGCGCTGGCCACCGACCCGGTCGACCCCGACCGGCTCTACCTCGCCGCCGGCACCTACACCAACAACTGGGCGGGCAACGGCGCCATCCTCCGCTCCAAGGACCGCGGCCGCACCTTCCAGCGCACCGACCTGCCCTTCAAGCTCGGCGGCAACGAGGACGGCCGCGGGGCGGGCGAACGGCTGGCGGTCGACCCCGCGGCCAACGGCACCCTCCTGCTGGGCACGCGCAAAAACGGCCTGTGGCGCACCACCGACCACGGCGCGACCTGGAGCCAGGTCTCCTCGTTCCCGGTCAAGGACGGGGCGGGCAGCGGCGCCGGCATCTCCTTCGTGACGTACGGACCGGCCGGCAGCAAGACCGTCTACGTCGGCGTCGCCGACCGGAACACCTCCCTCTACCGCTCCACCGACGGCGGCAGCACCTGGCAGGCCGTCCCCGGGCAGCCCACCGGCCAGATGCCGCAGCACGGCGTGCTCTCCGGCGACGGCTCGCTGTACCTGACGTACACCAACGCCCTCGGCCCCAACGGCGTGACGGCGGGCTCGGTGTGGAAGCACACGCCGGCCGGCGGAACGTGGCGGAACGTCTCCCCCTCCCAGGGCAGCTACGGGTTCTCCGGTCTGGCCGTCGACCCGCGCAAGCCCTCCACGGTGATGGTCACCACCCTCGGCCGCTGGTGGCCGGAGGACGAGGTCTACCGGACCACCGACGGCGGCACGACGTGGAAGGCCCTGGCCGACAAGTCCGTACGGGACGCTTCCGCCGCCCCGTACGTCGGCACCGGCACCGGGCACTGGATGACCGCCCTGGCCATCGACCCCTTCGACTCCGGGCACGTGCTGTACGGCACCGGCAGCGGCATCCTGCGCAGCAAGGACGCCAACGCCTCCGACAGCGGCGGCACCAGCCACTGGCACGTGGGCGCCCGCGGGCTGGAGGAGACCGCACTGCTGGACGCGATCGCCCCGCCCGGCGGCGCCCACGTCATCACGGCCATGGGCGACCTCGGCGGATTCCGCCACGACTCCCTGACCGAGGTGCCCGCCGGCCGGCTGAAGAACCCGATGATGACCAACAGCACATCGATCGACTTCGCACAGTCCAACCCCTCGATGATGGTCCGCGTCGGCCGGGGCGGCGCGCAGGACGGCGCCTACTCCACCGACGGCGGCCGCACCTGGAACGGCTTCGCCTCCGAACCGGTGGCCGGCGCCGACACCGGCAGGGTGGCGCTCTCCGCCGACGGCTCGGCCATCGTCTGGACGCAGACCGGCCAGCCCCCGTACCGCTCGACGGACAGGGGAGCGAGCTGGTCGAAGGTCAACGGCCTGGGCGCCGACGCCGCCGTCGTCGCCGACCGCTCCTCGGCCCGGACGTTCTACTCCCTGTCCGGCGGCACCCTGTACGCCAGCACCGACGGCGGCGCGACCTTCACCGCCCGCGCCGCGGGCCTGCCCGCCGGCGGCCGGCTCAAGGCGGTCCCCGGAGCCGCGGGGGACCTGTGGATCGCCGGAGGCGCCCACGGCCTCCTGCACTCCACCGACGGCGGCCGCACCTTCACCGGGCTCGCCGCGGTGAAGTCGGCCTCCGCCATCGGCTTCGGCAAGGCCGCACCGGGCGCCTCCTACCAGGCCCTGTACCTGATCGGCACCGTCAAGGACACCACCGGCGTCTTCCGCTCCACCGACAAGGGCGCCACCTGGCTCCGCGTCAACGACGACGCCCACCAGTGGGGCAGCATCGGCGGCACCGGCGTCATCACCGGCGACCCCGACGCCTTCGGCCGCGTGTACGTAGGCACCAACGGCCGCGGCCTCCAGTACGGCGACCCCTCCTGATCCGACCCCCGACGGGGCCGCAGACCCGACAGCCTGCGGCCCCGTCCGCCCGTCCGCCCGTCCGCCCGTCCGCCCGTCCGCCCGGCCGTCAGGTGGCACCACAACCCGCGCGGCGCGGCTCCTACCCGATCGGGCGACTGTGCCCCGGCTCGACACGGGCCATGATCACCGGGTGAGTTCTTCTCTGATGCGCCGTGCGTGCACCGCCGCCCTGCTGCTGACCTCGACCCTGGCCCCCGCCGTGGCTGCCGCCGCCCAACCCGAACCCCCCGGGCAGGGGGCGGGGCGCGCCGTACAGGCCCGCCTGCTCGGTGAAAAGACCGTTCCGCACAAGCTCGTCTTCCAGGACACCACGGTCGGCGGCCTGTCCGGCATCGACCGCAACCCGTGCACCGGCGAGTACGTGTTCATCAGCGACGACCGTTCATACCTCCAGCCCGCCCGTTTCTACACGGCGAAGCTGGACGTGGACGCCGGCGGGGTGCACGCGGTCGACTTCACCGGTACCCACCCCTTCCTCCAGCCCGACGGCGCGGTCTACCTGCCCCCCACCGCGGGGGACGGCAAGGCCGTCGACCCGGAGGAGATCCGGGTCGACCCGCGCAGCTGCGACTACTGGTGGGCCCAGGAGGGCGACCGTCCCAAGGAGGTCGGCCCGCCGGTGGTCCAGCCGTCCATCCGGTACGCCACCGCCACCGGTGACCACTTCGGCGAGCTGCGGCTGCCGCCGAACTACGAGATCACGATGGAGGAGCGCGGCCCGCGCCGGAACCAGGCGGTCGAGGCGTTCACCTTCGGCTCCCGGGGCAAGGTGGTGACCAGCGCGGTCGAGGGCCCGCTGCTCCAGGACGGCCCCGAGCCGGACGTGGACAACGGAGCGCTGGTCCGCGTCACGCAACAGGACCGCGGCGGCCGCGTCCTCGGCCAGTTCGCCTACCCGCTGGAGAAGATCTTCGCCGAGAACGACCCCGCCAGCCCGTGGGGCCCGGACACCGGAGTCCCGTCCATCCTCGCGTTCCCCGACCAGCCCGACCGCTACCTCGTGCTCGAACGCACCTGGGTCGCCGGCGCGGGCTACAAGATCCGCCTCTTCGACGCCACCACCCGCGGGGCGACCGATGTGCGCGGGACGGAGTCGCTGGCCGGGCAGGCCGTCATGCCGATGCGCAAGAAGCTCGTCGCGGACTTCGACACCCTGGGCCTCTCCGCCGTCGACAACACCGAGGGCATGACGTGGGGCCCGGACCTGCCCTCCGGCGAGCGGCTGCTGATCCTCGTCAGCGACGACAACTTCGCCGAGGAGGCCATCACCCAGATCGTCGCCCTCGGCATCCGCTGACCCTGCGGCGGCAGCCCGCCGGCCGCCCGGTGGGGGTGGAAGACGCCAAGGACACCTTCCGCCGCTGACCGGCAACCACGCCCGGGCCCCGACCCCTTCCCCTGGGTCGGGGCCCGGTCGGCTGCCCGCACCACAGGACACCGTGATCCGGCCGGGGTCCGAGGGGGTGTCGGACCTTCGCATGTGGCGGCCGTCACGCGGCGAACCGGGACATCCCGGAAGTTCCGCCCAGGGGTCCTCGATGGGTGTCCAGGTGGCGTCCCATACGCCCGAAGGGGTGCGTGGCCTGTGAAACTTCCCGGAAATGGGGGCGGGTCGCGACAGGGATTGGCGGAAACCGCTCGCAGCGTGTCCGAAATGCTTGGGGTGGATATTCCGCGGGTTCGAAGTGCCTCCGACCGCAGAGTCGGCGAGCATGATCATCTGCTTGTGGACAGTGCCGATTGGCGACCCTAAGCTCTGCCCTGGCCTGGCCGGAGATGGTCGAGAAAAAGCAATCGACGAAACTTTTACTTTCGGGGGATCGATATGCCCAACCCCACAGTGTGGAATGTCGTTTCGGATGCAGGAGTCGACGCAGGCAGCGATATCGTGCTCGCGGCCGATTTCCCGGTGACGGGGCGGAACGAGGGCGGATTCGCCGATCTGGCGCCCGGTCTGAAGCTGGACTGCGACCTGTGGCAGACCGTCGCCCCGGTCCGCGACCCCGAGACCGACGCCTTGGACGACAGCTACCTGGAGCCCTGGCTCTCCGAGGTGGCCGCATCCGGCCGCACGGTTCGCGCCGTGCTCGGCTACTGCGCGGGCTCCGTCTTCGCCGGCGTTCTCGCCGAGAAGATCGGCGCACGGCAGCAGACCACGCCGCGTGTGGTGTTGTTCGACCCCGAGCTTGTCGATGTGCCCACCGTCCACCTCCAGTTCGGCCGGGTCATCGGCAACATGACCACCGTTCTGACCCCGGAGGAGACGGCTGAGCTGTCTGCCGCCGCCGAGCGCCTCGCCGATCGGCCCGACACCACTCCGGCCTCCTTCGCCGCCGGCCTGTACACGACCTTCCGCCCGATCGGCACCGCGGCGCTGCGGCGGGCCGGACTCGACGAGGACTACGCCGGCGAACTCGTGCAGCTGGTCGGCTCGTTCATGTCCTATCTCGGCACCGCCGCCCACCTCGACCCGCGCCCCGGCTGGAGCGGGGCCACGGTCGTCACCTCCGCCAGTGCGACCAGCGGGCTGAACCGGATGCGCACCACACCCGGCGTCGCCCCCATCGAGGTCGCCGACGAGTGGCGCTTCGAGGCCGAGCACCGGGACCTCCTGCGCACCCCCGCCATCGCCGAAGCCGTCGGCAAGGTCCTGGCGAGCCGCCCGGGAGAGCACGCGTGAGCACCGAAGCCGCGGCCGGCCGCGTACCGGCGAGCCGCAAGGAGACCACCCTCTGGCTCCTCGACGAGCTGGTCCCGGGCAGCGGCGCCAACAACCTGTCGCTGGCCCTGCGCGTGCGCGGCCGCCTCGACGAAGCCGCCACCGCGGACGCCCTGGGACTCCTGACGGACCGCTTCGAGGTGCTGCGCACGGTCTACCACCGGCAGGGCGCCGAGCTGACCAGGTCCGTCGTGCCGTCCCTCACCGTCGGGCTGGAGGAGGCGGAGCACCACGGCAGCGCGGAGGAGGAACGAGCCGTGCTGACGGCCTTCGTGGCCCGCCCCTTCACACCGGACGGCAGCCCCCTGCTGCGCGCTCTGCTGCTGCACGGGCCGGACCACGACGTGCTGTGCCTGGCCGTGCACCATGCGGTGTCGGACGTGCAGTCGACGGCCATCCTGCGCGCCGAGTTCGCCACCTTCTACGAGGCGGTGCTGGACGGCCGCCGCCCCGTACCCGCCGTGGTGCCCGCCCTGCGCGAGCCCGCACCGTCCCCCGAGAGCCGCGGCTACTGGCAGGACCGCATGGCCGGCTTCCGCTCCTCCGGCCTGGAACTCCTCTGCGAGCAGCGCGACCAGCCCGTCACCACCCTCCGGGGCGACGAGGTCACCCACGTCCTGTCGGCCGAGGCGCACGCGGTCGTACGCCGCCTCCAGCGCGAGCTGCGGGCACCGGAGTCCGTCGTCCTGCTCACGGCCTACGCGGTCCTCCTTGCCGCGCACGGCGCCGGCCCCGACCTCACCATCGGCTCCCCCGTCAACACCCGCCCCCGCGAGGCGGTGGACGCGGTCGGCTACCACAGCAACCTCGTGGTCCTGCGCCTGCTCATGGACCGCAACGCCACCTTCCGGGACCTCACGGCCCTGACCCGGCGCACGTTCATGGAGGCGATGGCGCACAAGGACGTACCGGTCGACGACGTGCTGGACATGGTCGAACGCGACGGCTCCGGCTGGCGCAACGCGCTGTTCAAGCACGTCTTCAACTACGTCCCCTTCGCCGAGGACCAGCGCACCTTCACCCTCGCCGGAGCCGAGGCCGAGCTCCTCGTCGTCGAGAACGGATTCAGCCAGTTCGACCTGGAGTTCTTCGTCTCCGCCAACCAGGACGCCGCCACCGTGCGCGCCGTGTTCTACACCGGGGTCCTGGACCGGTCGGACGTCGAACTGATGGTCCGGCGCTACGACGCCCTGCTGGTCGCCCTGGGCACCGGGGCGGACACGCCGATCGCCTCCCTGGAGTACTGGTCCGCCCGCGACCACGAGATCATCGACGCCGCAAACGCCACGGCCCGCGCGATCGGACTGCCGTCGGTGCTCACCGGCTTCGCCCGCCGCGCCGCCGCCGACCCCGCGGCCGTGGCCGTACGGGAGGGCGACCGTACGGCCACCTACGGCGCCCTGTGGTCGGCGGCCGTCGACACGGCCGCCCGGCTGGCCGAGGCCGGCGTACGCCCCGGTGACGTCGTCGCCCTGCTCATGCCGCGCGGCGCCGCGCTGGCCGCCTCGGTGTTCGGCACCTGGCTCGCGGGCGCGGCCTACCTTCCCCTCGACCCGCAGCACCCCGCCGAGCGCCTGGCCTACCAGCTCGACGACACGCAGGCCCGCGTCGTCATCGTCGGCGCCGGCATCACCGCTCCCGAGGGCCGCACCGCCGTCCCCGCCGCCGACTGGGAGCAGGTGCCCCGGGTGCCGGTGGACGAGGCCGCAGTCAAGGCCGACCCCGACGGCCTCGCCTACGTGATCCACACCTCCGGTTCGACCGGCAGGCCCAAGGGCATCCCGATCCGGCACGGCAGCCTCGCCAACCACATCGTCGACTACGCCGACCGCTTCGGCGTCGCCGGCTCCCCGCGCCCCACCGGCTGGCTCAGCACGTACAGCTTCGACACCTCCTCGCTCGAACTGATGATGCCGCTGCTCCACGGCGGCCACACGGTGGTCCTCCCGGACGAGGCGCGCACGGACGGCACCCTGCTGGCCGCCGCCGTCACGACCCACGACATCGGCCTGCTCCAGGCGACCCCCACGACGTGGCGGATCGTTGCCCGCGAGGCCGCGGACGCGATGGCCGGACGCGTCCTGCTCACCGGCGGTGAACCCCTGCCCGCCGAACTGGCCACCCGGCTGCTCGACGCCGGCGCCGACCTCTGGAACGTCTACGGCCCCACCGAGAGCACCATCTGGGCGACCGCCGGCCGCGTGCCGGCCGGCCACGGCGGAAGGGTCGACGTGGGCGCGCCCGTCGCCAACACCCGCATCTTCATCGCCGACCCCCACGGCAGGCCCCTCCCGGTGGGCTTGCGCGGAGAGCTGTGCGTCGCCGGCGTCGGCGTCGCCTCCGGCTACCACGGGCGGCCCGACCTGACCGCGGAGCGCTTCGGCGAGAACGCCGAGTACGGGCGCTTCCACCGCTCGGGGGACGTGGCCCGCTGGCGGCCGGACGGCAGGATCGACCTGTTCGGCCGGATGGACCGGCAGGTCAAACTGCGCGGCAACCGGATCGAACCCGCCGAGATCGAGGCGGTGCTGCTCACCCACCCCGACGTCGAGGCCGCGGCGGTCGTGGTCGTCGGCGATCCCGGGGCGGACGGCTACCTGGCCGCCTTCGTCCGGGTCCCGGGCCGCCCCGGGGCCGTGGACGAACTCTGGGACCACGCCCGCGGGCAGCTTCCGCGCTCGGTCGTCCCGCACCGGTTCATCGCCGTGGACGCCTTCCCCCGCACCGGCAGCGACAAGGTCGACCACCTGGCCCTCGCCGAGCAGGCGGCCCGGCACTGCGGCCCGGCCGTCGCCGGCCCCGGCGCGGAACCCGCCGCAGGCGCGCAGGACGACGACCTGACGTCCACCGTCGTCGGCCTCTTCGCCGAACTGCTCGACCGCAGCGACCTCGACGCCGGAGCGCACTTCTTCGCCAACGGCGGGCACTCGCTGCTGGCCGTCGCCCTCGCCCAGCGGATCAAGGACATCACCGGTGTCAGGCTCGCGCTGACCGACGTGTTCGAAACCCCCACCCCCGCCGCTCTCGCCGACCGGCTGCGCCGGCTCGTCTGACGGAACCGAAAGAGACGCTCGCATGGAAATCCTCAAGCTGGCCGTCAGCGGCTGGTTCGCCCGCGCCCTCGCGGTCGCCGCCCGCCTGGAGATAGCCGACATCCTCGACGGCGGATCGATGACCTCGGCCGAGCTCGCCGAGCGCACCGGGACCCACCCCGACGTCCTCCACCGCCTCCTCCAGATGCTCACCGTGCCGGGCGTCCTGGAGCGCGACGGGGAGAGGTTCCGGCTGACCGAGGCGTACGCGCCCCTGCGCGCGGACCACCCCTTCACCCAGCGCCACTTCGCGATCCTTGCCGCCGAGCTGTACGACGACGCCTTCGCCGCCCTGATGCACACCGTGAAGACGGGCAAGTCCGGCTTCCAGGAGGTGTTCGGGGAATCCCTCTACGGCTACCTGGAGAACCACCCCGAGACGGCGGACCTGTTCGACAAGGGCATGGTCGACCTGGCGGCGCCGGTGGCCCAGTGCCTGCTCGGCCAACACGACTTCAGCACCGTCAAGACGGTCGTCGACGTGGGCGGTGGCAGCGGCGGCCTGCTCCCGGGCCTGCTCGCCGCCCACCCGGACCTGCGCGGCACCGTCGCAGACCGGGCCAGTGTGTGTGCCAGGGGCCGCACGGCCCTGGAACGGGTCGCGAAGGAGGACGTGCTCGACCGCATCGACTTCGCCCCGAGCGACTTCTTCGTCGAGCTGCCCGCCGGAGCCGACCGCTACCTGCTGAAGAACGTGCTGCACGACTGGACGTACGAGAACTGCGTCCGGATCCTGCGCACCGTCGCCACCGCCATGGAGGACAGCCCCGCCGGTGCCCGGCTGCTCGTCGTGGAGCCTCTGGTGGAGAACGACATCGACGGGTGGCGGGCGATGTTCCAGGCCGTGGCGTGCGACGAGGGCACCATCGGACTCGACGAGCCCGCCATGCGGCGCGCCCTGGAGGAGGCCGGCTTCACCGTGCGGTCGGTCGGGCAGCTTCCCACGCAGCACAAGGTGTTCGAAGCCGCCCTGGGCGCCTCCTGATGCTCACGCCGGTCTTCCTGTTCGCGGGGCAGGGCTCCCAGTACCACGGCATGGGCAAGTGGCTCTACGGGGCCGACGCCGTGTTCCGGGACACCCTCGACTCCCTGGACGCGACCGTCCGCGAGGTCCGCGGCGACTCGGTGGTGGAGGCGATCCACGGCCCCGGCCGCGGCCCCGAGCACCCGATGACGCGGTTCTCCGTCACCCAGCCGGCCATCTTCATGGTCGAGTACGCGCTGGCGCGCATGCTGCAGGCCCACGGGTTCGAACCCGGCGCGGTGCTCGGGGCCAGCCTCGGAGAAGTCGCCGCGGCGGCCGTCGCCGGCGCCGTGGACCCGCAGGCGTGCCTGCGCTCCCTGCTGCGGCAGGTGGACGTCTTCGAGGCCGAGTGCCCGCGAGGCGGGATGCTCGCGGTCCTGGCCGACCGGCAACTCGCCGACCGCGACCCGGCCCTCGCGGGGGCCCACGTCGCCGCCGTGAACTCCCCGGAGAACTTCGTCCTGGCCGGCACCGCCGAGGTCCTGGACCGGATCGAACGGCACCTCCACACCACCGGCACGCTCTGCCAGCGGCTGCCCGTCCTGTTCCCCTTCCACTCACCCCTGATCGACCCCGTGGAGGGCGTGTTCAAGGACCTCGTCGGCGACCTGGCCATGCATCCGGCCGAGGTCCCGCTGATCTCCGGCACCACCGGCGCCTCCGTGCGGATACCCGACCCCGCGCACCTGTGGCGGGTACTGCGCGAGCCCTTCGACCTGACCCGGGCGCTGGGACCCCTGCTCGAACGGGACGACCTGCTCTTCCTCGACCTCGGGCCCTCCGGGTCCATGGCGAACCTGGTGCGGGCGGCCCTGCCGGAGGGCAGCGGTTCCCGCGTCCTGCCGCTGATGTCCCCCTACGCCCGCGACGAGGTGCTGTACCGGGCTGTCCTCGACGCACGTTCCGGCCTCGCCGCCGTCCCCGCACGAATCGAGGTGAACCCCGTGAGCGCGCCCGCAGCGCCCACCGCACACCGGTCAGCCGCCGCCCCGACGCTCCACGTCCACGTCTTCCCCGGGCAGGGCGCCCAGGCCAAGGGCATGGGCCGGGAGGTGTTCGACCGCTTCCCCGACCTCGTCGCCCGCGCCGACGCCGTCCTCGGATACTCCCTCCGGGAGCTGTGCCTGGAGGATCCGGGCCGGAACCTGCGCGACACCCGCTACACCCAGCCCGCGCTGTACGCGGTCAACTCCCTGACCTGGCTGGCGGCCGTGGGCGAGGGCGGACGCCTGCCGGACTACGTCCTGGGGCACAGCCTGGGCGAGTTCTCCGCCCTGTTCGCCGCCGGGGTCTACGACTTCGAGACGGGCCTGCGCCTGGTCGCCGAGCGCGGCCGGCTCATGGGGCAGGTCACGGGCGGCACGATGGCCGCCGTCTCGTACGTCGACGCCGCCCTTGTGGAACGGGTACTGCACGAAGAGGGCCTCGGCGACGTCGACATCGCGAACCACAACGCGCCCACCCAGACCGTGATCGCCGGTCCCGCGGAGTCGGTCGGCCGGGCGCTGCCCGCGCTGAAGGCGGCCGGCGCGCGGTGCGCGCCGCTGAACGTCAGCGCACCCTTCCACAGCCGCTACATGGCCGACGCCGCCGAGGAGTTCGGACGGCTGCTCGACGCCACCGCCTTCGCCTCACCGAAGATCCCGGTCATCGCCAACGTGGACGCGCGGCCCTACGAGGCGGGGGAGGTGGCTGCCACCCTGCGGCGGCAGATCTCCTCGCCCGTGCGCTGGACCGACAGCATCCGGTTCCTCATGGGCCAGGGCGACTTCACGGTGCGCGAGCTCGGCCCGGGGCAGGTGCTGACGAAGCTGGTCGCCCGCATCCGCGAGGAGGCGACACCTCTGCCGGCCGCTCCGCGGGGGCGGGGGCCGGCTCCTGCCGACCCGGTTCGCACTCCGCCCGTCCGTACCGGGCCGGCAGCCTCCGTGCCCGCGCCGGCAGCATCCGTACGCCCCGCCGCGGCCGCCGCCGGGTTGCTGGGGTCGGAGGACTTCCGGCGGGACTACGGCGTCCGCCTCGCCTACGCCGCCGGCGGGATGCGGCAGGGGATCAGCTCCGTCGACCTGGTGGCCCGGATGGCCGGGGCCGGACTGCTCTCGTACTTCGGCGCCTCGGGGCTCGCGCCCCGGGACGTGGCCGCGGCGGTCGCCGAGATCCGCGCACGCGTCCCCGCCGGGGCGCCGTTCGGAGTCAACGTCACGCACGACCCCTTCGACCCCCGGGCCGAGTCCGAGCTGGTCGACGCCCTGATCCGGGACGACGTGCGGTTCGTGGAGGCCTCCACCCACGTCGAGGCCACTCCCGCCCTCGTCCGGCACCGGCTGACGGGCGCCCGGGTGCGTGCGGACGGCACCGTGCACGTGCCCCGGAAGATCCTGGCGAAGGTGACCCGGCCGGACGCCGCCCGCCTGTTCCTGGAACCGCCGCCCGCCGCGCTCGTGGGCCGGCTGGTGGCGGAGGGCCTGCTCACCGCCGAGGAGGCCGAGGCCGGTGCACGCGTCGCGCTGGCCGACGACGTCTGCGCGCTCGGTGACGCCGGGGACCACTCCGACATGGCGACCCTGTGGGCGCTGCTGCCCGCGCTGCGCGGACTGCGCGCGGAGCTCGGCGGCGCGGCCGAGGCCGTGCGCATCGGCGCCGGAGGCGGCATCGGAGCCCCCGAGTCGGCGGCGGCCGCCTTCGTCCTGGGCGCAGACTTCGTCCTCACCGGCTCCGTCAACGCGTGCACCGCCGAGAGCGGGACCAGCGCGGCGGCGAAGGACCTCCTGCAGGAGGCGGACGTCCACGACACCGCCTTCGCGCCCTACGGAGACCTCTTCGAACTCGGCGGCCGCGCACGGGTGCTGCGCAAGGGCGTGCTCTTCCACGCCCGCGCGGGAAGGCTCCACGACCTGTGGCGCAACCACGACGCGTGGGAGTCGGTACCCGCCGCCGTGCGCGCGAAGGTGGAGCACGACTACCTGGGCGCCTCCTTCGAGGAGGTCCTCGCCCGCGTCGGCGGCTCCGCCGACTCCGCCCTCGACCCCAAGCGGCGCATGGCGCTCGTCTTCCGGTGGTACTGCGCCCAGGCGGCCACATGGGCGATCGAGGGCACACCGGGCCGCGTGGCCGACTACCAGATCCCCTGCGGACCGGCCCTCGGCGCCTGCAACCGCTGGCTCGCGCCGACGCCGCTTCGCGCATGGCCGCATCGGCACGCCGACGAGCTCGCCGACCGCCTGATGGACGAGGCCGCGGAGATCGCAGGCGGCGGCCTGCGAAGCCGCAGCTCCTGATCCCCCGGGGCACGGCGGGGCCCCGGACAACCCCCACGATCGTCATTCCCAGCAAGAGCGAGGCACACCGCATGACCGAGACCCCGGCCAAGGAACCCGGCACCGGATCCGGCGACCTGGCGAGCGAGTTCGACCTGTCCGACCCGAAGTTCATCACCGACCCGGAGGCGGGAAAGCGCTGGCTCGGCGGCCCCCGGCCCGTCTGCCGCGGCAAGTTCGCCGACGGCAGTGACGTCTGGGTGGTCACCGGACACCACGATGTCAGGACGGTGCTCGGCGAGCCGACCCTGCGCAGCCGCCCGCCGGGCGACTCCCACCGCCAGAGCATGCTCAGCCGGGGCATCCCCGAGGACATCGTCGACATGTTCGACTCCACCCTGCTGACCATGGACGGTGCGGACCACATGAGGGTCCGCCGCCTCGTCACCCGCGCCCTGTCCGCACGGCGGATGCTGGCTCTGACCCCCGCCGTGGAACGCGTGGCGGAGCGGCTGCTCGACGGCCTCGCCGACAAGGCCGAGCCCGACCTGATCGCGGACTACGCGCACCCGCTGGCCATCATCGTCATCTGCGAACTCCTCGGCGTGGACGAGGAGTACCGCGAGCAGTGGCGGGAATGGAGCGAGACCCTCGCACAGGCCCTGCGCCCCAACCCGGAGCAGTTCGCCCCCGCCGTGCGGGGCATGGCCCGGGTGACCCGGGAACTGATCGCCGCCCGCCGGGCCGAGCCGCGGGACGACCTGATCTCCGAGCTGGTGCAGGTCCACGAGGAGGACAGCGACCGGCTGAGCGACGACGAGCTGACCGCCCTGGCGATGGTCCTCGTGCAGGCCGGCCACGAGACCGTCCGCAACCTCGTCGCCCTCGGGGTCTTCACCCTGCTCCGGCACCCCGACCAGCTGGAACTGCTGAAGAACGACCCGTCGCTCGGCAGCCGGGCCGTCGCCGAGCTCGTGCGCCACACCGCGCCGGTGAAACACACGTTCCGCCGCTTCGCCACCGAGCCTGTCGATATCGGCGGGGTGAAGGTCCAGCCCGGAGAGGCCATCCAGGTGGTACTGGCCGCCGCCAACCGGGACCCGGAGGTCTTCGAGGAGCCCGGCCGCCTCGACATCACCCGCGAGCACAACCCGCACCTGGGCTTCGGCCGCGGCGCGCACTACTGCCTGGGTGCAAGCCTCGCCCTGATCGAGGGCGAGGTCGCCCTGACCGCACTGTTCGGGCGGTTCCCCGACCTGGCGCTGGCCGTCGACCCGAGCGAGATCGATCCGCCCTACCTGATGTCGATGCAACGTCTCCCCGTCCGCCTGTCACCGGAGGTGTGATGCCCGACAACGTCCCCACGGTCCCGGGTCTGCCGATGACCCGGGGCCGGTGCCCCTTCGACCCCGCGCCCGAACTCGGGGCGCTCCGCGCGGACCACCCGGTCGCCCGCATGGAGTTCCCGGACGGGCACGTGGGCTGGCTGGTCACCGGCTACCCCCAGGTCCGCAGACTCCTCGCCGACCCCCGGATGAGCTCCCGGGCGGACGCGCTGCGCTCGCCCATCCCGCTGCCCATGGCCTCGGACCGGACCGAGCCGGCTCCGGGCATGTTCACGGCCATGGACCCGCCGGAGCACACCCGCTACCGGCGGGCGGTGGCCGGCTGGTTCTCGGCGCGCCGCACCCGCACCCTCGAACCCCGGCTGAGGGAGCTCGCCGACAGCCACCTGGACGCCATGGCCTCCGGCCGGGGCGGGGGCCCGGTCGACCTGGTGACGGGGTTCGCCGAGCCCATGGCCGCATCGGTCATCTGCGAGCTGCTGGGCGTGCCCCTGTCGGAGCGCCCGGCCTTCGCCCGCGCCATCGCGGCACTCTTCGCGGTGCACTCCAGCGCCGAGGAGGCCATCGCCGGCTGGCACGCCGTCACCGGCCTGCTGCACCGGCTGGTCGAGGCCAAACGCGCCGAGCCTGCGAACGACCTGATCGCCGCCCTCGTGGCCGAGGGCCGGCTCTCGGACGAAGAGATCGTCACGGTCGGCGCCGTGCTGCTGACCGCCGGCTACGACACCAGCGCGAACATGATCGCCCTGGGCACCTTCGCGCTGTTGGAGCACCCCGAGCAGGCGGCCGCGCTGGCCGCCGACACCTCTCTGGCCGAACGGGCGGTCGAGGAACTGCTGCGCTACCTCACGGTCGTCCACGCGGGCGGCATCCGAGCCGCGGCCGAGGACCTGGAGTTGGAGGGACACCGGATGGCGGCCGGGGACGCGGTCTCGCTCTCCTTCGCGGCCGCCAACCGCGATCCGGCGCTCTGCGCCCGGCCTGACGAACTGGACGTGACCCGCGAGCCCGTGCCGCACCTCGCCTTCGGGCACGGCATCCACCAGTGCGCGGGCCAGCAGCTCGCCCGGCTGGAACTGAGGATCGCGTTCGAGGCCCTGTTCGGGCGCTTCCCGGGGCTGCGCCTCGGCGTCCCCGCCGCCGAGGTCCGCACCCGCCCGGACATGGTGATCTACGGCGTCCACGAGCTACCGGTGACCTGGTGAACGGAGAGCACATGCTGTACCGAGAGATGTTCAAGTCCAAGATCCACCGGGCGACCGTGACCCAGGCGGACCTGCACTACGTCGGCTCCGTCACCATCGACGCCACCCTGATGGCCGCCGCGGACCTGCTGCCCGGTGAAAAGGTCGACATCGTCGACGTCGACAACGGCGCCCGCCTCAGCACGTACGTCATCGAGGGCGAGGCCGGCAGCGGGGTCATCGGCATCAACGGCGCCGCGGCCCACCTCGTCCACCCCGGCGACCTCGTCATCATCATCTCCTACGCCTCCATGAGCGAGGAGCACGCCCGCTCGTACCGGCCGAGCGTGGTGTTCGTCGACGCCGACAACCGGCCCGTCACGACCGGCACCGACCCCGCCGACGTACCCGACGGATACGGCCTGGTGCGCGGCGACACCGTCAGCGCCTGACCACCCACCTGCTCATCGGAGACCCACATGAGTGCCACCCCTGACGTCATGACCGCCTTCACCAGCGGTCTCGCCGACATCAACCTCGACGAGTCCGGCACCGCCCGCCGCGGCGCGAACGCCGCCGGCATGAAGTCCGCCAGCGCCACCATCTACGACATGGCCGCGACGCTCTCCGGCCACGGCGCCCTGTGGAACTGGGGCATGCACGACCCCGCACTGGTCGAGGAGATCCGCGCCCGCGTGCCCGGCTTCGGAGAGCCCTGGACCGACGGCTTCAGCGAGCAGCTGTACTTCCTCGCCCTGCGCGAACTCCCCATCGCACTCGACGACTACGCCGGCCGCCACGTACTGGAGGTCGGCTGCGGCATGGGCGAGGGCCTCAACTTCCTCTCCCGCATCGCCCCCGGCGCCCGCATGACCGGCCTCGACCTGTCACCGAAGGCCGTCGCCCGGGCCACCGCCACCCTGTCCCGCGGCGACGAGCTCGCCTTCGTGCACGGCGACGCGGAGGAGCTCCCCTTCGAGGACGCCTCCGTCGACGTGCTCGTCAACATCGAGAGCTCGCACACCTACCCCGACCTCGGTGCGTTCCTCGCCGAAGCCGCACGCGTGCTCCGGCCCGGCGGCTTCCTCAGCCACATCGACGTCTACACCCGGCAGCGCACGGAGACCATGCGGCGCACGGCGGAGGCGACCGAGGGCCTGGAATGGACGGCCGACCACGACATCTCGGACCGGGTCCGCGCAGCCGTACGCCGCCGGATGGCAGCAGGCAGCCACTTCCGGACCACCCTCGGCAAGCAGCGCATGAACCCGCTGGTGCGCCAGATCGCCGCGCACAGCCAGATCCTCATGTTCGGCGGCATGTTCGCGGGCTACCAGCCGCCCCCCGCCATCAAGGCGCTCAGCAAGCTGGGCATCGTGCCGTGGATGAGCGGACTGCCGATGGAGAGCTACCGCCACCGGATCGCCGTCCGCCGATGACACACCGCCCGGGCCGAAACCGAAAGGGGGACGCATGAGCCCACGGCTGTTCGCCGTCGCCGCCGACACCGAGGAGGTGCTCCGGCTCCTGCTGGGCGCCCACCTCGACAGGATCCGTGCCGGACGTGCCCTGCCCTCGCTCGCCCGGTACTGCCGCGAGGCGGCGGCGGGGACGGCCGGAGTCCACCGGATCGCCTTCGCCGTCGACTCGTACGACGAGCTTCGCACGCAGCTCGAAGCGGCCTGTGCCGGCGAGGTCGGGCGGGTCCCGTCCCACGTCACCGCCCGGCGGCCCGGACTGGTGTTCGTCTTCGCCGGACAGGGCGCCCAGTGGTACGGGATGGGACGCGAACTCCTCGCACAGGAACCCGTCTTCCGGGAGGCGCTGCTCCGGTGCGACCGGCTGATCGGCGAGTTCGCGGGCTTCTCCGCCGTCGAGCAGCTGAAGCTGCCGGCCGGGAAGGCCAGGCTGGACGAACTGGACGTCCTCCAGCCGACGATGGTCTCCCTCCAGATCGCCCTGACCGCGCTCTGGCGCAGCTGGGGGGTCACCCCCGACGCGGTCGTCGGGCACAGCATGGGGGAGATCGCCGCCGCCCACACCGCCGGCGGCCTGACCCTGCGCGACGCTCTGAAGGTCGCCTGCAGGCGCAGCGCGCTGCTGCGCCGCATCTCCGGCAAGGGGGCGCTGGCCACGACGGAACTCTCGCCGGCCGAGGCGCAGGCGGTGGCGGAGGCGAGCGGCGGCGGGATCAGCGTGGCGGGGGAGAACAGTCCCCGCTCCACCGTCCTGGCGGGCGACTCGGACTCGCTCGCGGCGCTCGTCGGCGAGTTGGAGGCCAAGGACGTCTACTGCCGGGTGATCAAGGGAACGGTCGCCTCGCACAGCCGCTACGTGGAGGAGCTGCGCGAGGATCTGCACGAAGCCCTGCGTACGGTGGTGCCGGCCCCCACGCGGCTGCCGATGTACTCGACCGTGACGGCCGAGCCGGTGCGGGACGCGGGCCTGGGAGCCGCGTACTGGATGCGCAACCTGCGGGAACCGGTGCGGTTCGCGGCAGCGGTCGAGCATCTGAGCGACGCGGGACACGAGGTGTTCCTGGAGGTGAGTGCTCATCCGGTGCTGCTGAGCCCGATGCGCCAGACTCTCGAACACGGGGAGCGGCAGGGGTGGCTGCTGCCCTCCGGCAGGCGGCGGGCGGAGCTCCGCTCCATGCTCACCTCGCTCGGGACCCTGTACGCCTGCGGGCGCGAGCCGAACTGGGCGGCGCTGTTCCGCGAGGAGGGGCCTGACGCCCTCACCCCGTACCAGGCCGCCGTACTGGAGGCGGCGCGCCGGCCCCGGCCGGTACCGGAGGCGGCGCGCCTGTAGGTTCCCGCGTAGCAGCCGGGGGAGCGGGCGGAGGCCGGCGCGCCCGACGCCGGCCTCCACCGCCCCGACCGGGTCGTGAAGGGCCGGCGTCCCGCCGTGCGGGCGGCGTCCCGGCCGGGGGGTGGCCGCCCGGTGTCAGGCGGTGGCGGCGGTGAGGCCGTACAGGCCCGCCTCCCGGCGCAGCACCCCCACGTCGACGAGGGCCCGGCGCAGTGACACGGTGTCGAGGACACCGCTCTCGCACCACGGCTCCAGACGGTCCGTCACGGTGCGCTCGTCGTACTCCTCCCCGGGGGTGAACGTGGCTTCCGCCACGTGCCGCAGCACGGTGTGCCGCGCCGCTTGGTCGGCCTCCTCGGGCAGGGCCACGAGGACCCGGTCCCGTACGAAGCCGCGCAGCCGGGCGTCGGGCTGAGCGGCCGCGGCCTCCTCCTCCCTGCGGTGGGCGGCGGCCCGCCCGGCCTCCTCCAGGGCCCCCTCGTTGACGACGAGCCGGCCGCGGCCCTCGGGCACGAGCAGCCCCGTCCGGGTCAGCTGACCGATGGCCTTGGCCGCCACGGGGGTGTCGAGCCCGGCGGCCGTGAGGATCTCGGACGAGGTGGCCGAGCCGAGCGCGACCGCGGAGAAGACGCGGCGCAGAGTCGGGTCGGCCATCGCCAGGGTGAATTCGTCAGGTGTCATCGCAGTGTTCCGCATCCCTGCCGGTGCGGGCCGGCACGGCGCCGGCAGCGGCGCCGTGCCCGGCCTGGACCTTGGGGTCAGCGCCCCTTCCGCTTGATCTTGATGCTGGCGAGGTCGGTGGAGACCGACTTCAGTTCGACGCACCCGGCGCCGAGCTTGGCGACGGCCGCCACGGCGAGCTCCTCGGCCTTCGACAGGACGAGCTGCTCGGTGTCCTCGTCGGTCGCGGGGATCAGCACGCGGAAGGTGAACCCGTGCAGCCCTCGCTCGTAGTTGACCGTGCCCTCCTCGGTGAACCGGGCGCTGAGCACGCCGTGGTCGTCGACCTGGGCGAGCAGCGCCGCGCGCTGCTCCTCGTCGAGGGGAGCGAACTTGCCCCGGGTGAGGACCTGGTAGGTCGTGCTTCTGCTCATGATGGACGGTCTCCCGTTGTGGTTCGCTGATGTGAGTGGGTGTCGCAGGAGGCGCTCACCGGGCCAGGTCCTCCCGCCGGACGCGGTGGTGCGGCAGGAGCAGGACGAGGGCGGTGACCGGGACGAGGCCACCGGCCGCCCAGTACAGCGTCTCGCTGTAGGTGGACACGAACGTCTTCGCGCGGATCTCGCCGAGCGCACCATTGATCGTATCCCGGGTGCCGTCGTCGGCGCCCTGCACCAGGGTGGAGCAGATGTCCGGAACCTTGGCCAGGTCGTCCTGGCCCAGCGCCTCGGTCGCGCAGTCCTGGAGGTCGGAGGCCTGCCGGGGCGAGACGGACTGCACGGTGGGGACGACGCGTTCGGCCTGCGGCCCGGCGTTGCCCGCGAGGGCCGCGAAGAAGAGGCTGCCGATGACCGCCACACCGAGCGCTGCACCGAGCTGGCCGGTGGCGTTGATGATGCCGGAGGCGGCGCCGGCCTCCTGCGGCTGGACCTCCCTGAGCACCAGCGCAGTCAGCGGGGGCATCAGCATGCCCATGCCGGAGCCGATCAGGAGCATGGACGGGATCGCGTGCCAGGAGGTGATGCCCGTGCCGAAGCGGTCCGCCGCCCAGGCGTAGGAGAGGATCCCCGCGAGCATCAGGACGGCACCGGCGAGCAGGCAGTAGCGGCCGTAGAGCGGTGAGAGCCTGCGGACGGCGAGGCCGCCGACGATCGGGACGCACAGGGAGAACGGGATCGCGGTCAGGCCCGTGTGCAGGGCCGACCAGCCCAGGCCGGCCTGGAGGTAGAGGGTCCAGCTCAGGAAGAAGCCCGCGGGGATGGCGCTGAAGAGGAGCTGCACGCCGATACCGGCGCCGAACGCGCGGACCTTGAACAGGGACAGCGTCACCAGGGGCGAGCCGTCCTTGCGGGTCTTGTGGCGCTCGTAGACCACGAACAGCACCAGGACGGGGGCGGCGGCGACGAGCGAGGCGATGCTCCACACCGGCCAGTCGAGCTCGCGGCCGAGGGTCAGCGGCACCATGAGCAGCAGCAGCCCGACGACGATGAGCAGCATGCCGACCATGTCCAGGCGCTTTGCGTGGGGGGAGCTCGACTCCCGCATCCACTTCGCGGCGCCGATCAGCGCCAGCACGCCCACCGGCAGGTTCACCACGAAGATGCTGCGCCAGCCGAGGTCCAGCGGGCTCCAGCTGATCAGGGCACCGCCGATGAGGGGCCCGGAGACGATGGCCAGGCCGACCATGCTCGCATAGAGGCTGACGACGCGGCCGATCTCCTGGGGGGCGAAGGAGACGTGGATGAGCGCGAGCACCTGGGGCACCATGATGGCGGCCGTGAGGCCCTGGAGCGCGCGGGCGACGACGAGTAAGTCGGTGCTCGGCGCGGCGGCGCACATCGCGGACGCGAGGACGAACCCGCCGACGCCGACCAGGAACATGCGCTTGCGGCCGAAGATGTCGCCGAGCCGGCCGCCGGTGATCAGCAGGACCGCGAAGCTCAGGGTGTAGCCGGCCGTCATCGCCTGGATGGCGAAGGTCGAGGCGCCGAGGTCGCGTTGGATGCTCGGGATGGCCACGGTGATGATGTTGGCGTCGAGCAGGTCCATGAAGGTGGCGACCAGCAGGACTGTCAGCGCGAGCCACCGCTTCGGGTCGGGCTCGGGCGTCTCGGGAGTGGCAGGTGGGCCGGCGGCCGCCGGCTTTTCTGCCTGCCCTGCCTTGTTCATGGGTTCTTCTCCGGTTTCTCGGTCGGGGGTTCGGCGGCGGGTGCCGCGGTGGGTCCGGCAGCGGGTGCGGCTTCGGTGCTGCGGGCGAGTGCAGTCCAGGACTTCATGAGGAGCTCCACGACGTCCACCACGGAGTCCGTGCCGCTGTCTGAGGGGAAGAGCACGCGCTGGATGGACAGCCCGTCGTCCAGCGCGTGCACGATCAGCGCCAGGAGCTCCACAGGCGCCGGTGTGGTCACCCCGCGCGCGGCGAAGCCCTGCTCCAGCGACTGGGCGATCGCGTCCCGCGAGCGGCGCTCGCGGTCCGCCAGCAGGGGGAGCAGCTCCGGGTCGCGCAGTCCGTAGAGCCAGAGTTCGGTGCGCAGGGCGAGCCAGCTGGCGAGGTTCTCGTCGCGACGGCGGTGCCAGGAGCGCAGGTGGTCCAGCATCTCCTCGAAGGTGGCCGCCTCGCGGCTCATCGCCTGGATCTCTTCGAGCTCGTGCTGGGTCCGCTGCTCCAGCAGGGCGAGGACGAGCTCGTGCTTGCCCTCGAAGTTGCCG
Source organism: Streptomyces globosus (assembly GCF_003325375.1). Classification (GTDB taxonomy): domain Bacteria; phylum Actinomycetota; class Actinomycetes; order Streptomycetales; family Streptomycetaceae; genus Streptomyces; species Streptomyces globosus_A. The sequence goes on along the minus strand of NZ_CP030864.1, from coordinate 93,123 downwards.
TAGAAGGCGCCCCGGGTGTACCCGGCGGCCTCGACGATCTGCTCCACCGAGGTTCCGCTGACCCCCTGGCCGGCGAAGAGGGCGGCCGCCGACCGAAGGATCTGCTCGCGGGTGACCTGCCGGCTCTGCTGCCGGGTGAGTCGCTTCGTGATGGTGACCGCCTCCTTGACGCGCTTCCCAGATACAGGACTGTATCCCAATACGGTTCTGTATCTGAAATGCATTCACGGCGGACGGTGGACGGCGGTCGTGCCCCGGGGGCGCGCATGCGAAAGGGCTGCCACCGGTGCCCGAAGGCGCGGTGGCAGCCCGTGGCCGAGCGGCCGGGTCAGGTGGAGGCCGGCTCCGGGACCCGGAAGCGGTTGATGGCGTCCAGGTGTCGCTCCCGCAGTTCGTGGTCGCGTACGCCCAGTCCCTCCGCGGGCGCGAGCGCGAGGATTCCCACCTTGCCGTGGTGGAGGTTGCGGTGGACGTCGTGGAGGGCCTGGCCGGTCTCCTCCAGCGGGTAGACCTTCGACAGCGTGGGATGGATCCTGCCCCGGGAGACCAGCCGGTTCGACTCCCAGGACTCCCGGTAGTTCGCGAAGTGGGATCCGACGATCTTCTTGAGGGACATCCACAGGTAGCGGTTGTCGTACGCGTGGTGGTAGCCGGAGGTCGAGGCGCAGGTGACGATCGTGCCGCCCTTGCGGGTCACGAAGACGCTCGCGCCGAACGTCTCGCGGCCCGGGTGCTCGAAGACGATGTCCACGTCCTCGCCGCCGGTCAGCTCACGGATGCGGCTGCCGAAGCGCTTCCACTCCTTCGGGTCCTGGGTGTGCTCGTCCTTCCAGAACCTGTAGTCCTCGGCGGTCCGGTCGATGATCGCGGTCGCCCCCATCGCCCGGCAGATGTCGGCCTTCTGCGCGCTGGAGACCACGCAGACGGGGTTGGCGCCCCCGTTGAGCGCGAACTGTGTGGCGTACGAGCCCAGTCCGCCGCCCGCGCCCCAGATCAGGACGTTGTCGCCCTGCTTCATGCCCGCGCCGTTGGGGGAGACCAGCTGGCGGTACGCGGTGGAGGCGACCAGCCCGGGTGCGGCGGCTTCCTCCCAGCTGAGATGCCGCGGCTTGGGCATCAGCTGGGTGGACTTCACCAGGGCGATCTGCGCCAGGCCGCCGAAGTTCGTCTCGTAGCCCCAGATGCGCTGCTCGGGGTCGAGCATGGCGTCGTCGTGGCCGTCCGGCGCCTCCAGTTCCACCGAGAGGCAGTGGGCGACGACCTCGTCCCCGGGCCTCCAGGCGCGCACGCCCGGCCCCGTGCGGAGGACGACTCCGGCGAGGTCGGAGCCTATGACGTGGTACGGCAGGTCATGGCGCCTGGTGAGCTCACTGAGCCTGCCGTAGCGCTCCAGGAATCCGAAGGTCGGCAGCGGCTCGAAGAGGGCGGACCAGACGGTGTTGTAGTTGACGGAGGAGGCCATGACGGCCACCAGGGCCTCGCCCGGCCCGAGTTCGGGCACCGGCACCTCGTCCAGGTGCACCGACTTGCGCGGGTCCTTGTCACGGGTGGCGAGTCCGGCGAACAGGTCCGTCTCGTCCTTGTGCAGAGTGACGGCCCGGTACGCCTCGGGGAGGGCGAGCGAGGCGAAGTCCTCCGACCGGGCTTCCCCGCTCACGACGGCATCGACGATGTCCTGCATGTGCTGTCCTCGGTACGGGGCGGTCGGTGGAGGGGGAGGGCGGCGGCTCAGCGCACCAGGCGGTTCATCAGCCGGTCCAGTTCGGCTTCCGGGTCGGCCGTGAGGCCTCCGTGCACCGGTCCGGCCTGGACGACGGCGCTGCGCGGGGCGGTCAGCCAGCCGAACCGGGAGCGCAGCGTGCCGGCGCCGGCCTGGCCGGCCTTCGACTCGCCCGCGCAGATGGCGCGGATCGCTTCGAGGGCGTCGGTGACACCGGTCAAGTCGACCCCGGGGTCCAGGGCGCGCAGGCGTACGGGGTCGATGTGGATCCCGGCCGCGAGGAAGTCGGCCTGCTTGCAGTAGAGCAGTGCGCCCACGTTGACACGCTCGCCGCGGTCCACGCGGGGGACCGCCTGGAGCAGCGCGTAGTCGAAGCCGAGGGAGGGGGAGAGGTGATCGCTCATGCCGCCGACTCCGGCCACCAGTCACGTCCGCCGGCGAGGCGGGCCAGCAGGTATTCGCAATAGCGCGCACGCAGGGTTTGCGGGTCGGCGCCGTTCGTCGAGTGCATGGATTCCAGGAAGTCGTCGGGCACGAGTGCGAGGATCCGCTCCAGCGCCTGCGGCGTCACAAGGGCGGCCAGCTCGGCGTCGAGGCTTTCGAGGGTCGAGGGCTTGAGCGTGGACACCCGCTCGGACAGGACGTGCGAGCCCAGCCCGTAGTCCCGGGTGGCCCAGCCGTCCACCGCCGGCCACGAGTGCTGGAAGATCAGCGCCGCGCCGTGGTCGATCGCCCACAACTGCCGGTGCCAGATCAGCAGGTTGGGGTTGGACCAGGTGCGGTCCACGTTCGCCGTGAGGGCGTCCAGCCAGTAGATGCGGGCGGCCTCCTCGGCCGGCGCCCGCCAGGCGATGCCGTCGTAGCCGACCGAACCGGGCAGGAAGTCCATGGCCAGGTTGGGTCCCGTGCTGGCCTGGAGGAGCTGCTGCACCTCCTGGTCCGGCTCGCGGCGGGCCAGTTCGGCGTCCACGTGGAGGAGGACCAGTTCGGGAACCCGGATGCCGAGGTGGCGGCCGAGCTCGCCGACCACGATCTCGGCGACGAGAGCTGCGCTCCCCTGTCCCGCGCCCCGGAACTTGACGACATAAGTGCCGTCGTTGTCGGCCTCGACAATACCGGGAAGTGAGCCGCCCTCGCGAAGGGCCGTCAAAAATTGCGTTCCTTTTACCTCTTGCAGCATGGAGATCACCCTACTGGCGTAGGAGGGGGCCTCCAAGGGTGTGATCGAGTTCCGGCCATTGGACCGGTCGTTCCCCGTCGGGGCGGCCGGACGAGAGGAGGCACGGTATTTGGCTGAATTTCCGCGGAGCCGCAGAGGGGAACCGCACGCGGACCCCGTATTACGGCCAAGCCCCGATCGTGGCCGGAATGCGCCTTGCGGCCGCCGCGTGCGCCACCGGTCCCCGGGTCACCGCCACCCGGCGGCCGGGTCGGGGGCGGCCGGTACGGCGATCCCGGTCGCCACGTACTCCACGCCCTCCCGGACTACGGTCCGCCAGTGGCCGGTGAAGGTGTCCACCCGGCGGCCGCCGACCACCGGGCCGGGCACGTGCAGGGAGCTGGTGAAGGTGCCCCGCTCCGGATCGGGGGTGATCGTGCAGTCGCTGAAGTCCATCATCCGGCCCAGCAGGGGGAAGCAGGTCTTGTACGTGCTCTCCTTGGCGCTGAACAGCAGCCGGTCCCAGGCCACGGCGGGATGGGACAGGGTGAGGCGGTCCAGCGTGCGCCGCTCGCCGGGTGAGGCCACCATCCTCTCGATGCCCGAGGGCAGCGCGGAGTTCGGCTCGGCGTCGATCCCGACCGCGGCGACCGCTGCGGTCCTGGCCACCGCCGCGGCCCGGTATCCGGGGCAGTGGGTCATGCTGCCCACGACGCCCGCGGGCCAGGCCGGCTCCCCGCCCGGCCCGGGCAGGATCGGCCCGGGCGGCACCCCGAGCCGGGCCAGGGCGGTGCGGGCGCACAGCCGGACGGTGGCGAATTCCCGCCGGCGCCTGTCGATCGCGCGCTTCACCCTGTCCGCTTCCTCCGGGTACAGGTGGATATTCGGAGGGTCTGCGAACAGCTCCACGGTGACGACGCCCGGCAGTGTGCCGACGAGGAGGCCGGACCGCTCGGCGCCGGGGTGCGCGTCGGGCCCCGACCCCGCGCGGCGGCCGCGGGCCGGGCCGTCCGGCCAGGTCGGGCGGGATTTTCGCGCCCCGTGGCGGACATCGGGAATGGGCTCTGCAATTCGTGGCACTGGTGCCCCCTCCGCTTGCGCAACTCGCCATGATCATCCACGATGCATTCTCGTCGGGCCTCGACTTCCGGTGACGGGGAGGGGGCCGATCCGAGGGTAGTTTCAGCGCTCAACCACTTTAGCGGGCGCTGTGCTATACAGGCCTTGGCGTGCGGGTTTCAGGGGCCGAACGGTCCGTGAAACGGGTCCGCCGGCCGGTTTTTCAGCGAATGCATCGGGGGATGTGGATGATTCGGCGCTGTCATTCGTCATGGCCGCTTCCGGGCCAGGACGCGGGTCGGCCGCCGGCGGCCGCCGCGCGTGCCGCAGCCGGACGGCTGCCCCTATGCTGAGCCGCCGGGTCGTCCTGGGCCTTCCCGCGCTCTCCGTCGGCGGACTCTCCGAGAACTGGCTGTTACGCGAGGCAGGCGACCTCCACTGGTCCCTGATCGGCGAGCACTTCGGCCTCCCGGTCGCGGAACTCGCCGACGCCGACGGTGAACGGCTGCTCCCCGCCTTCACCCGAGCCCGCCTGGCCGCGGCCGACTCCCTGCGCTTCTTCACCGAGCACGACGAGGGAGAACTCGCCGGCACCCTCGCCCGGCTCGACGAGCACGCCTTCGTCAGCGACATCCGCTTCACCACGCCCACGACGTCCGTCGACGTCAGGCTCCTGACCTCCTTCGTCCGCCGGGGCGCCGGCAACTGGCTCGTCCCCGGCACCCCGCGCCACGAGGGCCGCGGCCCCGTGGCGGACGCGAGCGCGGAACACCGTGCCTTCCGGAGCGAGTTCAGGGACCTCGCCCGGCTGGAGGACAGTGGCGCCGCCGGCCTCTTCTCCGACACCTACGAGCTGAATCCCTTCGCGGACGTGAATGCGGCAGGCCTGCTCTACTTCGCCTCGTACCCGCACATCAACGACCGCGGCGAGCGCAAGTACGCACGGTCCGCGGTACCCGGCGAGGAGTGGGCCGTCGACGCCGTCACCCTCAGCCGCGACATCGTCTACCTGGGCAACTGCGGCCTGTCCGACGCCGTGCGCTACCGGCTGGACTCCGTCCGGCGGGAGTCGCAGGACCGGGTGGTCCTCACCTCCTCCCTCCTGCGGGAACGCGACGGCCGGCCCCTGGCCCGCCTGGAGACCGTCAAGCGGCTGGTCCGGCCCGAGGCGTTCACCGCGCTCACGGGCGACCGCCCCGCCGCGGCCGCCACGACCGGGTCCGCACCCCCTTCCGCCGCCCCCGGCTCCGAACCGCCGCGCGCCGCCCTGCCCGAAGACCTCGAAGCCCGGCTCCTGGCCGTGATGGAGACGGTGCTGGGCGCGCCCGCGGGCTCGCTGACCGCGGACGACGACCTCCGCCCGCACGGACTGGACAGCCTGGCCCTGTCCGAGGCAGCCGTACGGGCCGAGGACGAGGTCGGCTGCGAGATCGATCCCAGCACCCTGTTCCAGGCGTTCACCGTCACCGCCATGGCGCGCGTCCTGCGCGGCGGACGACCGGGTGCGGCCGAAGCCGCGCAGGCGCCGCCGGCCGCAGCGGCGCCGCCGGCCGTACCGTCGGCCGAGAGTCCCGCCGCCGTGCCGATCGCCGTGATCGGCATGGCCGGCCGGTTCCCCGGCGCGCCGAGCGTGCCCGAACTGTGGGACCTCCTGGGCCGCGACGAGGACGCCGTCCGCGACATTCCCGCGGACCGCTGGAACGCGGCGGAACACCCCGGCCTGATCGGCAGGGCGGCCCTGCTCGACGACATACGCGCGTTCGACCACGAGTTCTTCGCCATCAGCCCGCGGGAAGCCGCCCTGATGGACCCCCAGCAGCGGCTGCTGCTGGAGACCGTGTGGGCGACAGCGGAGGACGCCGGATGCGACCCGGCCTCGCTGGGCGGCACCCGCACCGGCGTCTACGCGGGCGTGTGCCACTCCGACTACGCCGCGCTCGTCGCCCGGCACGCCGGGCGGGACGAGCCCCACCTGAGCGTCGCGGTCTCACCCTCCCTCGTGGCCAACCGCGTCTCGTACGCCCTCGGCCTGCGCGGGCCCAGCGTCGCCGTGGACACCCTCTGCTCCTCGTCCCTCGTCGCCGTCGCACAGGCCGTGGCCGCGCTGCGCGCCGGCGAGTGCGACCAGGCGTTCGCGGGCGGCGTCAACGTCCTGTGCGACCCCTCCCGGCACCACGCCTACCAGCGCACCGGCGTCCTGAGCCCGCGGGGCCGCTGCCACACCTTCGACGACACCGCGGACGGATACGTCCGCGGCGAGGGCGTCGCCGCCCTGCTCCTCAAGCCGCTGGACCGGGCGCTGGCCGACGGCGACCGCGTGCACGCGGTGATCCGCGGCGCGGCCGTCAACCACGGCGGGCAGGCCCGGTCCTTCACCGCGCCCAACCCTGACGCGCAGGCCGACCTGCTCGTCACCGCCTACAACGAGGCGGGCGTCGACCCGCGCACGATCGGCTACATCGAGGCGCACGGCACCGGAACACGCCTGGGCGACCCGATCGAGGTCTCCGGCATCGTCGCGGCGTTCGAGCGGCTCTACACGCAGTGGGGCCACGCACGCCCCACCGAGCCGCACTGTGCGGTGGGCTCGGTCAAGACGAGCATCGGCCACCTGGAAGCTGCCGCCGGAATCGCCGGCCTGATCAAGGTGATCCTGGCGATGAGGCACCGCACGCTGCCGGCCGCGCGCAACCTGGACCGCCCCAACCGGATGATCAAACTTGACGGCACCCCCTTGCGCCTCCAGCGCGAACGCGGCGCCTGGAAGCCGCCCGTGGGCGGCGGCCCCCTGCGGGCCGGGGTCAGCTCCTTCGGGATGGGCGGTACCAACGCGCACGTGGTCCTGGAAGAGGCCCCCCGGCCGGCGGCGGCCCCGGCCACGGGCTCGGCTGTGGTCGTGCCCGTCTCCGCGAGGACCCCGCAGGCTTTGCGGGAGGCCGTGGCCCGCCTGCTGGAGGCAGTCCGCTCCCCGGACGCCCCGCCGCTCGCGTCGATAGCGCGGACCCTGATCACCGGGCGTGCGGCACTGCCGTACCGCGTCGATGTCGAGGCACGCGACCTCCGTGGACTCGCCGCGGGCCTCGCCGCGGTGCTCGACACTCCGGCGGACGCTCCCGTGAACGGGCAGTGCGAAGGGGCGGGGCCGGCCCGGACCGCCCCGGACACACCGCCCGTCTCGCTGCCGACCTACCCCTTCGCCCGCGACCGGCACTGGGTCGCACCCGTCCCAGGCGGTGAACTCCTCACCGCCGAGTGGGCCGACGCACCGGCGCCGGACACCGCCGACACCGGCCGGCTGCTGGTGGTCGCCACCGACCGGGAACTGGCCCGCAAGGTGCTCGGGGAACGCGCCCTCGTGCACGTCCCCGGGGATCCCGTTCCCGCACTGGCCGGCCTCGGCGGGATCGTCGACCTCGTCGACTGGTCCGCCCCCGGCACCCTCGTCACCGAGCGCATCGGCCTGCTGCAGCGGACGCTCACCGCGAACCCCCGCGTCGGGCTGCGGTGCGTCCACGTCAGCGGCGCCGAACGCTCCGCGCTCGCGGGCTTCTACCGCTCCCTGTCCGGTGAGTTCCCGGCCCTCCACGGCCGCACCGTCCGCGTCGACGGCGGCACCGCCGAACTCGCCGCCGCCGTCCGCGCCGAGACCGCCGCCGTGGACCGGGAGACGGAGATCCGCTACGAGGGCACCGGCCGCCGCCGGCCCGTGGCCGCCTTCGCGCCGGTCAGGACCGGCGAGGACCTGCTCGCCGGCGTCGGCCGCGGCGGCGCGGTGCTCATCACCGGCGGTCTCGGCGGCATCGGCCTGCGCCTCGCCGCCCACCTCGCCGACCGGGGGGCCCGCCACATCGTGCTCGTCGGGCGTTCCCGGTTGCCGGTCCGCAACCAGTGGGCCGCCCTCGTCGCCGCACCCGCCACCGACCCGGCCCTGCGGGAGCGCCTCACCGCGCTGCTCGCCCTCGTCGAGCGGGGGGTGACGCTGACCGTGCGGACCGACGCCTTGGACGACGTCGCCTCCCTGAGGCGGCTGATCGGCAGGGTCAGGAAGCAGGCCGGCGGCATCGACACCGTCTTCCACTGCGCGGGGGTCATGGACCCGCCCACGTCGTTCCTGTCCCGTACACCCGAGGAGATCTCCCGGGTGCTGCGGCCCAAGAGCGAGGGGCTGCGGGTGCTGTGGGCGGCGCTCGGACCCACGCCGCCCCGGCTCATGGTGCTGTTCTCCTCCGTGGCGGGCGCGGTGCCGTCCCTCGCCGCGGGCCATCTGGACTACGCGGCGGCGAACGGGGTGCTGGACGACTTCGCCGCCGCCCACGACACCGGCGCCTCCGGCTGCACGGTGCGCGCCCTGCGCTGGCCCCTGTGGCGGGGCGTGGGCATGGGCCGGGAGCGTACGAGTGCCGGCGGCGGCCTCGGCATCCCCGACCTCGGCGCCGACGACGCGCTGGACCTCCTCGACCTGGCCCTGCGGGTGCCCGGCGACCCCGTCCTCCTGCCCTGCCGGGTGGAGCGCACCGCCCTGGCAGCCGACGAGTTGTTCCTGGCCCCGCAGCGCGGTGTGCAGGCGCGGCCCGCTCAGGCCCCGGCCGAGGCAGCGTCCGACGAAGTGGCCGTACCGGCCGGGACCTCGACCGCGGAGAACCCATCCGCCCGGGCCGTGCCGGCCGACGGGACCGCACCGGCGGCGCCGCAGGACTGGCTGTACCCCGTCGTCGCCCGCACCACCAAGGTCGACCCCGGCCTGCTGGCCGCCGACACCGTGCTCGGTGACATCGGTGTGGACTCGCTGCTGATGGCGGAACTCGTACGGGACCTGGAGGAGGTCCTCGGCCGCCCAATCGATCCCAGCCTCCTCCAGGAGCACCCCACGCTCGGCGGCCTCGCCGCCGCGCTCGGCACACCCCCGGCCGAGGCCGTACCCGGACCGGCCGGCCCGCCCGCCCCCGAGGCGCCGGTACGGCCGTCCCCGACCGCCGCACCGGCACCGGCACCGGCACCGGCACCGGCACCGAGCCCGTCCCCGGACGGGCGGCCGACACCCATCGCGGTGATCGGCATGGGCTGCCGCCTGCCGGGGGCGCCCGACCCGGCGCGGTTCTGGGAGGCCCTGCTCGCCGGCCGCGACCTCGTGACCGAGGTGCCGGCCGACCGCTGGGACACCGCCTCCCTCTACAGCCCGGGCGGCGAGCCGGGGCGCAGCACGAGCAGGTGGGGCGGATTCCTCGACGACGCCGCCCTGTTCGACCCGGACTTCTTCGGATTCGACGCCGAGACGGCCCGCCACCTCGACCCGCTGGCGCGCAAGGCGCTGGAGGTGTCCGTGGAAGCGCTGCGGGACGCCGGGTACCGCGAGGACGAGGTACGGGGAGGAGCCGTCGGCGTCTTCGTCGGCACGCGCACGGGCAACCACCGCGCGCACCTGCAGCCCCCGCTGCGGCCCTACATCGCCGGCGTGAACCAGAACTTCGTCGCCGCCCACATCTCGCACTTCCTGGACCTGACGGGGCCGAACCTCGTGGTCGACAGCGCGTGTTCCTCGTCGCTGGTCACCATCCACCTCGCCGCCCGGAGCCTGGCATCCGGGGAGTCGTCCATGGCCCTGGCCGGAGGCGTGGACCTGCTGTTCGACGAGGAGCCCTACCTCATGCTGAGCGCCGGCAAGGCGCTGTCGCCCACCGGCCGCTGCCGCACCTTCGACGAGTCCGCCGACGGCCTCGTCCCGGGCGAGGGCGCCGGGATGGTGCTCCTCAAGCGCCTCGACGACGCCCTGCGAGACGGGGACCGGGTACTGGCCGTCATCGAGTCCTCGGGCGTGAACAACGACGGCCGGACCATGGGGCACACCACGCCGAACGGACGCGCCCAGCGCGCCCTGATCTCCGACGTGCTGACGCGCGCCGGAGCGGACGCCCGCACCGTCGGCTACGTCGAGGCCCACGGCACCGGCACGGTGATCGGCGACCCGATCGAGCTCCAGGCCCTGACCGCCGTGCACCGGGCGTACACCGAGGACCGCGGCTACTGCGGCATCGGCAGCGTCAAGAGCTCGATCGGACACACGCTCAGCGCCGCGGGCGTCGCCGGATTCGTCAAGGCGGTCCAGATCCTGCGGCACGGCCGGATCCCGCCCACGCTGCACTGCCACCGGCCGAACCCGCGGTTCGCCTTCGCCGACTCGCCCTTCTACCCGGTCACCCGGGTGACGGACCTGCCGGCCGGGAGCCGGGTGGCGGTCAGCGCCTTCGGCTTCGGCGGCACCAACGCCCACGTCCTGCTGGGCCCCGGGACCCCCGGGGAACCGGGACGGCCACCGCTTCCCCGGCCCGCCTACCGGCGCCGCAGGTTCTGGCGCCTGCCCGCGGTGCCCGGACCGGCCCCCGCACCGGTCCGTTCGGCCCGGCTCGACCTGACCTTCCCGTAACCCGGCGCGGCCCGGCCCCCACGCCCCCGCATCGCCGACCACCAGGAGAGAACACGTGGACCGTAGGTCCGTTCGCTGTGCCCTGCACCTGAAGCGGGACAACCCGATCGTCGACGACCACCGGGTCCACGGGGTGCGAACCCTGCCGGGCGTCACCTTCCTCGACATCGTCCACCGGATGCTCGCCGCCCGGGACATCCCCCTGGACCGCGCCGAGCTGAGCGACGTGCTGTTCGTCGAGCCGGTGGTCACCGCGGACTCGTTCGACCGTGAGCTGACCGTCGAGGCCACACCCGACGGCGCCGTCCTCCGGGTGACGGCGACCAGCCGCCGGCTGCGCGACGGACAGCCGGTCGACGACAGCGCGACCACCCACCTGCGCGCCACCCTGCGCACCGACCTGCCCCCGCTCACCGGGGCCGCCGAACCCCAGCCGTCCGACGGGGCGCCGCGTGACGTCGACACGGTCTATGCCACCGGCCGGTCGGCCGGCATCGAGCACCGGGCGTTCATGCGCTGTACCGGAACCCTGCGCGCCACGGCGGACCGGGTCCGCGCCGAGATCGCGCTGGGAGACGAGGCGCGGAGCACGGCGGGGGACTTCCTGCTGCACCCCGCCCTGCTCGACGGCTCGACCATGCAGGCGTACGCGCTCGCCTTCGACGGGCCGAACGGGGACGGGCGTCCCCTCATCCCCCTGCACATCGGCTCCTTCCGCGCCGCACGCGCCCTCGGGGACGCCTGCACCGTCGACCTGCGCATGCACCCGGCCGGAGCAGGCGCCGGGGACGACGTGGTGAAGGCCGACATCGAACTGCACGACGCCTCGGGCGCGTTGGCCGCCCGGTTCACGGACCTGACCTTCAAGCGGGTCCGCTCCGCCGCCGCGATCACCCGGCTTGCCGCCGAGTGGCCCGAGCCGGCCCCGCAGGCTGCGGCCGGAGCCGTCCACGCGCAGGCAGCCGTCCCCATGCAGGCAGCCGCCATCGCCCCGGCCGCCGTCCCCGTCCGGCCCGAAAGCTCTGCGGAGCCGGCCCCCGCGGACGCCGCACCGGCGGACCTCCGGGCCGAGGTGGTCGAGCTGGTCCGCCGGGCCGCCGGCGACCCCGCCCTGGCGGTCGAGGGAGACCGGGGCTTCTACGACCTCGGCCTGGACTCCTCCCACCTGCTCACCCTGGTGCGGCTGTTCGAAGAGCACTGGGACATCGCGCTCTACCCGACCCTGCTGTTCGAATACCCGACCGTCGACGCGGTCACCGCCCACCTCGCCGGACTGCTGCCCGCCGAGCGGGCCGCACGCCCGGCCTCCCACGCCGCCGCGGCGGACACCCCCGCGCGGACCCACTGCCTGACCGGCCTGTGGCAGGCGGCGCCGCGTCCTCCCGCGCCGGCCGCCGGACCCCTGCTGGTCATCGGCGACCAGCCGGTGCGGGCCGACCAGATCACCGTCCGGCGCGGCCCCGCCTTCCGCCGGACCGGCCCCCGCTCCTACGAGCTGCGCCCCGCCGAGACCGGGGACCTCAGGCTGCTCCTCGCCGACCTCGCCGGGCAGGGCGCGGCGTGGGAAGGCGTCCTGCACGCCGCCGACCGGGACGCCACCGGCCTCTCCGGGGCCGTCCAGTCCGCCTGCGCAGAGGTGCTCGCCCTGGCCCAGGTCCTCGCCGACCGCCCGGTCCCCGTCGTGCACGTGGGGCCGGGCCCCGTGGCCGCAGCCGTCGCCGGACTGGCCCGCACGGTGCGCCTGGAGCAGCCCAGCCTCGCGATCACCGCTGTCGAGTCCGACGGCCCCGCCGACGCGGACGCCCTGCTCGCGGAGTTCGCCGGCCACGGGGAGTCCTGGGTACGGCACGCCCCCGACGGCCGCCACGTCCGCCGCTACCGCGACGCCGACCTCGGCCCGGCGGCCCCCGTCCGGCCCGGCGGCGTCTACCTGATCACCGGAGGTGCGGGCGGCATCGGCCGGCAACTCGCCGCCCGGCTGACCGCGCGGGGGGCCGTGCCCGTCCTCACGGGGCGCTCGCCCCGCCCGGAGTCCGACGGCTCCTACATCCCGGCCGACATCACGGTGCCCGCCGAGGTCGACGCCCTGATCAGCGGCATCCTCGAACGGTACGGCCGCCTGGACGGCGTCGTGCACGCGGCCGGCGTCCTGCGCGACGGGCTGTTCCCCGCGAAGCCCGCCGCGGACCTCGACGCGGTCCTCGCGCCGAAGGTGCGCGGCGCCGTGCTGCTGGACGAGGCCACCCGCCACCTGGACCTCGACTTCTTCGCCCTGTTCTCCTCGGTGACAGGCGTCGCGGGCAACGCGGGGCAGAGCGACTACGCGGCCGCCAACGCGTTCCTCGACGCCTACGCCCGCGACCGCGGACTGCTCTCCTTCGCCTGGCCGCTGTGGGCCGAGGGCGGCATGCGCACGGACGCCGCCGCCGAAGCCCTGTTCGCCCGGCAGGGCCAGGTCCCGCTGCCGACCGCGGCCGGGCTGGACGTGTTCGAGCGGGCCCTCGGCCTGGCGGGTACGGAGCTGGTCGTGCTCCACGGCGACCCGGAGCGGGCCCGCGGGGCTCTCGGCCTCGCCCCCGCCGCCGCCCCGCCGGACGCCACGCCCGCCGGCGCCCCCCGGCCCGACGCCGTACCCGCCGACGCCGCCGCCCCGCGGCCCGCCCGGACCGGCGGCGCGCCGGAGGCCGGCGACCCGGACATCGCCGTGATCGGCGTCGCCGGCCGCTACCCCATGGCCGAGGACCTCGACCGGTTCTGGAGCAACCTCGCCGCCGGCCGGGACTGCGTCACCGAGATCCCTGCCGACCGCTGGGCCCCGGAGGGCTTCTACCGGCCCGACCGCTCCGACGGCCACTCCTACAGCAAGTGGGGCGGATTCCTGGAAGGCATCGACGAGTTCGACCCCGGCTTCTTCCGGATCACCCCCCGCGAGGCCGCGGGGATGGACCCGCAGGAGCGCCTGTTCCTCCAGACCTCCTGGCACGCCCTGGAGTCCGCCGGCCTCACCCGCGCCGACGTGGCCGGCCGCATGGTCGGCGTCTTCGCCGGAGTGATGTTCAACCAGTACCAGATGCTCGGGCTCGGCGCCGAGGACCGGCTTCCCGTCCTGCCGACGTCTTTCTCCTCCGCCGTGGCCAACCGCGTATCCGCCTTCCTCGACCTGCGCGGCCCCAGCCTGGCCCTGGACACCATGTGCTCCTCCTCCCTCACCGCGCTGCACCTGGCCTGCGAGAGCCTGCGGTCCGGGGAGAGCGAGCTCGCGCTGGCGGGCGGGGTGAACCTGATCGTCCACCCGTACAAGTACCTGCACCTGAGCCAGGTCGGCTTCGTGTCCTCCGACGGCCGGTGCCGCGCCTTCGGCGCCGGCGGCGACGGTTACGTACCCGGCGAGGGCGTCGGGGCCGTCGTGCTGAAGCCGCTCGCCCGCGCCCTGGAGGACGGCGACCGCGTCCTCGCGGTGATCAAGGGCAGCGCCGTCAACCACGGCGGGCGCGCCGGCGGGTTCTTCGTCCCCAACCCCGCGGCCCAGGCCGACGTGGTGCGCCGCGCCCTGGCCCGGGCGGGCGTGGATCCCGCCTCCGTCGGCTACGTCGAGGCGCACGGCACGGGCACCTCCCTCGGAGACCCCATCGAGATCACGGCCCTCTCCCAGGCCTACGGCGGCGGCGCGCGGCCCCGGATCGGCTCCGTGAAGTCGGGCATCGGACACCTGGAGTCGGCCGCGGGTATCGCCGGACTGACCAAGGTCCTCCTCCAGCTGCGTCACCGCACCCTGGTCCCCTCCCTGCACGCCGATCCGGCCAACCCGTCCGTCGACTGGGCCGCCACAGGCCTGCGCGTCCAGCGCGAGAGCGCGCCGTGGCCCGTCCCGGCCGCGGGCGGGCCGCGCCGCGCCGGCATCAGCGCGTTCGGCGCCGGCGGTTCCAACGCCCATGTCGTCGTCGAGGAGTTCCCGCAGCCGGCACCGCCCGCCGACGACCCCTCCACCGCCGGACCGCAGGTGGTGCTGCTCTCCGCCCGCACCCCGCAGGCGCTGCGCGAGCTCGCCGAGCGGTACGCGGAGGCGACGGCGGGAGACCCGCTCGACGCACTGGCCGCCGTGGCCGAAGCGGCCGCCCTCACCGGCGCCGACCCGGAGGCCGAGCTGGACGAACTCGGCCTGGACGTCGCCGACCTGCGCCGGCTCTCGCGCATCCTCGCCGACCGGTTCCCCGGACGGGCCCCTCACGTGGACGCACGTTCCACCCTCGCCTCTCTCGCCGAGGCCGTCTCGGCGGGCGCCGCAGGGGGAGCCCCGCTGGCCGACATCGCGTACACGACGCAGATCGGTCGGGAAGCCCTGGAGGAGCGGCTCGCCGTGGTCGCGTCCGACACGGCCGGATTCCGCACCGCCCTCCGGGCCTTCCTCGCCGGCTCGCCGGCACCGGGTCTCCACCGCGGCACCGTCACCGGGCAGCACACCGCTCCCGGCCCGCTCGCGGCGGACGCGCTCCCGGCCGACCCGTCCGCGTGGGCGCGCAGCTGGGCGGCGGGCGGCGCGCCCGACTGGCGGGCCCTGCACCGGGGTCGGCAGCCGCGCAAGGCGGAGCTGCCGCAGTACCCGTTCGCCCGCGTGCGGTGCTGGGTCGACGTACCGGCCCCGCAGTCGGCCGGCCCCGCATCCCCCGGGACCGCCCCGGAGCCCGACGCAGAGCCGCTCCCGCTGGACGTGCCCGCCTGGGAAGCCGTTCCGGCACCCGCCGCGCCGCCGGTTCCGGACGGCCCCGTCGTGGTGCTCCACGCGCCCGCCCGTGCGGGCCTCGCCCGCGAGCTGGCCGCCCGCCACCCGGGCGCGGTCCTCGCCGAACTCGGCACCCCGATCCGGGTGACACCCCGACTGGTCTACATCCTGACCGGGCCCACCGAACCCGCCGACACCTCCCTGAACGAGGCCGAACGCGTCGCGCGCGCCGAGGACGCGGGAGTCAAGGCCCTCGCCCCGTACGCCAGGGCCTGGTCCCGCGCGCACACCCTCGACTGGGTGGTCGTCACCACCGGGGCCGCTGCCCCGCCCGGCCGCACCGTCACCGACCCCTACGGCGCCGCCGTCACCGGCTTCGCCCGGGTCATGGAGAACGAGCACCGCGGCTGGTCCGTCGCCTGCGTCGACCTCGACCCCGCCCACCCCTCCGCCGCCCTCCTGGCGCCCGGACCCCGCGGAACCCGCGTCGCGTACACCGGAACCGTCCGCCACGCCCAGATCCTGCGGCCCGCCCCCGACGCCGACGGACCCGTCCCGCTGCGCCGCGGCGGCACCTACGTGATCGTCGGAGGCGCCCGGGGCATCGGCCTGGCCATCGCCCGCCGCCTCGCCGAGGACTGGGACGCCCACGTGGTGCTCGTCGGCCGCAGCCGGTTCGACGGCGCCGACCTCGGCGACAGGATCCGCTACGCCCGCGCCGACGCCACCGACCCCGGCCGACTGGCGGCCGTCCTCGACGGCGCCGGCCCGGTGCACGGCATCATCCACGCAGCACTGGTACGGCGCGACCGGCTCGTACGCGACCTCACGGACAGCGACCTCGCCCACAGCCTCGCGGCCAAGTCCGGCGTCGCCGCGGCCCTCGTCGACGCCCTGCGCGGACGGAACCCGGACTTCCTCGTGTTCTTCTCCTCCGCCCAGTCCTTCCTCGGCGACCCCGGCCTCGCCAACTACGCCGCCGGCTCGACCTTCCTCGACGCCTACGCCCACGCGCTCGACGCCCGCCTGCCCTACCCGGTGCGCGCCGTCGACTGGGGCTTCTGGGGCACCGTCGGGGCCGTCGCCGACGACACTCACCGGGAACGCCTGACCGCGGCCGGATTCCGGTCCATCACCCCCCGGGCGGGCTTCGCCGCGCTCGTCGAGACGCTCCGGGGGGCGGCGCCCCAGAGCGTCGTCGTGCCCGGTACGGACGCCCTGCGCGCGCGCATGGCAGCGGACAGGGAAACGGAGAGCACCGACGTGACGCCCCCCAGCGGTCGGCCCCACGCCGCCGACCTGCGCGTCGTGGACGACTTCCACGCGCTCGACCGGCAGATGACCCGCATCGCGGGCGGGGCCCTGCTCGCCCTGCTGGACGGCCTTGGTGCATGGAACGGACCCGACCCCGACGCGGACGAGGTCCTGCACCGGGTGGGTGTCACCCCCCGGTACGAGCGCCTGCTGCGCACCCTGCTCGACGCGCTCGTGGACGACAACCTGCTCACGCCGCACGCCGGACGCCTGCGCCCTGCGGCGGACGCCCTGGCCGCCGCCCGCCTCGGCGGCCACCTCGGACAGCTCGCCGACCTCGCAGCCGCGCACCCCGAGTCCGCGGTCTTCGTACGGCTCCTGGCCCTGTGCCTGGAGCACTATCCGGAACTGCTGCGGGGCGAACTCCTCGCCACCGACCTGCTCTTCCCGTCCTCCGGCACCTCGCTCATGGAACGCGTCTACCGCGGCAACCCCATCAGCGACCTCTACAACGACCTGCTCACCGGCCGCCTCGTCGCCGATGTCGAGGAACGCCTCAGCGTCCTGCCCGCCGGCGCGGCCGTCCGCATCCTGGAGGTGGGTTCGGGCACCGGCGGCACCTCCGCCGGACTCCTGCGCGCCCTCGCGCCGTACGGCAGCCGGATCGAGTACTGGTACACCGACCTGTCGGTGACCTTCCTCGCCCACGGCCGGCAGGAGTTCGGCACGCCGTACCCCTTCGTACGGTTCAAGCGCCTCGACCTCGACACCGACCCCGTCGGCCAGGGCTTCGACGAGGGCGGCTTCGACTTCGTGGTCGGCGCGAACGTCCTGCACGCCACCTCGGACGTCGGCCGTGCCCTGCGCCACCTGCGCAGGGTCCTGCGCACCGGCGGCGAGCTGCTCCTCAACGAGCTGACGACGGTCACCCTGTCCGGCACGCTCACCTACGGGCTGTTCGACGGCTGGTGGGCCCACGGCGACACCGGCCTGCGCCTGCCCGGCTCGCCGCTCCTGGACGTTCCCGGCTGGACCGGTGTGCTCCGCGAAGCCGGGTACGAGACGGTGGCGGCCTCGCCGGACCCGGCTTGGACCACGCACAACTTCCAGCACATCCTGGCGGCGCGGGCAGCGGCCGGCGCCCCCGTGCCCGCCGCACGTACGGCGGGGACCGCGCAGGCCGACGCAGCCGCGCCGGCCACCGGGGCCGCAACGACCGCATTCACGGACACGCTGCTCGCCCTGGCGTCGGACGCCTCGGGCATCCCCGTCGGCGAACTCGACCTCGACCGGCAGATCGGCGACTACGGCTTCGACTCGGTCAGCTACAACCTCCTCGCCAGCCGGCTCGGCGAGGCCTTCGGCCTGGACGTGACCCCGGCGCTGTTCTACGAGACCCCCACCCTGAGGGCGCTCGCCGACCGGCTCGCGCGAGACCACCGCGGGGCACACCCCGCCGCGACGCCCCCCGCCGCGACGCCGGCCGTCCCGGCACCGCCCGCCGCGCCGGCCCCGGAGGACCGGGCCGCCGAGCCCCCGGGGGCGCGCCCCGCCGGCCCCGAGGCGATCGCCGTCGTCGGAATGAGCGGACGGATGCCCGGCAGCGCCGACCTCGACGCCTTCTGGGAGCACCTGGTGGCAGGGGACGACCTCGTCACCGCCGTTCCCGCCGACCGCTGGGACCCCCGTGCCCTCCCGGAAGGGGTGCACGCCGCCCGCGGCGGCTTCATCCACGACGTCGACCGCTTCGACCCCCTCTTCTTCGGCATCTCCCCGCACGAGGCCGAGGGCATGGACCCCCAGCAGCGGCTGGTGCTGGAAGGGGTCTGGACGGCGCTGGAGGACGCCGGTCTGGCACCGGGCAGCCTCGCCGGACGCGACGTCGGACTGTTCGTCGGCGCGGGGTCGAGCGACTACGACGAGATCCGCAGGGCCTGCGGCCTGCCCGTCGACGCGCACGCCGCCACCGCCACCGCGCACTCCATCCTCGTCAACCGGGTCTCCTACCACCTCGACCTGCACGGCCCGAGCGAACCGGTGAACACCGGCTGCTCCAGCTCCCTGGTCGCCATCCACCGGGCCGCCGAGTCCATCCGCTCAGGCGAGTGCGACATCGCCGTGGCCGGCGGGATCAACCTCGTGCTGTCCCCGCACAACCACGTCCTCCTCAGCAGCACGGGCATGCTGAGCCCGACCGGGCGGTGCAGGACCTTCGACTCCCGCGCGGACGGGTTCGTGCGCGGCGAGGGCTACGGGTTCGTGGTGCTCGCCCGCGCCGAGGCGGCCCGGGGCCGCACGGTCCGCGCCTGGCTGCGCGGCAGCGCCGTCAACCACGGGGGCCGGGCCCGGTCCCTGACCGCCCCCAACCCGGCCGCTCAGGCGGCGATGATCGTACGGGCCCACGAGCGCGCCGGGACCGACCCGGCCACCCTGGGCTACCTGGAGGCGCACGGCACCGGCACGCAGCTCGGCGACCCGGTGGAGGTCAACGGCCTGC
This sequence comes from Streptomyces globosus, assembly GCF_003325375.1. Classification (GTDB taxonomy): domain Bacteria; phylum Actinomycetota; class Actinomycetes; order Streptomycetales; family Streptomycetaceae; genus Streptomyces; species Streptomyces globosus_A. The sequence continues at coordinate 74,293 of NZ_CP030864.1, read as the reverse complement.
GACTGGCCTTCGACGCACTGCCGATCCGCCCGGGGACACCTCCGCCCGCCGCACCGTACTGCGCCCTGGGAGCGGTCAAGGCCAACATCGGACACCTGGAGTCCGCCGCCGGCGCCGCCGGAGTGATCAAGGTGCTCCTCGCGATGGAGCACGGCGTGCAGCCGCCGCTTGCCGGACTGCGGGAGCACAACCCGCACCTGCGGCTCGACGGCAGCCCCTTCGAGCTGCTCCGTTCGGCGCGGGCCTGGCCGCGGCCGGCCGCCGGGCCGCGCCGCGCGGGCGTCAGCTCCTTCGGCTACGGAGGCGTCAACGCCCACGTCGTCCTGGAGGAGGCGGAAGCCGCGCCCGAGGTGCGGCGGACGGACGGCCCATGGGTGTTCCCGCTGTCCGCCCGCACCCCGCAGGCCCTCCGCCGGTACGCGGCGGCACTGCGCGGAGCCGTCGAACGGGCCGACCGGACACCGGAACTGGCCGACGTGGCCCACACCCTCCAGCACGGCCGCGACGCCATGGCCGAGCGGCTCGCGGTCACGGCCGCCGACCGGCCCACGCTCGTCGCCGCCCTCCGGGCCGCCGCCGACGGCAAGGACCACCCGGCGCTGGCCCGGCCCTCCGGGGGGACGGACGCCGACCGCTGGGTGTCCGGGGACGCCGTGGACTGGCCGGCGGGCGGAGTGGCGATCCCGCTGCCCACCTATCCCTTCGAACGCCGCCGGTGCTGGGTCGCCCCCGCGGCCGCCCCGTCGGCACAGGCTCCGGCAGTGGTCCCGGTTCCGGCCCCGGCGGGCACGGACGCGGTGCCGGCGGTCCCGTCCGGGCCCGGCGTGTACGCTCCGCGCCGGCAGCCGGTCGCCGACATGGCCCTGCGCGGACCGGTCACCGGCCCGGTCTGGCTGCTCGGAGCAGCCGACCTGCCGGGGGACGACGTCCACCGGATCGGCGCGGCACCGCTGGAGTCGCTGCCGGCCCCGGCCGCGGTCCACGCCGTGATCGAGGGCGAGCGCGGCGTCCTCGACCTCTTCCGGATCGTCAACCACCTGGTGACGCGCCCCGGATCGGGCGGCGAACTCGCCCTGACGGTCGTGACCCGCTCCGCGGACGACCCGGCCTCGGCCGCCGCACTGGGCCTCGCCCGGTCGGTCCGCAGCGAGTGCGAGCGCTGGCGGGTGGCCACCGTCGACATCGGTCCGGGGGACCCGGCGGCGGTCCGCGCCGCCGCCCCCGGCGACTACGCGCTGCGCGCCGGACGCTGGTACCGGGAGGTGCTGGAGCCCGTCGACGACACGGCCGGGGCCCGTCCCGTCCTGCGCGAGGGCGGTACGTACGTGATCGTCGGGGGGACCGGCGACGTCGGTCTCGACATCGCCGAGCAGCTCGTACGGCGGCACGGTGCCCGCGTCGTGCTCGTCGGGCGCTCCGCCCCGGACGAGGACCGGGCGGCCCGGATCAAGGCCCTCGACCCCTCGGGCACCCGCGTGGAGGTCCACCGGGCGGACGCCGCGCAGCCGGGCGAGCTGCGCGCCGTGCTCGACCAGGTGGGCGACGTCCACGGGGTCCTGCATTCGGTGACCGTGCCGAGCGACCGTTCGCTGGCGGCCATGGACGAGGAATCGTTCCTGCGGGGCATGGCCGCCAAGAGCCGCACCACGGAGGCGCTCGCCGAGGCGCTGGGAGACCGCCGGCCGGACTTCCTGGCGCTGTTCTCCTCGGTGCAGTCCTTCCTCGGCAACCCCGGCCAGGCGGCCTACGCAGCCGGGTGCACCGCCCAGGACGCCATCGGCCGGGCGCTCGCCGCGCGGCTCCCCTACCCCGTCCGCGTCGTGAACTGGGGGGCCTGGTCGGGCTCGGCCCTCACCGAGCGCCACCGGGGCCGGCTGGCCGCGGCCGGGGTCCACCCGCTCCCGCCGGAGGCGGGATTCGAAGCGCTGAGCCGGGTGCTCGGCCGACAGGAGGTTCAGGTGGCAGTGGTCTCGGGCACGGACGAGTTCCTCGGCCGGATCGGTGTCCCGGCCTCCGGCGCCGACGCACGGCGGCAGGCCGGGGCCGGGGCGGGGACCGGGGGCGCCTGGCGCGCCGCCGCGGCCGACGAGATGCTCGCCGTCCTCCGCGAGGTGGCCGGTGTCCGGCCCGGGGAAATGGCACCGGACGACCTGCTCAGCAGGTTCGGCTTCGACTCGATCACGTACACGCGGCTGAGCTCCCGGATGAACGCCCGCTGGGACCTCGACCTGACCCCGGCCGCGTTCTTCGGCGTGGCCACCGCCGACGACCTGATCGACAAGATCCTCCGCAACCACGGAGCTGCTCTGGAGGCACAGATGAGCGGGGAGGCGACGCCCGGTGCCCCGGCGTCCGGCCCGTCCCCGGCATCCCCCGAGCAACCGGAGGCCACGCCGGCCCGTGCCCCCGAACCCGCCCGTGCCCCCGAACCCGCCCGTGCCCCCGAACCCGCCCGCGGTCCGGAACCCGGCCGCGCCGCGGAACCGGCCGGCCCGCGACACCCGGCCGCCGGCGCCGCCACGGGCGCCTCCGTCCACGCCGCCGCACCAGCGCCCGGCACCGGCGAGACCGTCGCCGTTGCCGTCGTCGGGATGGCCGGCATGTTCCCCGGATCGGACGGCCTGGACGCCTTCTGGGAGCACCTGAAGGCGGGCGACGACCTCGTCGACGAGATCCCCGCCGACCGCTGGGACTGGCGCCGCCTGTTCGGGGAGCCCACGCCCGGCGAGTTCCGCACGACGGCGAAGTGGGGCGGTTTCATGCCCCGGGTCGACCTGTTCGACCCGCAGTTCTTCGGCATCTCCCCCCACGAGGCCGTCGCGATGGATCCGCAGCACCGGCTCGTGCTGGAGGCCTCGTGGAGCGCGCTGGAGGATGCCGGCATCCGGCCCTCCGCGCTCGCCGGCACCGACGCAGGCGTCTTCATCGGCAGCAGCACCTACGACTACTTCGAGCTCCAACACGCCCTCGGCGTACCGCTCGACGGCTACAGCACCGTCGGCAGAGCCCACGCGATCATGTCCAACCGGGTCTCGTACCTGCTGGACCTGCACGGCCCCAGCGAAACCATCGACACCGCCTGCTCGTCGTCGCTCGTCGCCGTCCACAGGGCGGCCCAGGCGATCCGCAGCGGCGACTGCGAGGTCGCACTGGCGGGCGGAGTGAACGTCATCGCCTCGCCGACGCTGTTCGTGGACATGAGCCAGGCCGACATGCTGAGCCCGGGCGGCCGCTGCCGTACGTTCGACGCACGCGCCGACGGAATCGTCCGCGGCGAGGGCGCGGGCGTCGTGGTGCTCAAGCGGCTCGACGCGGCGGTCGCCGACGGCAACGTCATCCACGCCGTCCTGCGGGGCAGCGCCGTCAACCACGGCGGCCGCACCAACTCGCTGACCGCCCCGAACCCGGACGCGCAGGCCGCCTGCATCGTTGCGGCGCACCGGCGCGCCGGTGTGGACCCGCGGACCGTCGGCTACGTCGAGACCCACGGCACCGGCACCGAGCTCGGCGACCCCGTCGAGGTCGAGGGCCTCACGTCGGCCTTCGCGCAGCTGTACGCCGACCACGGCGCAGCCCCCGGCGAGCCGCACGTGGTGCTGGGCGCGGTGAAGACCAACACCGGCCACCTGGAGGCGGCCGCCGGCGTCACGGGGCTGATCAAGGCACTGCTCGCGATGCGCCACAGGTGGATCCCCGGCAATCTCCACCTGGAGAAGCCCAACCCGCACCTGCGCCTGGAGGGCGGCCCGCTGCGCCTGCCGTCGGGGAACGAGCCCTGGAACCGGGTCCGCACGGCCGACGGGGCCGAGGTGCCGCTGAGGGCGGGGGTGAGCTCCTTCGGCCTCGGCGGGGTCAACGCGCACGTGGTGGTGGAGGAGTACCTGGAGACGCCGGTCCGGACGGCGGCGGGGGAGAGGCTGTTCGTCCTGTCGGCGAAGACGCCGGAGGCGCTGCGCGACTACGCCGCGCGTCTGGCCCGCTGGGCCGCGGACCACGAGGACGTGGACCCGGCCGCTCTGGCCCACACCCTGAGCACCGGCCGCGAAGCCTTCGGCGAGCGGCTGGCGGTCGTCGCGGACACGCCACGCGCGCTGGCAACCGCCCTGGAGGCGTGGCGGTCCGGCGAGGCCGTCCCGGGCGTCTTCGCGGGGAACGGCAAGGACGCCACCACCGCCCTGCTGCTGGACGGCCCCGAGGGCGGCCGATACCTGCGGGCCGTGCTGGAAGCGGGCCGGTTGGACAAGGTCGCCCGGCTGTGGGTGGCAGGCGCGCCGATCGACTGGGCCGAGCTGTGGCCGGGGACGGCACCCCGAAGGGTGCCCGCACCGACCTATCCCTTCGCCCGGGAGAGCTACTGGCTCACGCCCGGCCCCCGCTTCGACGCCGTCCAGGCGGCCGAGGCGGGACTGGTCGCCGCCACCGGGGCCGAGGCGGAGGCCGATGCCGCTCCCGCCCCGGCCGGGCCGCGCACACCCACCGCCGTGGAGACCGCCGTCCCCGATCGGGCGCCTACTGCCGCGGACGGGGCAGGAGCGCCGGCCGGAGACGGGGCGGAGGGCGCCGAGGCCGCCGTCCGTGCGCACGTCCGCGGGCTCCTCGCGGCCCATCTGGGCATGCGGCCCGAACGCCTGCCCCTGGACCAGGCGTTGTCGGACGTGGGAGTGGACTCGCTGGGCCTGAGGCGACTGAGCCGCAGACTCGGCGCGGACTACCAGGTGGAGGTGCCGACCCGGATGTTCGGCGTGGCCCAGACGGTACGGGCCGTGGCCCGGGCCGTGTTCGAGGCGTACGGACCCCTGCCCGTACCCCGGACGCAGACGCAGACGCAGACGCAGACGCAGACGCAGACGCAGGCGCCGGTCCAGGCGCAGGCGCAGGACCGGGTACACGACCAGGAGCCCGTGCCGGCTGCCGTCGCCCCGGTGGACCGGGTCGCCGCCGTGCTGGCCGGCCTGCGCGACGGAACCATCCGCGTGGACGACGCGCTGGCCGCACTGAAGGGAGGGGCGGGCCGATGAGTACCGACCTGCGAGAACTGCTGGCGGCGATCGCCTCCGGCAAGCTGTCCGACGAGGTGGCCGAGCTGCTGCTGCGGGGCATGGTCGACGCGACCGCTCCGGACGCCGCACCCGCCCCGGCCGCGCCGAAGGCGCCCACCGGGCCCTACCCGCTCAGCCGCGGGCAGGCCGCACTGTGGGCCCTGCACGCCGACGAGCCGCGGACCGTCTCCTACAACCTTCCGCTGGGCCTGTGGCTCGGTCCGGACGTACAGGAGGACCGGCTCGTCGAGGCGCTGGCCGCGACCGTGCGCAGGCATCCCGAACTGGGGATCTCCGTACGCCTGGACGCCTCGGGACCCGTCCAGGAGGTCGTCGGCCGCACCCCGGAGGTCGCCCGCCTGGACCTCCGCCACGTGACCGACGGGGAGTTCGCCGCCCGTGTGCGCAACCTGGTGCGCCGCCCGTTCGACCTGGAGCAGGACCCGCTGTACCGGATGTGGCTGGTCGCCGCCCCCGGCGGCGCCACACTGCTGCTCCTGGTCTTCCACCACCTGATCACCGACGGGGTCTCCAGCCACCTGCTGCTGCGCGACATCGTCGCCTGCTACGAGGCCCTCGACCGGGGCCGTGAGCTGCCGCCCGTCGAACCGGCAGCCTCCTACGCCGAATTCGTCCGGTGGCAGCGGGCCATGCTCGCCGCCCCGGAGACGCAGGAGCACCGGAGCTGGTGGCTCGACCGGCTGGCCGGGGCCTCCACGGCGCCCGTCCTGGACGCCCTCGCCGACCGCCGGAGCACCGGATCCGGCGCGCACCCCCGCGGCGAGATGGTGCAGCTGCGCCTGCCGCCCGCCACCTGGACGGCGGTCAAGGACACCGCCCGCGCGGGCGGCGTGACGCCCTTCAGCGTCGCGCTCGGCGCCTTCCTCGCCCTGCTGCACCGCCACACGGGCCACCGCGACCTCAGTGTGATGGTGCCGACCGACGGCCGGCCCGCCCAGCGCTTCGACCGTACCGTGGGCTACCTGATCAATCCCGTGGTCCTGCGCGTGGACTGCGGCCCCGACCAGAGCTTCGGCGAGCTCGCGGCCGCCGTCGGAGCCCGGATGGCGGAGGCCGAGGAGCACAGCGCGTACCCCTTCGCCTCCGTCGTCGACGATCTCCGCCGCGCGAGCGGTACCGCGGCCGGCTTCGACATCGGCTTCTACATGCAGCAGGGAGTCGGCGGCGACCAGGACATGGCGGTCGGGCAGACCGTCTTCCGCGATGCGCTCGACCTGACCCAGGAGGGTGAGAACGACCTGGTCGCCGAGGTGGTTGTGCGCGACACCGGCGTGCTCCTCTACCTCAAGTACGACCCGGCCCGCTTCGACCGCTCCACCGTCGAGCGACTGGCCGAGCACTACCGGCTGCTGCTGGACGCGGTCACGGCCGATCCCTCCGTACGCCTCGCAGAGCTCGCCCCCGCCACCCCCGCCGAGCGCCGCACCGTCGAGCGGTCCAACGCCACCCGCGCCGAACGGCCGCGCGACGTCACCGCCGCCGACCTGGTGCTCGCCCGCGCCCGGCGCGACCCCGGGCGCACCGCCGTGGTCGACGCGACGGGCCCGCTGACCTACGGGGAGCTCGCAGGGCAGGTGCACGCGCTCACCCGGATCCTCACCGAGCAGGGCGTGCGCCCGGGCGACATCGTGGGCGTCCTCGTCGCCCGGCGGGCCGCGCTGATCGCGGCCCTGCTCGCCGTCCAGTGCACGGGAGCCGCCTACGTCCCCCTCGACCCGGACTACCCCCCGGCCCGGCTCGCCCACATCACCGCCGACGCGGCGCCCGCCGCCGTGATCGTCGATCCGCCCCTGGCCGACCGGCTCCCCGCGGACGCACCGGGCGTCCGGGTCCCCTTGGCGGACCTCAGGGCCGAGGACCAGACCGTCGCCCCCGTCGCCCGCGGTGACGACGACCTCGCGTACGTCCTCTACACCTCCGGATCCACGGGCGAGCCCAAGGGCGTCGAGGTCTGCCACGGCAACCTCGTCAACCTGCTGGCCGCGGCCGCCGAGCGGCCCGGCTGCGGCGCGGACGACACCCTCCTGGCGGTGACCACCGCCGGGTTCGACATCTCGGGTCTGGAGCTGCTGCTCCCCCTGACCCGGGGCGCCACCGTCCACATCGCGCCCGAGGACGTCGTGCGCGACGGGTTCGCCCTGGCCGACCTCATCGGCGACGCCGGTGCTACGGTCATCCAGGCCACCCCCGCCACCTGGGAGATGCTGCTGCACGCCGGCTGGACCGGACACGTGCGCCGGCTCCTGTGCGGCGGCGAGCCCCTCACCGCCGAACTCGCGGACCGGCTGCTGGACCGGTGCGACGAGCTGTGGAACATGTACGGGCCGACCGAGACCACCATCTGGTCCTCGGCCCAGCGGATCCGGCGGGGCGGACCCGTCACCGTGGGCACCCCGCTCGCCAACACCGCCTTCCGCGTCGCCGGCCCCGACGGGGCCGACGTGCCTTTCGGCGCCGTCGGCGAACTGCTCATCGGCGGCGACGGTGTCGCCCGCGGCTACCGCGGCAAGCCCGAGCTGACCGCCGAACGCTTCGTGCACGATCCGGCGACCGGGGAAAGGCTGTACCGCACGGGCGACCTGGCCCGCTGGTCGGCGGACGGGAACATGGTGCTGCTCGGGCGCGCCGACCGCCAGGTCAAGCTCCGCGGCCACCGCGTCGAACTCGGCGAGATCGAGGCCGCCTTCCGGCGCGCCGGAGCGGACGGCATCCGCGACGTCCGGGTCGCCGTACGCGAGGACCTGCCGGGGCAGCCGCGCCTGGTGGCCTTCGTCCAGGCCGCCCCGGAGGCCGCCGAGGCCGCGGCCGGGCGGATCCGGGACGTGCTGCCCGAGTACATGGTCCCCTCCCGCACCGTCGCGCTGGCGCGTCTGCCCCTGACCCCCAACGCCAAGGTGGACTCCGGCCCGCTGACGCGCCTGCCCGTCGAGGAACTCGTACGCCGCTTCGGACACGAGGACCGCTCCGCCGCACCGAGGGCGGAGGCGGGCCCGGGGTCCCGGCCGGCCGGGACCGGGGACCTCGCCGAACGGCTGCGCGGGAGCGCGGCGGCCGTGGCCGGGCTGCCCGCCGAGGAGATTCCCCTCGACCGTCCGCTGGGCGAGGTGGGCTTCGACTCGATCGGCTTCACACGTCTCGCGGTGGCGCTGCGCGAGCGCTTCGGCGTCACGGTGCGACCGACCGTCTTCTACGCCCACCCGGACCTCGCCTCGCTGGCCGCACACCTCGGGGCGGCCCACCCCGGGGCGTTCGCCGCGACGGACCTCCGGCCCGCCGCGCGGACTCCGTCCGAGCCGGTGGCCGCGGCGCCGCGCGGCTACGAGCCGGTGGCCGTCGTGGGCATCGGCGGGCGCCTGCCCTCCGCCGCCGACCTGGAGGCGTTCTGGCAGCACCTCGCCGCCGGACGCGACCTGACCCGGCCGTACCCCATGGAACGCGGCTTCTCCGCGCGGGTGTTCCCGCAGGGCCTGCGCGGCTCCTTCGTCGAGGACGTCGACGCCTTCGACGCAGCCCTCTTCCGCATCTCCCCCAGGGAGGCGGCGCAGATGGACCCGCAGCAGCGCCTGCTGCTGCACGCCGCTCACGAGGCCGTGCTCGACTCCGGGCAGGTCCCCGGCGCGCTCGCGGGCAGCCGCACCGGCGTGTTCGTCGGACTGAGCGGCACGGACTACCTCAGCCTGCTGGGACCGGGATCGCCTGAGATGGGCGACCACTTCCTGATCGGCAACGTCCCCTCCATCGCGGCCAACCGCATCTCCTACGTGTTCGATCTGCACGGCCCCAGCGCCGTCTTCGACACGGCCTGCTCCAGCTCGCTCGTCGCCGTGCACCGCGCGGCCCGCGCGCTCCAGCAGGGGGACTGCGACATGGCCCTGGCCGGCGGCGCCAACCTCCTGCTGTCCCCGCACGGGTTCACCGGCCTGCGGCGGGCCGGGATGCTCAGCCCCGACGGCCGCTGCAAGACCTTCGACGAACGCGCCGACGGCTACGGCAGGGGCGAGGGCGTGGTGCTCCTGGCCCTCAAACTGCTCGACCGGGCCCTGGCCGACGGCGATCCGGTGCACGGCGTCCTGATCGGCTCGGCGGAGAACCACGGCGGGCACACCCACTCGCTCACCGTCCCCAACCCGCAGGCGCAGCGCGACGTCGTGCTCGCCGCACACCGGTCGGCCCGGGTCGCACCCGACACGATCGGCTACATCGAGGCGCACGGCACGGGGACCCCGATCGGCGACCCCATCGAGATCGACGCCCTCAAGGAGGCGTTCGGCCGCCTGTACGCCGAGTGGGGGATCCCGGTGGTTCCGGGACGCACCGGCGTCGGTTCGGTCAAGACGAACATCGGACACCTGGAGGCCGCGGCGGGCGTCGCCGGCGTCGTGAAGGTCCTGCTGGCGATGCGTCACCGCACGCTCCCCGGCCTGGTGGACCTGCGGACGCCGAACCCGATGCTCGACCTCGACGGCAGTCCTTTCCGGATTCAGGCCGCAGCACAGACATGGGAAACACGCGAGGGGACGCCGGTCCGGGCCGGTGTCAGCTCGTTCGGCATGGGAGGCAGCAACGTGCACGTGGTAGTCGAAGAGGCGGGACAGCGTTGATGAGCGGCACCACCGAGGACAGGACCGTCCGGCTGGTCCTCCTGTCCGCCGACGGCCCCGAAGAACTCGACCGCTACCGGGCCGAGCTGTGCACCTGGCTGGACGAGCACCCGTCGGCCTCCCTGGACGCCGTCGCGCACACCCTGCGCGTCGGCCGGGAACCGCTGCGCGAGCGCGCCGCCCTGCTCGTCGGGAGCGTCGCCGAACTGGCCGCGCGCCTGCGCGACGGCGAAGGCGTCGTGACCGGCACCGCGGCCGCCGAAGCCCCCGCCGCCTCCGGCGGCGGCGCAGGGCCCGCGGCCACCGACGACCCGGCCGAGGCAGCCCGCCTGTGGGTCACCGGCCGGGACGTGGTCCTGCCCGAGCCCTCCGGCGACCGCCCGGCCCGGCTGTCCCTGCCACAGCCTCCCCGGCAGACCCGCCGCTACTGGATCAAACCGCCCGCCGCCCTGGCAGACGCGCCCGGTGAACGGCTGCTGACCGGCGAGGAGTTCTACCTGCGCGACCACGCGCTGGGCAGGACCCGGGTCCTGCCCGCCGTGGCCGCCCTGGAATTCGCTCTGGCCGCGGCCGAAGAGGCCGGCCACGGCCGCGCCACCGGCATCGCCAACGTGCTGTGGGCACGCCCCGTGCTCGTCGAGGACGAGCCCGTCCGCGTGCGCCTGCACCTCGCGGCCACCGCCGACGGGGTCTCCTACGAGGTCCGCCTCGCCGACGGCAGCGCCGAGGGCGCGCTCTGCTCCACCGGCACCCTCCGCTTCGGCGCCGCCCCCGAGGCACCGCGCCTCGACCTGGACGGGATCCGCGCCAGGCTGCCCCGTACGGCCACCGCCGAGGAGTGCTACGCGGTGTTCGCCGCCCTCGGCGGCGGCTACGGGCCCAGCCTCCAGGGGCTGCGCTCGGTGCGGTCCGCGCCGGGCGAGGTCCTCGCGCACGCCGCCGTGCCCGCGGCGGCGGACCTCCCCTTCTCCGGTTTCGCGCTCCACCCCTCCCTGCTGGACGCGATGCTCCAGGCCTGTCTGTGGACCGACGAGGACCCCACGGCCCCGCGCTCGCGGGAACTGCCCTTCTCCCTCGATGCTGTCGAGATCTTCGGACCGCTGCCCGAGCAGGGCCACGTCCACGCCGTGCGGACCGCGACGGGCCACGACATTGCGCTCGCCGACGACGAGGGCCGCGTCCGCGTGCGGCTGCGCGCCGTCGTCACCCGGCCCGTCGACGGCGCCGCCCGCCTGGACGGCGGCATCGGCGCCCATCTGCTGGTCCAGCGCTGGCAGGACGCCCCGGCTCCGGCCGCCGGCCGTCCCGTACGCACCCTCGTGCTCGGCGAGGAGGGCTTCGCCGGAGCCGAGCGCACCACCGGGGACTCCGTCTTCCCCCGTGACGAGGAAATCCTCCTCGTCCACACCGCGGGCGGCGACCCGCTGCCCGCCCTCACCGGCCTGTACCGGTCCTGGGCGGCCCAGCCGACCCGCCGCCCGGTCCGCGTCCTGCACGTGTTCCGCACGTCCGGCGGGATCGAGGACGCCCGGGCCGAGGCACTGGACGGATTCGCCCGGGCCCTCGCCCACGAGGAGCCGCAGTTCCTCGTCGCCGCGGTCGACGCGGGCACGGCCGGCCTCTCCGCCGCCGTCGAGTCCGAGGCGCGCGCCGCCCACGCCTTCCGCGTCCGCTACACGGCCGCAGGCCGGCAGGTGCCGCGCTGGGAGCCCGTCGCCCCCGCCCCGGCACCGCTCGAACCGCGCGGCACCGTGCTGGTCACCGGCGGCGCGGGCGCCATCGGCCGCCGGCTGGTCGCCCATCTGGGAGGCGGTGCCCGCTACGTCCTGACGGGCCGTTCGGCGCATGCCGACCTCACCCCGCTGCGCTCCGCCGGCCTCGACGTCCACTACCTGCCCGCCGACCTGGGCGTCCCCGGCGCCGCAGCGGACCTCGTCGAGCGGATCCACGGCTCCTTCGGGCCGCTCCACGGCGTCCTGCACCTCGCCGGAACCACCCGGGACGCACTGCTGATCGGCAAGACCGACCGGCAGACCGCGGACGTGCTCGGCCCCAAGGTCCGCGGCACCGTCGAGCTGGACCGGGCCACCGCCGGCGACCCCCTGGACTTCTTCATCGCGTTCTCCTCCATGTCGGGGGCCGCGGGAAGCCCCGGCCAGACCGACTACGCCTACGCGAACCGCTTCCTGGACGCGTTCACGGCCTGGCGCCGGGGCAGCGACCGCCCCGGCCGCAGCCTCTCCGTGCTGTGGTCGCTGTGGGCCGACGGGGGCATCCGCGTCGACGCCGACGAGGCCGCGGCAGCCCGGATGGCCCGCCAGGTCGGGCTGGTGGCCATGCCCACCGACGCAGCACTGGACGCCTTCGACCGGGCCCTGGGCCACGACGGCGACCATGTCCTGGTGGCGCACGGCAACCTGGCCCGCCTGCGGGGGGTGCTGGACGCTCCGGCACCGTCGGCCGCGTCCGCCCCCGCCCGGGCGGCCGTTCCCTCCGCCCCGCCGGCCCCCTCCGCCGAGCCTGCAGCGCCGTCCCCCGACGCGGCCGAGGAGTTCCTGCGCGGGGTGCTCGCCGAGGTCTTCGAGATCCCGGCCGAGGACATCGAGGCGGACACGCCGTTCGAACGGTTCGGCATCGACTCGCTGCTGATCATGGACGCGACCCGGCGCCTGGAGGACCACTTCGGATCCCTGCCGAAGACCCTGTTCTTCGAGTACCAGGACCTGCGCTCCCTCGCCGGCTGGTTCACCGAGCACCACGGCCCCCGGTTCACGGAGTCGGCGCCCGCGCCCCAGCAGGCACCCCACCACGAGGCGGTGACCGGATCCGACCCGGTGGCCGGAGCCGACCCGGCACCGGCGGCCCGGCCCGTGGGGCCGGTGTCCGCCGCCCCTGCCGTTCGCCCGGCCCCCGCCCCCTCGGGCCCGATGCCGATCGCCATCGTCGGGGTCGCCGCACGTTTCGCCGCATCGGACACCCTCGACCAGTTCTGGGACCACCTCCGGGCCGGCCGGGACCTGATCACCGAGATCCCGGAGGACCGCTGGGACTGGCGGGCATACGACCAGGCCACGCCCGCCGACCGGGCGGCCCGCTACAGCCGCTGGGGCAGCTTCCTGCGCGGCATCGACCTGTTCGACCCGCTCTTCTTCGGCATCTCGCCCCGCGAGGCGGAGATCATCGACCCCCAGGAACGGCTCTTCCTGCAGACCGCCTGGCACGCCATGGAGAACGCCGGACGCACCCGCGCGGACCTGCGCTCCCACCGCGTGGGCGTGTACGTCGGCGCTATGTACGGCCTGTACCAGCTGCACGAAGCCGAGGACGGCCGCATCGGCGCCTCCTCGCACGCCTCCATCGCCAACCGCGTCTCCTACACCCTCGGCCTCACCGGCCCCAGCCTGGGCGTGGACACCATGTGCTCCTCCTCGCTGACGGCCCTCCACCTGGCCGTGCGCGACCTGCGCGCCGGGGACACCGACATGGCCGTCGCGGGCGGGGTCAACCTGCACGTCCACCCGTACAAGTACCGCTTCCTCGGCCAGGGCAGCTTCACCTCCAGCGACGGCCGCTGCCGCAGCTTCGGCGCGGACGGCGACGGCTACGTGCCCGGCGAGGGCGTCGGCGCGGTGCTGCTCCGGCCGCTCGCGGACGCCGTCCGGGACGGCGACCACATCCACGGCGTCATCCTCGCCACCAGCGTCAACCACGGCGGCCGCACCAACGGCTTCACGGTGCCCAACCCCGTCGCGCAGGGCGACCTCGTCGCACAGGCGCTCGGGGAGGCGGGCGTGGATCCGGCCACCCTCGGCTACCTGGAGGCACACGGCACCGGAACCGCCCTCGGCGACCCCGTCGAGATCCGCGGGCTGGCCCGCGCGCTGGCCGACGCCGGACTGCCCCCGGGCAGCCTTCCGATCGGCTCGGTCAAGTCCAACGTCGGCCACCTCGAGTCGGCCTCCGGCATGGCCGGGCTGTGCAAAATCCTCCTCCAGATGCGGCACGGCCGACTCGTGCCCTCGCTGCACGCGGACCCGCTCAACCCGAACATCGACTTCGGCTCGACCCCGCTGCGCGTGCAGCGCGACCTCGCCCCCTGGCCCCGGCCCGACGGCGCACCCCGGCGCGCGGGCATCAGCTCCTTCGGCGCGGGCGGGGCCAACGCGCACGTCGTCGTGGAGGAGTACGCCGCCCCGCCGGCCCCCGGGCAGGAGTCCGGCCCGTACCTGTTCCCCCTCTCCGCCAAGGCACCCGAACGACTCCCCGTCCTCGCCGCCGAACTGGCCGACGCCTTGGAGCGCGGCCTTGCGGACGGATCTTCGCCGCGTCTCGCGGATGTGGCGTTCACCCTCCAGCAGGGGCGCGAGGAGTGGGCCGACCGCATGGTCGTCCTGGCCTCGACCGCCGCCGAGCTGGTGGCCCGCCTGCGCGGGGAGGACCCGTCAGGAGTGTGGACCGGCAGCGCCCGCGGCCGCGCCGCCCGCGCCGCCGCCCCCACCGGCACCGACCCGGCGTCGATCGGCGCCGCCTGGGCCGCCGGAGCCCGCGTCGCGTGGCCGGAGAGCAGCGGCCGCCGGGTGCCGCTGCCGGGCTACCCCTTCGAGGAGCTCCGCTGCTGGCTCACCGACGCCATCTGGACGCCGCCCGCGCCGGCCGCCGGGCGCACCGCGGCGGATACGGTGCACCCCCTGCTCGACACGGTCGACCCGGCCGGGAGCCTGGACGGCCTCACGTACCGGACCGCGTTCGCGCCCGAGCACCCGTATATCGGAGGCCACCGGCTCGGCGAGACCCGCCTGCTGCCCGCGGCCGCCGTCCTGGAGATGGCACGCGCCGCCGCCGAGGAGGCCGGCGCGGGGCAGCGGCTGCGGCTGTCCAACGTCCGCTGGCTGCGGCCGTTCGTCGTGGCCGGAGCCGAGCGCACGGCACGGACACGGCTGCGCCGCGGCGACACCGGTACCCGCTTCGACCTGCGCGACGACGCCGGCGAACTCCTCGCGGAGGGACAGGTGGGGCCCCTGTCCGAGCCCGCCGGGGCGAGCCTGGACATCGACGCCGTACGGGCCCGCCTCGGCAGCCGCCACGACGGCGGGTCCCTCTACGACGACCTCGCCGCGGCGGGGCTGTTCTACGGCCCCGCCCTGCGGGCCGTCGAATGGATCGCGGCGGGCGACGGCGAGGCGCTCGTACGCCTGCGGATCCCGGCCGAAGCCGCCCGCTTCGCCGGCTCCGCCCTCCACCCCTCGGCGGTCGACGGCGCCCTGCACGCATTCGCCGTCCTCCGGGACCGGGACAGCGGCCCCGCGATGGTGCCGTACGCCCTCACCGCGGCCGAGATCCACGCCCCGGTGACGGACCTCGGGTACGCCCACGTCCGCACCGTCGGCACCGACCGCTACGACCTCGTCCTGACCGACTCCGAGGGGAACGTCCACGTGCGACTGCACGACCTGTCGCTGCGCCCCGCGCCCGGTGTCGCCCCGGCCCGGCGGGCCGCCACCGGGACGGCCGTCTCCGCCGAGGCGGCCGCCGCCGCGGACGACCTGATGTTCGTACCGCGCTGGACCGAGCTGCCCGGCCGGTCCCCGCAGCCGCTCCCCGACGCAGCCACCACCTGGCTGGTGCACGGACCGGAGTCGGCGCCGCTCGCGGCGGCCCTGCGCACCCGTCTCGGCGGCACCGTCGCCGCATTCGGCCCGGAGGGCGCCGCCACTGCCACCGGACGCCCCGACCACGTCATCCTGCTCGCCCCCCGTACCACGGGCGGGACAGCCGACACCGCGGCGCTCGAAGCAGCCCAGGAACGCGGTGTCCTCGCCCTGTTCCGGCTTGCCAAGGTCCTCCAGCGGACCCGCTCGGCCGTCCGCCTCACCGTCGTCACCGAGGACGCCCTGAGCACGGCGGACGAGCCCGTGGCCAACCCGTACGCCGCCGGCCTGCACGGACTGGCCCTGTCGCTGGCCCAGGAGCACCCCCGCTGGCAGGTGACCGTCGTCGACCGCTCCTCCGCCGACGCGCCCTCCGCCGACGTGCTCGACGCCCCCGCAGGCGGCCCCTACGCCCTGCGCCGCGGTGTGCTGCACCACCGGCTGCTCGTCCCGGTCGCCGCCACGCCGCCGCAGGAGCGGATCCGGCGGGACGGCACCTACCTCGTCCTCGGCGGGGCCGGCGGCATCGGCCTGGAACTCACCGCCTGGCTCGTGCGGAGCTACCGGGCGAAGGTCGTCCTCCTCGGCCGCGGCGAACTCGACGCCGAGCGCCGCGCCCGCCTGCGCAGCATCGACCCCGACGGCGCCCTCGTCTCCTACCGCAGGGCCGACGCGACCGACCCCGCCGCGCTGCGGGACGCCGTCGAGTGGGCCCGGAGCACCCACGGAGCCCTGCACGGCGTCTTCCACGCCACGATCGTCCTGCGCGACCAGACAGTCGCCACGATGACCGAGGACACCTTCCGCTCCGTCCTCGCCGCCAAGGCGCACACCTCGGTCGCCCTGCACGCCGCCCTGCGCGACGCGGCAGGCCTGGACTTCGTCCTGTTCTTCTCCTCGGCCGTCGCCCTCTCCGGCAGCGCCGGGCAGAGCAACTACGCGGCCGGATCCACCTTCGAGGACTCCTTCGCCCACCACCTCGACTGGATGCTCCCCGCCCGCGTGGCCGTCATCAACTGGGGCTACTGGGGGACCGTCGGCATCGTCGCCGACGAGCGCTACCGCGAGCGGCTCGCCGCCACGGGAATCCACTCGATCACCCCCGAGGAGGGAATGGCCGCCGTGCACGCCGTGCTCGGACGCGACGACCGCCAGGTCGTCGCGGTCAAGGCCGATGCGGCCGCACTCGCCGCGGTCGGCGCCCGGCCGCGCGGAACGGCCGTCCGGCCGTCCGGCCCGCAGACCACGCTGTCCGGCACCGGAACGCCGCCCGACCCGGCGACGCCGCCCGACGACACGGCCCTGGTACCGGCGCTGGCCGAGCTGCCGCCGGTCGCCCCGCTCCTCACCGAGGCCGCCGACGCCCGCCTGACCGAGATCATGTGCACGTGGCTGTGGATGCTCTTCCGCCGAGAAGGGGTCTTCCCCGACGGCGCCGAGGCCTGGCAGCCCGACGCCCTCGCCGAACGGCTGGCCGTCGTCCCCGCGCGGCGCCGGCTCTTCACCGAGCTCCTGCGCCAGCTGACCGGGGCCGGCTTCCTCGACGACCGGGCAGGAGCACTCGTCCCCGCCGGGCGCGAGCCTGCCGGGGACCCCGAGGCGGACCTGGTCGAGCTGTGCCGGCGCGAGCCCGCGCTGGGCCGCTTCGACCGGTTGCTGCGCCCCTGCATGCAGAACCTCTTCGGGGTGCTGCGCGGCACCGTCCGCGCCACCGACGTGATGTTCCCGGGCGGCTCCAGCGCCCTCGTCGAGGGCGCCTACCGGGGCAGCCCCGTCGTCGACCGCGCCAACGAACTCGTCGTCGGCGCCGTCCAGGACCTGCTGTCCCGCCACGAGGGCCCGCTCACCGTCATCGAGGTCGGTGCCGGCACCGGCGGCACCACCGCGAGTGTTCTGCCCGCCCTCGCCGCGTCCGGCACGGAGGTGGCGTACGTCTACACGGACATCTCCCAGGCCTTCCTGCGGCACGGGAAGCAGCGGTTCGCCGAGGAGCACCCGTACGTCCGCTTCCAGCGGCTCGACATCTCCGAGGACCCCGAGCCCCAGGGCTTCACCCCGGGCAGCGCCGACCTCGTCGTCGCGGCCAACGTGCTGCACGCGACCGCCGACCTGCTCGCCACCCTGCGCGCCGTGGCCCGGCTGCTCAAGCCGGGCGGCCGACTGGTCCTCAACGAGGCCAGCAGCAACGTCCTCACCGCCACCCTCACGTTCGGCCTGCTCGACGGCTGGTGGCTGCACGAGGACGCCGCACTGCGGCTGCCCGGCTCACCGCTGCTGTCGGCACCCGGATGGCGCAGGGCCCTCGCCCTGGCCGGTTTCGCCCGCAGCCGGGCCGTGCCGGCCGACGAGGGGCTGAGCCAGCACGTGGTGGTCGCGGAGACGGCACCGGGCCGCACCCCGCCCGGCGTCGCGGCGCCCGCCGCGACGGCGCGCTCAGCGGCGCCCCCGCTCCCCTCGGCGGAGCCGTCCGGCACGGAGGGCGGCGGGCTGCTGGACGCCGCGCAGGAGTACGTCAAGGACGCTTTCGCGCAGATCCTCCAGGTGCCGCGGGAGCGGCTCTGGCTCGATGAGACGTACGAGAACTTCGGCGTCGACTCGCTGACGGTGCCCCTCATCGTGGACGTCCTCGCCGAGGGCATGGGAGAGCTGCCCGTGTCCCTGCTGTTCGAGTACCCGACCATCCGCGAGGTCGCCGAGTACCTCGTCGAGCGGCACTCCGACCGGGTGCGCGCGCTCCTCCCCGAGCCCGCCGCCGAGTCCACCGGGGAACCCGCCGCCGAGCCCGCACCTGCACCGGCCGCCGCCCCGGCCGCATCCCGGCCCGCCGCCGGGGTGCGCCCGGCCGCCCCTCCGGCGCAGCCCGCGCCGGCCGCCGACCGGCGCATCGCGATCGTCGGCGTCTCCGGCCGCTACCCCCTGGCCGAGGACCTCGACACCTTCTGGGAGAACCTGCGGACCGGCCGGGACTGCGTGCGCCAGGTGCCCGCCGACCGCTGGGACCGTCAGGCCGCGGACACAGCGGACGGCCGTCCCGTGAGCCGCTGGGGCGGCTTCCTGGACGGGATCGACGAGTTCGACCCGCGCTTCTTCCAGATGTCCCTGCGGGAGGCCGAGCTGACCGACCCCCAGGAGCGCCTGTTCCTCCAGGCCTCCTGGCACGCCGTGGAGGACGCCGGATACACCCGGACCCGCCTGCGGGGCAGCCGCGTCGGCGTGTACGTGGGCGTGATGTACGGGCACTACCAGCTGTTCGAGGACGAACGGGGCCTCGCCGGCGGCATGGGCTACGCGTCCATCGCCAACCGCGTCTCCTACTTCCTCGACTTCCAGGGGCCGAGCCTGGCCGTCGACACGATGTGCTCCTCCTCGCTCACCGCCATCCACCTCGCCTGCGAGGCCCTGGCCGCAGGACAGGCGGACTACGCGCTCGCCGGCGGCGTCAACCTCGCCCCCCACCCGCGCAAGTACCGCCAGCTCGCGGCCGGCGGGTTCACCGGCGAGAGCGGGCGGTGCCGCAGCTTCGCGGCGGACGGCGACGGCATGGTGCCCGGCGAGGGCGTCGGCGCCGTCCTGCTCAAGCCGCTGGCGGCGGCCGAGCGCGACGGGGACCGCATCCTCGGCGTGATCCTCGGCAGCTCCGTCAACCACGGCGGCAAGACCGGCGGGTTCGCCGTGCCCAGCCCCGGCGCCCAGGGCGAGGTCATCACCCAGGCGCTGCGCACGGCCGGAGTGCCGGCCGACGGGATCTCGTACGTCGAGGCGCACGGCACCGGGACCCGGCTGGGCGACCCGGCCGAGATCGCCGGCCTCGTACGGGCCTTCGGCGGCCTGCCGGCCGGTTCGGTCGCGCTCGGCTCGGTGAAGTCCAACCTCGGCCACCTGGAGTCGGCCGCGGGCATCGCGGCGCTCACGAAGGTCCTGCTCCAGATGAAGGCCCGTGAACTGGCGCCCTCCCTGCACGCGGACGCACTCAACCCGGCTGTCGACTGGGACGGGGTGCCCTTCCGGGTGCAGCGCGAACTCGCTCCCTGGAAGAGCCCCGAACCCCTGCGCGCGGGCGTCAGCGCATTCGGCGCGGGCGGCTCCAACGCCCACCTCGTGGTCGAGGAGTACCGGACGCCGGAGCCGCGGCCCGACACCCCCGCGGGCCCGGACGTCTTCCCGTTCTCCGCCCGGGACGCGGAGGGCCTGCGCCGCGTCGTCGCGGGCATGCGGGCATGGCTCGGCTCGCAGGGCACCGGCGCCGACCCCCGCGACATCGCCGCCGCTGCCGACGTCCCCGTCACGGCGGTCGACGAACCGCTCGACGAACTGGGCCTGGAGCCGGCCACGATGGTGCGGCTGATCGGCCTCGGCGACGCGGTCGCGGCGGGCTCCGTGCACGGCGGCACCACCCTGCGCGACCTCGCGGGACGCGTCGCGGGCGGCGGCGGCGTCGACCTGCTCCGGTTCGCCCGCACCCTGCAGACCGGCCGGGAGGCCATGGCCCACCGGTTCGCCGTCGTCGCACGGTCCGCGGAGGAACTCACCGAGGCCCTCGACGCGTTCCTCGCCGGACGGCCGGCGGGTCACACCGGCGTCGTGACCGCCGAGCCGGGGGCCCCGTCCGCGCCTTCCGCCGCGGACCCGCACGACACGGCCCGCCGCTGGGCCGCCGGAGAGGCCATCGACTGGGAGGCCGGCCGCGTCGGCACGGTACCCGTGCTGTCCCTGCCCGGATACCCCTTCGCGCGCACCCGCTGCTGGATCGATGCCGTCACCTCGGCCGCCCCCGCCGCCCCCGCCGCCCCGGGGGCAGCGGACGCCGCCACCCGGGGCGCTCGCCTCCGGGACGCCGTCCTGGCCCTGCTGGGCACGGTCACCGGATACGCTCCCGCCGACCTCGACCCGGCGGAGTCCTTCCACGACCACGGCCTGGACTCCCTCGGGCTCCTCCGGCTCGCCGACGAGGCCTCCACCGCCTTCGGTGTGCCCGTCGGCCCCGACCAACTGCTCGCCACCCCGACCCCCGCCGCGCTCGCCGCCTGGCTGGAGGAGCAGCACCCGGACGCCGTCGCGCCCCTGCGGGCCGGACCCGCCGCGCAGGACGTGCCGGGCCGGGACGATCCCGTCGTCATCGTCGGCATGGCCGGCACCCTGCCAGGCGCACGGAACCTCGACGAGTTCTGGGCGGCCCTCCAGAAGGGCGGCGACCTCTTCAGCGACGTCCCCGCCGACCGCTGGGACGCCGTCGCCCACTACGGGGACCCCGCCCTGCACCCCGACCGGACCCGGATAACCCGGGGAGGCTTCATACCGGACATCGACCGCTTCGACCCGCTGTTCTTCGGCATCTCGCCCCGAGAGGCCCGCTGGATGGACCCCCGGCAGCGGCTGCTGCTGCGTACGGTGTGGTCGGCGCTGGAGGACGCCGGCATCGACCCGGCCCGCCTGGCCGGCAGCAACACCGGCCTGTTCGTCGGCGCCGGCTCGTCCGAGTACGCCGAACTCGTGCAGCGCTCGGGCGCGGCCGCCGACGCCTACTCCTCGACCGGCCTCACCCCCTCCATGCTGGCCAACCGCATCTCGTACCACCTCGACCTGCGCGGCCCCAGCGAACCCGTGGACACCGCCTGCTCCAGCTCGCTCGTGGCCCTCCACCGAGCAGCGGAGGCCCTGCGGCTCGGCCACTGCGACACGGTCATCGCAGGGGGCGTCAGCCTCATGCTGTCCCCGGTCACCTTCGCCTCCCTCGAACGGGCCGGCATGCTCAGCCCCGACGGCGTGGGCCGGGCCTTCGACAAGGACGCCAAGGGATACGTGCGCGGCGAGGGCGTCGGAGCCGTGGTGCTCAAGCGCCTCAGCCGCGCCCTCGCCGACGGCAACCCCGTGCTCGCCGTCCTGCGCGGCACCGCCGTCAACCACGGCGGCCGCTCCAACTCGCTGACCGCGCCCAACCCGCGCGCCCAGGCCGAGGTGATCGTGAAGGCCCACCGCGAGGCGGGCGTGGACCCGGCGACCATCGGGTATATCGAGACGCACGGCACCGGCACCGTCATCGGCGACCCCGCCGAGACCAACGGCCTGCGCCAGGCCTTCGCCGAGCTCTACCGGGACTGGGGCCATCCCGCCCCGGCCGCCCCGCACTGCGCCCTGGGTGCCCTGAAGAACACCATCGGCCACCTGGAGCCGGCGGCGGGAATCGCCGCCGTGCTGCGCGTCCTGCTGTCGCTGCGGCACGGACGGATCACCGGGGACCCGCACGGCCCGGAACGCAACCCGCACCTGGCTCTGGAGGGCACGGCCTGCGAGATCGCGGTCGAGGCACGCGACTGGAAGCCCGCGGCCCCCGGTGTCCCGCGCCGCGCCGGGGTCAGCTCCTTCGGCTACGGCGGGGTCAACGCCCATGTCGTGCTGGAGGAGTACCCGGCCGACGAGCCGGCGCCCTCCGGCCGCCCGGCGGTGTTCGTCCTCTCCGCCCGCGACCCGGAGCGGCTGCGGGCAGCCGCCCGCTCCCTCGTCGACGCCCGGGAAACCTGGCAGCACGACCTCGACGGCACCGCCCGCACCCTTCAGTGCGGCCGCACGGAACACGCCGAACGCCTGGCGTTCGTCGCCGACTCGGGAGAGCACGCGGTGGCCGTCCTGCGCCGCTACCTCGCCGGAGACCCCGCCGGAATCCACCAGGGGCACGTGGAACGGCACGCCGACCGCGCCCCGTTCGACGGGAGGGGCGACGAGGAGACCGCCGCGGCATGGGTGCGGGGCGCGACGGTCGACTGGTCCGGCCGGTGGGAGCGGCTGCCGAAGCTGCGCCCGCTGCCGCCGTACCCCTTCGCCGCCGACCGGCACTGGTTCACCGACGGAGCCGCGGCGGCGCCGGCCGCCGAGGCCGTCCCGGCACCGGACCCGGCGGGCGGCAGCGGGGCCGCCGCCCCGACCTCCGGCTCCCAGGATGCCGACGGCCCCGCCGGCCCGGCACCCGTCAGCCTGTTCACGGCCGCATGGGTGGCCGAACCCGTACCGCCCGCCACCCCCCACACCGGCCGGGTGCTGGTCTTCGGCGACCTGCCGGTCCCCGGCGCCGTGACCGTACGCGCCGGATCGGCGTACGCCGACGAGGGCACCACCGTCACGATCCGTCCCGGCGAAGCCGAGGACTACGCCCGGCTGCTCGCGGCCGGAGCGGACCGCATCGTGCACCAGTGGCCCCTGCTCCACCCCGAACGCCCCGAGTTGGGGCTGGAGTCGGTCTTCCTGCTCGTACGCGCCATGGCGGCCTCCCGGGCCGCCGCGCGGATCCAGGTCCTGGTGCCCGAGGGCGCGATGGCGGAGGCCTGGGGAGGGTTCGACGCCTCGCTGCGCGCCGCGCTGCCCGGTACCGCCTTCGGTGTCGTACGTGTCGCCGGCCGGGTCGAACCGGCCGCCCTGCTCGCCGAGGCGGCCGCCGAGCGGCTCTCCTCGGCTGCGGTCCGGCTCTCCGCGGACGGCCGTACCGTACGCGTGCTCACCGAGGCCGACCCGAGCCCCGTCACCCCGTCCCCGCTGCGTCCGGGCACCGTCCACCTGGTGACCGGCGGCGCGGGCGGCCTCGGACTGCTGCTCGCCCGCACCCTGCTGGCACGCGGCGCCCGAGTGGCGCTCACCGGCCGCTCGCCGGCCGCGGACCGGGCCGGGCAGCTCGCCGGCCTGCGTGCTCTCGGTGAGGTCGCCTACTACCAGGCGTCCGTGGAGGACGAGGCGGCCATGGCCCGCGTCGTGGCGGATGTCAAGGAGAAGTGGGGTGCCCTGCACGGGGTGTTCCACCTGGCGGCGACCGCCTCGCGCACTCCTCTCCCGGGCAAGGACCTCGCGGAGTTCCGCTCCCACCTGCGGGCCCGCTTCGAGGGCACCCGGGTCCTCGACGAGGCGACCCGTGACGAACCGCTGGACCTGTTCGTCCTGTACTCCTCGCTGGCCGGGCAGCTCGGCGACTACGGACTGGTCGACTACGCCGTCGGTGCCCGCTACCTCGACGGCTTCGCCGAGGAGCGGGAGGCCCTGCGCCGCGCGGGCCGCCGCAGCGGGCACACGGTCTCCGTCGACTGGCCCATGTGGCGCGCCGGAGGCATGCACGTCGATGCCGAGGACGAGCGCCGCTACCTCGCCGACACCGGCTTCCGCTACCTGGAGGCGGAAGAGGGGGAGCGGCTGCTCGACCTCGTCCTGAGGCTGGGACGCCCCCAGGTCGCCGTCCTGCCCGGCGAGCCCGAGCGGATGCGCGGACAGGTCGCCGCGATGCGGATCCGGGAGCACGGGAACGACACCCGCCGGCCCGCCCCGGCGCCCGCTCCCGCGGGCCCTTCCGCCGCCTCCGCTCCCGTACCCGCGGGCGAGCTGACCGGGCAGCTGCGGGAGCTCGTCGCCCGACTGGTCGGCCTGGAGCCGAAGGCACTCGACCCGGAGGCCGGCTTCGGGGAGTACGGGCTGGACTCCTTCGGGCTCCAGTCCCTCTCCGCGGCCCTGGAGGAGCGCTACGGCATCTCGGTGCCGACGACGGCCCTGTTCGCCGAGAACACCGTCGTGCGTCTCGCCCGGTACCTTCTCGCGGAACACCTCCGGCCGTCGGCCGGACCCGCGGCCACCGCCGTCAGTCCCGCCGTTCCGTCCGCCGCTCCGTCCGCCGCTCCTTCCACCGGGCCCGTCCGGGACGACGCCGTCGCCGTCATCGGCATGTCCGGACGATTCCCGGGCTCGCCGGACCTGGAGGGGTTCTGGCGGCATCTCAGGGACGGCGACGACCTCGTCACCGAGACGCCGGCCGACCGCTGGGACTGGCAGGAGGTGTCCCGGCGCTTCGGCGGCACCGCCCGCTGGGGCGGGTTCCTGGGCGACGTCGACCGGTTCGACGCACGGTTCTTCAAGATCTCGCCCGCCGAGGCAGAGGTCATGGACCCGCAGCACCGGCTGTTCCTCGAACACACCTGGACCGCCCTCGAAGACGCCGGCTGCCGGGCCGACCGGCTCGCGGGCCGCCGCGTCTGCGTGTTCGCCGGCGTCCAGTTCAACGACTACGAGTCGATGGTGCTGCGCGGCGAGCAGGTCAACCCCCACGCGGGCACCGGGCTCGCGCGGACCATCCTGGCCAACCGCATCTCGTACCTGCTGGACCTCAAGGGCGAGAGCGAGAGCATCGACACCGCCTGCTCCAGCTCCCTGGTGGCACTGCACCGCGCCGTCCGGTCCCTGCGCGCCGGGGAGAGCGAACTCGCCGTCGCCGGCGGCGTGAGCCTCGTGCTCTCGCCGCAGACCGTGGTGGCCGGGAACCAGCTCGGGGTGCTCTCCCCGGACGGCCGGTGCAAGGCGCTGGACGCTGCGGCCGACGGATACGTCAAGGGGGAGGGCGTGGGCGTCCTCGTCCTCAAGCCGCTCTCCCGCGCCCTCGCCGACGGCGACCGGGTCCACGCGGTGATCCGCGGAAGCGCGGTCGGCCACGGCGGGCACGCCTCGTCGCTGACCGCACCCAACCCCGAGGCCCAGGCCGCCCTGCTGGTCGAGGCGTACGAAGACGCCGGGGTACCGGTCGAAACGGTCTCCTACACCGAACTCCACGGCACCGGAACCGCCCTCGGCGACCCGGTGGAGATCGACGGCCTCGTCCGGGCCCACCGGGCCCTGGCCGGCGGACCCGCCACGCCCTGCGGCATCGGCACCGTGAAGAGCAACATCGGACACCTGGAGCCCGCCGCGGGCATCGCCGGCGTCATCAAGGTGGTGCTGGCGATGCGGCACCGCACGCTGCCGAAGACCCTGCACCTGAACACGCTCAACCCGCGCATCGATCTCACCGGCACACCGTTCCGGCCCGTACGGCGGACCGCCCCGTGGGAACCCGCGGCGGCCGACGGCACGCCGCTGCCGCTGCGCGCCGGCGTCAGCTCCTTCGGCTTCGGCGGGGTCAACGCCCACGTCGTCCTCGAAGAGGCGCCCGCCGGCGCGCCCCCGGCCCCGCCGCGGGACGACGCCCCGGAGGTGTTCCTCCTTTCGGGCAGGGACGAAGCCGCCCTGCGCCGGTACGCCGCCGCGATGGTGGAGTTCCTCGACGCGGACGCGGACGCGGACGCGGATGCGGACGCGGACGCAGACGCAGACACGGGCACGGGCACGGACGCCGGGGCGTCGCTGGCCTCCCTCGCGTACACCTCCCAGTCCGCCCGCGTCCCCATGGCCGCCCGGCTCGCCGTGGTCGCCCGCTCCACCCGAGACCTGCGCGAACAACTGGCCGGCTTCCTCGCGGCCGAGCGGGCCCCCGCCGGCGCGGACGCCGACCACGCCTGGCTGTCCGAACCCGAGGGAGCCGAGTACCTCGCCCGACTGGTCCGGGAGGGACGGCTCGACCGGCTCGCCCGGCTCTGGCAGGACGGCGCCGACATCGACTGGACCGCGCTGCGCACCGTCCGGCCGCCGCTGGCGTCCATGCCGACCTACCCGTTCGCCCGCGAACGGCACTGGCTCACGGCACCGGCCGCGACCGCGGGCGCGACCGTCCCGCAGGACCCCGCACTGCTCCTGGTCAAGCGGTGGGAGGCCGCCCCGCTGGCCCCGGCCGAACTGCCCGCGGACATCGTGGTCCTGGCCCGCGCCGGGAACGAGAACCTCGCCGAGAAGGCCTTCGGGCCCGCCGCCACGGTGGTCCGCATGGACGACGGCGACGCGGACGCCGCCCGGCGGATCGCGGAAGCCGCCCGCGCCGCGACGGCCCTGGTCGACCTGACAGACCTGGCCGACCCCGACCCGGCCGACACCCCGCAGGCCGTGCCGGAGCCCGACTGGGCGCGGATCGCGCTCCTGCGCGAGCTCGTCACCGCGAACCGCACCCGGGGCTTCACCTACCTCCACCTCACCCGGGAACTCGCCGCGTTCCGGACACAGCGGCCCACGCTGCGCGGAGCGGCCCACGCGGGCCTCGTCAAGATGCTCACGGCCGAGTACCGCGGCCTGGCCGCCCGCACCCTGGACCTCGACACCCTGGAGCCGGACGCGCTGCGCGAGGCGGTCGCCGCGGAACTCGCGGCGGCCGACCCGGTGACCGAGGCCTGCATACGGGCCGGCGTGCGGCACCGACCGGTGCTGCGCTCCGCCGACGCGGCGCCCGCCCGCGCCGACTGGTCGGCGGACCTGGCAGGCCGGACCGTCGTGATCACCGGAGGGACGGGCGCACTGGGCCGGCTCCTCGCCGCCCGACTCGTCGAACGGGGTGCCGACCGGCTCGTGCTCCTCGGCCGTACGGCGCTGCCCGCCCGGAGCGAGTGGCCCGCACTCCTCGCGGACCCCGGCACCGACGCGGCCCTCGCGGCCAGGCTGCGCGACCTCGCGGCCCTCGAACGCCCCGGGGTCCGGATCGCGATCGAGTCCGGCCCGCTGGACGGGGTGGCCGAGGTGCTCGACCGTGCACGGCGCGAGCTCGGCCCGATCGCCGGGATCGTGCACTGCGCCGGACTCGGCGTCATGCGCGACCCGGCGTTCATCGGCAAGCGGACCGAGGACATGCGGCGCGTCCTGGAACCGAAGACCGCGGGACTGCAAGCCGTCCTGGACGCCTGCACCGGCGACGAGCTGCGCTTCGTCGTGCTGTACTCGTCCGTCGCGGGCGGTGTGCCCGCGCTGGCCGTGGGCCTCAGCGACTACGCGCTGGCCAACTCCGTGCTGGACCGCGTCGCCGAGTACCGCACCGCCACCGGGGGTGAGGACGCCCCCGTCGTCCGGTCCGTCCAGTGGCCGAGCTGGCGTGCGGCCGGCATGCCCGAGGTGGACACCCCGGCGTACCGGGACCTCGGCCTGCGCACCCTGGCTCCGGAGACGGGTCTGGACCTGCTGGACCGTGCCATGAGCGGTCCCGACCCGGTCGTGCTGCCCTGCGTCGTGGACGCCGGGCGCTTCGACGCCGCCCGGCTGCTGGAGGTGCCCGCGCCGGCTCGGCCGGCCGCCCCCCGCACGAGCGGGGAGCCGGCCGCGGACCGTCTCGCCCGCCGGGTGACCGCGGTGCTCGCCTCGACGCTCCGCATGGATCCGGCCGAGATCGGGCAGGATGCGGACTTCGCCGACCTCGGCGTGGACTCGATCATGATCGCCCAGATCCTCACAGCGCTGGAGCGGGAACTCGGCGTCGTCGCGGAGCCGTCGACCGTCCTGGAGAACCCGACCGTGGCGCTCCTCACGGAGGCGCTGCGCGATCTCGTGCCGGACGTTCCGGACGCGTCCCAGGAGGCCGACCCGGACGGCCCGCCCACCGCCGCGCCCGCCGCCCAGGTCCCGGCCCCGGTGGCGGCCGAGGCCCTGGAGGCCGGCGGTCCGCGCCCCGCAGGGGGAGCGGCGAGGCGCGAGGACATCGCCGTCATCGGCATCGCCGCCCACTTCCCCGGTGCGCCCGACCACGCGGCGTTCTGGCGAAACCTGATGTCCGCCACGGACTCCGTCACGGAGGTGCCGCCCTCCCGCTGGGACACGGACCGCTTCTGGCGCCCCGACCCGCAGCCCGGCACCAGCGTCAGCAAGTGGGGCGGATTCCTCGACGCCGTCGAGGACTTCGACCCGGAGTACTTCCGGATCGACCCGGCCGGGGCGGCGTACGTCGACCCTCTGGTCCGGCAGGTCCTGGAGACCGGAGTGGAGTGCCTGGCCGATGCCGGGCTCACCCCGCGTGAGGTCGCCGGCCGGCGTGTCGGCGTCTTCGCGGGAGCCCGGGCGGCGAACTACGGAGCGCACGTCGCCGCGGCCGGCCCGCACGCGATCAGCGGAATGGCGCAGAACTTCATCGCCGCACAGCTGTCCCACCACCTCGACCTGCGCGGACCGTCCGTCGTCGTCGA
Organism: Streptomyces globosus; assembly: GCF_003325375.1. GTDB lineage: Bacteria > Actinomycetota > Actinomycetes > Streptomycetales > Streptomycetaceae > Streptomyces > Streptomyces globosus_A. The sequence goes on along the minus strand of NZ_CP030864.1, from coordinate 46,157 downwards.
CACGGCCTGCTCCAGCGCGCTCGTCGCCGTGCACATGGCCGCCGCCGCCCTGCGCACCGGCGAGTGCGACCTGGCCTTCGCGACCGGGGCCGAGATCCTCCTCGACGAGGTGCCCTTCGTCGGGATGAGCGGGGCCGGTGCCCTGTCGCCCACAGGGCGCTGCCACACGTTCGACGAGCGGGCCGACGGCATCGTGCTCGGCGAGGGCGCCGGTACGCTGCTGCTCAAGCGGCTCTCCGACGCCCTGCGAGACGGCGACCGGATCTATGGCGTGATCGAGGGCAGCGCCGTCAACAACGACGGCCGCACCATGGGCATCACGACACCGAACCCGCGCGCACAGCGCGAGGTGATCGAGGCGGCCCTGGCCGACGCCGGTGTCTCCCCGGCCCTGCTGGGCTATGTGGAGGCCCACGGCACCGGCACCATGATCGGTGACCCGATGGAGCTGAAGGCACTCACCGAGGCCTTCCGCGCCCGTACCGGCGAGGTCGGCTTCTGCGGCGTCGGCAGCGTGAAGACCAACATCGGACACACCCTCAGCGCAGCCGGCATGGCCGGGCTGATCAAGGTTCTGCTGTCCGTCCACCACGCCCAGCTCCCGCCGACGCTGCACTGCGCGACCCTCAACCGCCGCTTCCGCTTCGAGGAGTCGCCGCTGTTCCCCGTACGGGAGCCGCGCGCGTTCACCGGCCGCGACGGTACGCGCAGGGCCGCCGTCAGCTCCTTCGGCTTCGGCGGCACCAACGCCCACATGGTGGTGCGCCAGGCACCCGGGGCCCACGTCCCGGTGCGTACACCGCTGGACCCGCCCCGCTACCGGCGGCGGCGCTTCTGGTTCGACGCGCCCGCCGCCGTACAGCCCGTACAGCCCGTACAGCCCGCGCAGACGCCGGCAGCGGCCCCCGCGCCGTTCTTCGAGCTCCAGTTCTCCGCCGTGCCGGAAGGAAAGCAATGAACCTGTTGGACGGTCTGACCTGCACCGTGGTGGTGCGCGGCACCGACCCGGTGCTGCGTGACCACCGCGTGCACGGCACGCGCATCCTGCCCGGAGTGTCGTTCCTCGACATGATCTACCGGATCCTGCGCGCCCGCGGCGTCGACACCTCCCGCGTGGAGCTGCGCCGCGTGCTGTTCCGCAACCCCGTGGCCGCCGGGCCCGACTTCGACACCGAGCTGCGGCTGCAGTTCTCGGCGGACGCCGAAGGCCACCGGGTCCTGGTCACCGGTACCCGCCGCCCCACCGGCGAGACCGAGCCGGTCCTCGACTGCCGCCTCCACCTGGACGTGCCGTTCCCGGCCGAGGCCGTGGACCTGTCGGCCCTGCGCGCGGGCCTGCCCCGCACGGCCGACATGGCCGACCTGTACGCGCTCGTCCGCCGGACCGGTATCGAGCACGGAGCGTTCATGCGCGCCCGGGGCACCCTGCACGTCGGTGAGCGCGAGCTGCTCGCGGACCTGGCGCTGGGCCCGGAGGCCGCCGCGTACGCGGAGTACTTCCACCTGCACCCGGCAGCGCTGGACTCCTCGACCCTGCTGCCGACGCAGTTCGCCGCGGCCGGGGCCGACGAGGGGGCCCGGCCCTACATCCCGATGCTCATCGACTCCTTCCGGGCCCGCGGGCCGCTCGGGAGCCGCACCCTGGTGCACGCAACCCCGCCCCGTGCCACCGGACCGGACGGCGATCTGACCACCTGTGACCTGCGCTTCCTCGACGCCGACGGAGCCGTCCGGCTGTGGCTGCGCGGCCTCACCTCCAAGCGGGTCCGGGAGGAGGACGCCATCACCCGGCTCGACGGCGCCCCGCGCGCGGCGGAGCCCGCCGCGACAGCAGAGGCCGGAGCGGCCCCCGATCAGCGGACCGCGGCGAGCCTGGTGCACGGCCTGCTCGCCGAACGGCTCGGCCGTACCGCGTTCGACGAGGAGGCGGGCTTCTACGAGCTGGGCCTGGACTCGACGGCGCTGCTGGGCATCGCCGCCGATCTGGAACGCGCGTACGGCACCGACTTCTCGCCCACTCTGCTGTTCGAGCACAGCACCTTCGAGGACCTCGTCGCCTACCTCGGTGCGTACGAGTTGCCGGCGGACGGGGCCCGCCGGGCAGTCGGCGCGCCGCAGGAGCAGACGGCAGCCGGGGACGCAGGCGAGGAGGCGCCCTCCGAGGTGGTCTGGTTCGAGCCCCGCTGGCGTGACGCGCCCCTGCCGCCGGTGCAGGACCCGGCGCCGGCCCCGGTCCTGACCGTCGACTCGCGGACCGGGCGCGACGCGGAGGCACTGCTCACCGGGCACGAGGCCGCGGACGTGCTCTGGATCCCCGCCGATCCGCACGACGTCGAAGGCGAGGCCGTCGCCCTGACCGGCTTCGCGGCTGCCCTCCTGCGCACCCGGCGCGGCCCCGCGCGGATCGTCTGCCAGGTCCCCCCGGGCGCGGAGGTCTCCGCGGTCTCGGCTCTGCTGCACACCCTCCACCGCGAGCAGCCCGGCGTGCGCGCCGCGGTGGTGTGCTCGCCGGAGCGCGCCGACGCCCTGGCCGAACTCGCCGCGGGCGTACCGGACACGGAGGTGCGCTACGAGGCGGGCAGGCGCCAGGTGCGCGAGGTCCTCCCCGTGCCGGCCCCGGACCGGCCGGCGGCACTGCGCGACCGGGGCGTGTACCTGATCACGGGCGGCCTCGGCGGAGTGGGCCTGTCCCTCGCCCGGCACCTGGCGCGGACCGTTCGCGCCCGGCTCGTGCTCTGCGGACGGACGGCCGGGGACAGCACGCGGACCGCCGCGCTGAGCGCCGAACTGACCGCCCTCGGCGCCGAGGTGCAGGTGGTCGGAGCGGACGTCTCCCGTGCCGAGGACGTCCACCGCGCGGTCGGCCTCGCGCTTTCCCGGTACGGCGCGCTGCACGGGGTGGTGCACGCCGCAGGCGTGCTGCGCGACGGGCTGATTGCGGGCAAGAGCGCCGCGGACGTCCGTGCCGTCCTGGCGCCCAAGGTCACCGGCGCCCGCCTGCTGTACGAGGCCACCCGGGACCTGGGCCTGGACTTCCTCGTGCTGTGCTCGTCCACGGCCGGTGCCTGGGGGAACCGCGGCCAGGCCGACTACGCCTGCGCCAACGCCTTCCTCGACCGGTTCGCCGAGGGCAGGCCGGGGGTCGTGTCGATCGGATGGCCCGGCTGGTCGGACGGCGGCATGCCGCTCGACGACCGTGCGCTGCGCCTGATGGGGCTGCGCGGCATGGACACCCCGACCGCGGTGGACATCATGCTGCGGGCCGTCGGCAGCGGCCGGCCGCACCTGGTGGCGCTCGTCGGCTCGGCGTCCGAGATCACCGAACGGTTCACCCCCGCCGCCGCGGCCCCCGCGGTCCCGGCCCCTGCCCCGGCCGATTCGGAGGAGGCGGCCCCCGCGCCCCACCCGCCGGCCGTCGGCGCCCGCGCCCGTGCCCGCGCCGGCGACGCGGACGACGCGATCGCCGTCGTGGGCATCAGCGGACGCTACCCGGGCGCCCGCACCCTCGACGCGTTCTGGGAGAACCTCAAGGCCGGCCGGGACGGCATCACAGAGGTGCCCGCCGACCGCTGGGACCACCGTACGATCCACAGCGACGCCAAGGGCGTGCCAGGGCGCTCGTACGGCCGCTGGGGCGGATTCGTCGACGGCATCGACGAGTTCGACGCCGCCTTCTTCCACATCTCACCCAACGAGGCCGCCGTCCTCGACCCCCAGGAGCGGCTGTTCCTCCAGGAGGCCTGGCACGCCTTCGAGGAGGCGGGACACGCCCCCTCCGCCTGGCGGGGCCGTTCCGTGGGCGTGTTCGCCGGAGTGATGTACAACCAGTACCAACTGCACGGCGTCGGCGGCGAACCGGGGCTCGTGCCCTCGTCGTTCAGCGCCTCCATCGCCAACCGCGTCTCCTACTTCCTCGACCTCAAGGGGCCGAGCATCGCGCTCGACACCATGTGCTCATCCTCGCTGACGGCGCTCCACCTGGCCGTCGAGGCGATCCGGGGGGGCGCGTGCGAGGCCGCCCTCGCGGGCGGCGTCAACCTGCACGTCCACCCCAACAAATACCTGCTGCTGAGCCAGTCGTCCTTCCTGTCCACCGACGGCCGCTGCCGGGCCTTCGGCGAGGGCGGCGACGGCTACGTGCCCGGCGAGGGCGTCGGCGTGGTGCTGCTGCGGCCGCTGCGCGACGCCCTGCGCGACGGGGACCACGTACACGCCGTCATCCGGGGGACGGCACTCAACCACGGCGGCCGCACCGGCGGGTTCTCCGTGCCCGACCCGGCCTCCCAGGCCGCTCTCGTCCGCGACTCGCTCACGGCGGCGGGGGTGGACCCCGCCGACCTCGGCTACCTGGAGGCCCACGGCACCGGCACCAGCCTCGGCGACCCGATCGAGATCACCGCCCTGGAGCGGGCCTTCGACGCCCTCGGCGCCGGCCGGGGGCCCTGGCCCATCGGCTCCGTGAAGTCCAACATCGGCCACCTGGAGTCGGCGGCCGGCATCGCCGCCCTCACCAAGGTCGTCCTCCAGATGCGCCACCGCACCCTGGCACCCTCGCTCCACGCCGAACGGCTCAACCCGGCCGTGGACTGGGAGGGCTCGCGGTTCCGCGTGCAGCGCACCCCGGCACCCTGGAACCCGCCTGCGGGGGCTCCGCTCACCGCGGCGATCAGCTCCTTCGGCGCGGGCGGCGCCAACGCCCACGTGGTGCTGGCCGAGCACCCGGCCGTGCCGGGCCCGCAGGCGACGGAGGAGGACCGCCCCCGGCTCTTCGTGCTGTCGGCGAAGGACGCCGCCCGGCTCGACGAGACCGCGGCGCGGATGCTGGCCCACCTCGACCGCGCCGGCCGGGGCGCGGACCCCGAAGTCGTGGAGCGGATCGTCGCCGAGGCCGTCGGCCTGCGGGCCGATCCCGGTGAGCCGTTCGCGGAACTCGGCCTCGACTACCCGCGCCTGACCGCACTGGCCCGCCGCGTCGAGGAGGAGTTCGGCGTCCGGCTCCACATCGACGCGGGGACGACGCCGGCCGAGCTGGCTGGCCGCCTCGCCGGCACCGGCACCGGCACGGACCCGGCGGCACTCGCCTTCACGCTCTGGTCCGGACGCGACCACCTCGACGAGCGGCTCGCCGTCGTCGCGACCACCGCGGCGGAGTTCGCCGACGCACTCCGCACCGGCAAGGGATGCCACCGAGGACGCAGGCGCCGCGGGGCCGCACCGGTCCACGGCGGCGACCTGCACGAGCTGGCCCGGGCCTGGGTCGACGGCGCCGAGATCAGCCTGCCCGCGCCCGGCCGACCCCGGCGGCTCTCGCTGCCCGGCTACCCCTTCGCCCGCGACCGCCACTGGGTCGCCACCGCCCGGACCCCGTCCGCGCCCCTTCCGGGCACGACCGAAGAGGTCGAGCTGCCGGACGGGCACGTCTTCGGCGAGCGGATCACCACGACGCGGCAGCCCTGGCTGGCCGACCACACCGTCGACGGTGCCGTCCTGGTCCCGGGGACGTACTTCGTCGACCTCGCCCTCCGGGCGGGAGCCCGGCTCCACTGCCCGCGGATCGCCGAACTCGTCACCCACACACCGCTGGCGACCACCGAGGCCGACCTGCGCCTCGTCGCGGACCTCCCTGGGCCCGACGGTACGCGCGCCTTCACCATCCACGCCCGCACCGGGGACGGCGGCTGGACGAGCCACGTCACCGGTGTCCTCGCCCCCTCGCCCGAGGAGCCCCCGGCGTCCGCGGCCGTGCCCGCGGACGCCGAGGAGATCGACGTCACCGGCCTCTACCGGACGCTCACGGGGTACGGGCCCGCCTTCCGCGGCCTGCACGGCGCCCGCCGCACCGCCGACGCCGTCTTCGCGGACGTTGCCGTACCCGGCGAAGCCGCCGGCGGGGCGCCCGGGGCGCACGCGCTGCACCCCGTACTCCTCGACGCGGCCCTGCACACCGTGGCCCTCACCTCGGCCCTCGACGGGGACACCCCCTACCTGCCGTTCGCCTGGTCAGGCGTGCGCGTCCACGCCCCGGCGGCGACAGCCGCCCGGGTACGGCTGGTCCACCACCGGCCCGACACGGTCGGCCTCCTCCTCACGGACCAGGCGGGCGCGCCCGTGGCCTCCGTCGACTCGGTGGTGCTGCGCCGGGCTGATGCTCCCGACGAGCCGCTCCACCACGTGGAGTGGCTGCCCGTGGAAGCCCCCGAGCCGTCACCGGGCGCGCGGTACGCGGTCGTCGGCCCGGACCCCGAGGGCATCGGCACCGCCCTGGAGGCCTCCGGGGCGGTGCTGGTACGAGCCGCCGACCTGGACGCCCTGACGGACGTGCCGCCGGTGGTGGTGCTGCCGGTCCCGGCATCACCGGCCGGTCCCGCCGAGGCCGCCCAAGCCGCCCGCGCCCTCGCCGCCGAGGTTCTGGACCGGCTCCGGCAGTGGCTCGCCGGGCGCCGGTTCGCGTCCGCGCGGCTGGTCCTCGTCACCACGGCCCCCGGCCCGGCCACGGCCGCGGCCTGGGGACTGGTGCGCTCCGCCCAGTCCGAACACCCGGGCCGCTTCGGCCTCGTGGACGCCGAGGACCTGGCGCCGCTGCACCGCGCGCTCGGCTCCGACGAACCGCACATCCGCCTGCGCGACGGCCAGGTGCTCGGGGCCCGGCTGGTCCGCGTACCGGCCGCGGCGCCGGCCCCTGCACCCCGCGCGGAGGGAACCGTCCTGGTGACCGGCGCGAGTGGCGCCCTGGCCGGACCGGTGGTCCGCCACCTCGTCGAGCGGCACGGCGTGCGCGACCTCCTGCTGGTCAGCCGCAGCGGCGCGGTACCCGCCGCACTGGACGGGCTGGACGCCCGGGTCGAGAGTGCCGCCTGCGACGTCGCCGACCGCGCCGCCCTGCGGACCCTGCTGGCCGGCCGCCGGGTGACCATGGCCGTCCACGCCGCGGGAGTCCTGGACGACGGGGTGGTCACCGCCCTGGACGCGGACCGCCTGGAGCGGGTGCTGCGGCCCAAGACGGAAGGCGCCGCCCACCTCGCCGAGCTGCTTCCCGAGGCGCAGCTGGTGCTGTTCTCCTCCGTGGCGGGCGTACTGGGCGGCCCGGGACAGGGCAACTACGCCGCCGCCAACGCCTTCCTCGACGCCCTCGCCCGGCAGCACGCCGCAGCAGGCCGCCGGGCCGTGTCCGTGGCCTGGGGGCCGTGGGCGCTCGACGAGGGCATGGCCGCCGACCGGGACCGGATGGCCCGCGGCGGCATCGAACCGCTTCCCACCGGGGCGGCCCTCGCCCTGCTCGACGCAGCCCTGGCCGGACCGCACCCCGCGGTCACCGCCCTGCGACTCGCCCGCGGTCCGGCCACCGCCGTACCGCACGTGCTGCGCAGCCTCGTGCACACCCCCGCGGCGGCCCCCGCCGCGGACCCCGGCCTGGCCGGCCTCGGCCCCGACGAGCGGCGCGCCCGGTTGTCGGCGCTGGTCCGCGGCCAGGCCGCGGCCGTCCTCGGCTACGCGGACGCCGGCCTGATCGAGTCCGACCGGTCCTTCCAGGAACTCGGCTTCGACTCGCTGAGCTCCATCGAGTTCCGCAACAGGCTGGGCGCGGCCCTCGGCATGACCCTGGAGGCCACGCTCGTCTTCGACCACCCCACCCCGGCCGACCTGGTCGCCCACCTCGACGAGCGGTTCGCCGGCGCGTCCGAGGCGGCCGACCTGCCGACCCTGTTCGCGGCCTTCGACCGCCTGGCCGCCGCCCTCACGGAGGCGGCCGCGGACGACGTGTCCCGCGACCGCACCGCGGAACGCGTCCGCGGCCTGCTCGAACAGCTGACACCCCGCACCGCGACGGAATCCGTCACCGCGTTCGCCTCGGCGACCGACGACGAAGTCTTCGCACTGATCGACGCCGAGCTCGGCAGCCCGCTGCCGGGACTGGAGGAACGCTCCCGATGACCAACGAGGACAAGCTCCGCGACTACCTGCGCCGTGTGACCGCGGAACTGCAGTCGACGCGGCAGCGGCTGCGCGACGCGGAGGAGCGATCCGCCGGGCCCGTCGCCATCGTGGGCATGGCCTGCCACTACCCGGGCGGCGTCGAGTCCCCCGACGACCTGTGGTCGCTCGTCGCCGAGGGGCGGGACGGGATCACCCCGTTCCCCGGCGACCGCGGCTGGGACCTGGACACGCTGTACCACCCCGACCCCGACCACCCGGGCACGACCACCGTCCGCGAGGGCGGATTCCTGCACGGCGCGGCCCGCTTCGACGCGGGATTCTTCGGGATATCGCCCAAGGAGGCGCTCCACACCGACCCGCAGCAGAGGCTGATCCTCCAGACGTCCTGGGAGGCCGTCGAACGGGCGGGCCTGGATCCGACTGCGCTGCGCGACAGCCGCACCGGCGTGTTCACCGGGGTCATGCACCACGACTACCCGGGCGCCCAGGGCGCCGGCAGTGTCGTCTCCGGCCGCGTCGCCTACCACCTGGGCCTGCGCGGGCCCGCCATCACGGTGGACACCGCCTGCTCCTCGTCCCTCGTCGCCCTCCACCTCGCCGTCCGCTCCCTGCGCCGGGGCGAATGCGACATGGCCCTCGTGGGAGGCGCCACGGTCATGGCCACTCCCGCGGCCTTCGTCGAGTTCAGCCGCCAGCGCGGCCTGGCCCCCGACGGCCGCTGCAAGCCGTTCGCCGCCGGAGCGGACGGCACCGCCTGGTCCGAGGGCGTCGGCGTCATCGTCGTCGAACGCCTCGCGACCGCCCTCGCCGCCGGCCGCCGCATACTCGCCGTGGTCCGCGGCACCGCCGTCAACTCCGACGGCGCCAGCAACGGCCTCACCGCGCCCAACGGCCCCGCCCAGCAGCGCGTCATCCGCGACGCCCTCGTCGACGCCGGCCTGACCCCCCAGCAGGTAGACGCGGTGGAGGCGCACGGCACCGGCACCCCCCTCGGCGACCCCGTGGAGGCCCAGGCCGTCCTGGCCGCCTACGGCAGGGACCGCGACCGGGCACTGCGCCTGGGATCGGTGAAGTCCAACCTCGGGCACACCCAGGCCGCCGCCGGCATCGCCGGGATCGTCAAGATGGCCATGGCCATGCGGCACGGGGTTCTGCCCCGGACGCTGCACCTCGACGCCCCGTCCCCCTACGTGGACTGGTCGGCGGGCGCTGTGGAACTCCTCGCCGAGGAGGCGCCCTGGCCCGCCGGCACGGAGCCCCGCCGGGCCGCCGTCTCCTCCTTCGGGGTCAGCGGCACCAACGCCCATGTGATCCTGGAGGAACCTCCGCTGCCCGCGGACGGCCGGACCGCCGGACAGCCCGACGCCCGGCGGCCGGCCGCCGCGGCAGACGCCGGGGACGCCCGGGATGCCGCGGACAGCGGGAATGCCGGACGCACCGAGCCGCCCCTGACACCGCAGGCCCCGCCCGGCCCCCTGGCCTGGACCCTGTCCGCCCGCTCCGACGCCGCCCTGCGCGCCCAGGCCGCCGCCCTCGCCGCCTTCCTGGCCGACCGCCCGCAGGACCCGCGCCCCGAGGACGTCGCCCTCTCCCTGGCCACCACGCGCGCCTCCCACGAGCACCGCGCGGCCGTCGTCGGCGGCGACCGGGCCGGACTCCTCGCCGCACTGGACGACCTGGCCGCCGGCCGGCCCTCGCCCGCCGTCGTCGAAGGAGTCACCGGGCCGGCCGGCGGCGTGGCCTTCCTCTTCCCCGGCCAGGGGTCGCAGTGGCGTGACATGGCCGTCGGCCTGCTGGACACGAACGAGGTGTTCCGGGAGCGGATAGCGCAGTGCGAGCGCGCCCTGGCCCCCCACGTGGACTTCCGGCTGACCGCCGTGCTCCGCGGCGAACAGGACCTGGACCGGGTCGACGTCGTCCAACCCGCCCTGTTCGCCGTCATGGTCTCCCTCGCCGAGGTGTGGCGCTCGCTCGGCATCCACCCGGCCGCCGTCGCCGGACACAGCCAGGGCGAGATCGCCGCGGCCTGCGTGGCCGGCGCCCTCACCCTCGAGGACGCCGCCCGTGTCGTCGCCCTGCGCAGCCGGGCCCTGACCGCGCTCACAGGCCGCGGCGGCATGATGTCCCTCGCCCTGGGCGCCGACGAGGCGCGCGACCGGCTCCGCCGCTGGGACGGCAGGCTGTCGCTCGCCGCCGTCAACGGCGCGGCCTCCGTCGTCGTCTCCGGTGACACCGACGCCCTCGACGAACTCCTGGCAGCCTGCGAGGAGGACGGCGTACGCGCCCGGCGCGTCGACGTGGACTACGCCTCGCACAGCGCACACGTGGAAGCCGTCCGCACACAGATCCTCCAGGCCCTCGCCCCCCTCAGACCGCTCGCCCCCGCCATCCCCTTCTTCTCCTCCGTGGAAGGCCGCTGGATCGAGGACGCCGACGCCTTCGACGCCGACTACTGGTACCGGAACCTGCGCCAGACCGTCCGCTTCGACGAGGCCGTCACCGCGCTCGTCCGGCGGGACTGCACCACCCTGCTGGAGGTCAGCCCCCATCCGGTCGTCACGACCGGCGCACAGGAGACCGTCGACGCGCTCGGCACCGACACCGCCGTCGCCCACACCCTGCGCCGTGACGAGGGCGGCCCGGAGCAGCTGCTGCACGCCGTCGCCCGGCTGTACGTGAAGGGCGTGCGTCCCGACTGGTCCGCGCTCTGGCCCGGAGCCCGCCCGACCGACCTGCCCACCACCGCCTTCCTCACCGAGCCGTACTGGATCGTCCCCGGGCCCGGCGCCGGCGGCGCGGGCGCCCTGGGCCTCGACGAGGTCGACCACCCCGTCCTGCGCGCCGCCCTGCCCGCCGCCGACGGCCTGGTGCTCACCGGCCGGCTCGGCCTGGCGTCCCAGCCCTGGCTCGCCGACCACACCGTCGAAGGACAGGTGGTCCTGCCGGGCGCGGCCCTCGCGGAGCTCGCCTCCCGGGCGGCGGACGAGGCCGGCTGCGCCGCCGTCGACCAGCTCACCCTGCTCACCCCGGTCGTCATCCCCGGCACGGGCGACATCCGGCTGCGCGTCGACGTCGCGGCCCCGGCCGAGGACGGCTCGCGCGCACTGACCCTCCACACCCTCGCCGGGGCGGGCCACTGGACCACGCACGCCACCGGCGTCCTGCGGCCCGACGCCGCCGAACCGGCGGCGGCCGCCACCGAGTGGCCGCCGGCCGACGCCGAACCCCAGGACGTCGAAGCCGTCTACGCCACCCTGGCGGACGCCGGCCTGGACTACGGCCCGGCCTTCCGCGGCCTGCGGGCCCTGTGGCGCGGACGCGACGGGGACCTCCACGCCGAGGTCGCACTGCCCGACGCCGCCGAGGCGGGCGCGTTCACCCTCCACCCGGCCCTCCTCGACGCCTGCCTGCACCCCGTCGCCCTCGGCGGCTTCCCCACCACCGGAGACGGCCGCCGCCCGGCACTCCCTTTCGAATGGCAGGGCCTGCGCCTCCACGCCGCAGGCGCCGAGGCCGTGCGCGTGACCCTGTCCGCCGCGGGACCCGACGCCGTGCGACTCACCCTCACCGACACCACCGGGGCGCCCGTCGCCTCGGTCGACACCCTCGTGCTCCGCGAGCTTCCGGCGGGCGCCCTCGGCCGCCCCGACCGCGGCGACGTGCTGCGCCCCGACCGGGTGACCCTGCCGCTGCCCGCCGGAACGCACGAGGACTACGCCGTCCGGGACCCCGAACTCGCCCGAAAGCTGGGCAAGGAGCCCACCGGGGAACCCGCGCGCCACGTCCTCGTACCGGCTCCCACGGGCGAGCCCGGCGAGGCCGTGCGCGGCGCGCTCACCCTCGTCCAGGACTGGCTGTCGGACGACACCCGCGCGGACTCCACGCTCGTCCTCGTCACCCGCAACGCCGACACCGACGTGGCGGAAGCCGCCGTCGCGGGACTTGTACGGTCGGCCCGGCTCGAACACCCCGGCAGCTTCAGGATCCTGGACCTGGCCGATCTCGACGCGGCCACCCTCGCCGCGATCCCGGCCGCCCTCGCCGCGGACGAGCCCCAGCTCACGCTGGCGTCCGGAACCGCGACTGCGACCAGGCTCGTGCGGGGGCTCCCCGCCCCGGCCGCGACCGGGGAGCTCGGCCCCACCCTGGTGACCGGCGCCTCCGGAACCCTGGGACAGCTCGTCGCCCGGCACCTCGTCCACGCACACGGCGTACGCGACCTGGTGCTGGCCGGCCGGCGCGGCGGCGGCGCCCCCGGCATGGCCGCCCTCGTCGAGGAACTGGCCGGGGCCGGGGCGAAGGTCCGCGCCGTCGCCTGCGACATCTCCGACCGCGCCGGCCTCGCGGCCCTGACCGCAGGAGAGCACTTCAGGACCGTCGTCCACGCCGCGGGCGTCCTCGACGACGGACTGGTGACCGGACTGACCCCCGAGCGCGTCGACCGCGTGCTCGCGCCGAAGCTCGACGCCGCGCTCCACCTCCACGAACTGCTGCCCCAGGCACGCCTGGTGCTGTTCTCCTCGGCCGTGGGCATCCTCGGCGGCCTCGGCCAGGCCAACTACGCCGCCGCCAACGCCGGCCTCGACGCCCTGTCCCGCCGCCGCCACGCCGCCGGCCTGCCGGGGACCTCCCTGGCCTGGGGCCTGTGGGACGCCACCAGTGGCATGACCGACGGCGTCGACCGGGACCGCCTGGGCCGCTCCGGATTCCGGCCGCTGCCCACCGCGGACGCCCTCGCCGCCCTGGACGCCGCACTGGCCTCGGACGAGCCGGTGCTCGCCCCGATCCGGCTCGACCCCGGCGCCCTGCGGGCCCAGGGCGAGGACGTCGCCGCGCCGCTGCGCGGCCTGGCCGGGAAGCCGGCCCGCCGCAGCGCCGCTCCCGGCGGAGCCGCCGCCGTCTCCGAACTCGCGGCCCGCCTCGCCGGGAAGAGCGGCCCCGAGCGCCTGCGCACCCTGCTCGACCTGGTCGTCGGACACACCGCCGCCGTCCTCGGACACGCCTCGCCGGAGGCGGTCGAGCCCGGCCGGGCCTTCAAAGACGCCGGGTTCGGCTCGCTCGCCGCCGTCGAACTGCGCAACCGCCTCGCCGCAGCCACCGGCCTGCGCCTGCCCGCCACCCTCGTGTTCAGCCACCCCAGCCCGGCGGCGGTCGCCCGCCACCTTGACGGGCTCCTCGCCGGCACGGCCCCGGCACCCGCGCACGCCGTCCGTGCCGCTGCCGCCGACGAGGACGACCCCGTCGTCCTCGTCGGCCTCGGCTGCCGGCTCCCCGGCGGCGTCCGCACACCCGACGACCTCTGGGAGATGCTCGTTCGCGAACGCGACGGCATCGGCCCGTTCCCCGACGACCGGGGCTGGCCCCTGGAGCGCCTCTACGACCCCGACCCGGCCACCCCCGGCACCGCCTCCACCCGGCACGGCGGCTTCATGGCCGATGCGACCGTGTTCGACGCCGCCTTCTTCGGGATCGCGCCCCGCGAGGCCGTCGCCATGGACCCGCAGCAGCGGATCCTGCTGGAAACCGTCTGGGAGACGTGCGAGGACGCCGGCATCGACCCGGACTCGCTGCGCGGCAGCCGCACCGGCGTGTTCGTCGGCGCCATGTACCAGGACTACGGCCGCCTCCTGGAGAACGCCGCCGCCGAGGGCTTCCTCGCCCCGGGCGTCGGCGGAGGCGTCCTCTCCGGACGGGTCGCCTACACCTACGGGCTGGAAGGCCCGACCGTCACCGTCGACACGGCCTGCTCGTCCTCGCTGACCGCCCTGCACCTCGCCGCCCAGGCGGTGCGGGCGGGAGAGTGCGACCTCGCGTTCGCCGGCGGAGTCACCGTCCTGTCCACACCGGTGCCCTTCGTCGAGTTCAGCCGCCAGCGCGGACTGGCCGCCGACGGACGCTGCAAGCCGTTCGCCGCCGCCGCCGACGGCACCGCACTCGCCGAGGGCGCAGCGGTGGTGCTCATCGAACGCCTCTCCCGGGCCCGCGCACAGGGCCACGAAGTGCTGGCCGTCCTCCGCGGCAGCGCCCTCAACTCCGACGGCGCCAGCAACGGCCTCACCGCCCCCAACGGCACGGCCCAGGAGAACGTGATGCGCGCGGCACTGGCCGCCGCAGGCCTGCGCCCCGCCGACGTCGCCGCCGTCGAGGCGCACGGCACCGGCACGGCCCTCGGCGACCCCATCGAGGCACAGGCGCTCCTCGCCGTCTACGGCCAGGACCGGCCGGCTCCGCTGCTGCTCGGATCGCTCAAGTCCAACGTGGGACACGTCCAGGCGGCCGCCGGCGCCGCCGGAGTGATCAAGGCGGTCCTGTCCATCCGCAACGGCCTGCTGCCCCGCAGCCTCCACATCGACGAGCCCTCCCCGCACGTCGACTGGGCCTCCGGCGACATCGCCCTGCTCGACCGGGCGCGGCCGTGGCCCGAGGGGACCGCACCGCGCCGCATGGGAGTCTCCTCCTTCGGCATCAGCGGCACCAACGTGCACGTCCTGATCGAGCAGGCACCGGCACCCGAGGACACCCCGGCGCCGCTGCCGCCCTTGGACGGAGTGCCCTGGCTGCTGTCGGCGCGCTCCGAGCAGGCCCTGCGCGAACAGGCCCGCCGCCTGCTGGATTCGGACACCGCCGACGTCCCCGCCGTGGCGCGGGCCCTGTCCACCACCCGGTCCGCCCACCGCCACCGGGCCATGATCGGCGGCGCCGGTCCAGAGCACAAACGCGCAGCCCTCGCGGCCCTGGCGTCCGGCGGCCCGGCCGACGGCCTGCACCTGGCCCGCGCGACCGGCCGGCGGCTCACCCTGCTCTTCACCGGGCAGGGAAGCCAGCTCCCCGCGATGGGAAGGGGCCTGTACGAGGCCTTCCCCGTGTACGCGCAGGCCTTCGACGAGGTGTCCGCGCAGTTCCGGCTCGGCACCCCGCTGCGCGAAGCGGTCTTCGAGCGGGACGACCTGCTGGACCGCACCGAGTACACCCAGGCGGCCCTCTTCGCCGTCCAAGTCGCCCAGTTCCAGCTGCTGTCGAGCTGGGGCGTTACCCCCGACCTCCTGATCGGGCACTCCGTCGGCGAGCTCTCGGCGGCCTGCGTCTCGGGCCTGATGACCCTCGCCGACGCCGCCGCCCTCGTCACCGCCCGCGGTCGCGTCCTCGGCCGGCTGCCCGCCGGAGGGGCCATGGTGGCCGTGCGGGCGACGGAGGAGGAGACCCTCGCAGTCCTGGAGGGCCGCACCGACCGCGTGGGCATCGCCGCCGTCAACGGCCCCCGGTCGGTCGTCCTGTCCGGCGACGAGGAGGAGGTCCTGTCGGCGGCCCGGGAACTCGCGGAGCGCGGCCACCGCACGCGCCGGCTGCGCGTGGACGTCGCGTTCCACTCGCCCCGTGTGGACACAGCCCTCGCCGAGTTCCGGGCCGCCGCCGCCGAGGTCCGCTTCGGGCGGCCCGCCGTCCCGGTCGTCTCCACCGTCCGCACCGCACACGCGATGGACACCCCCGACTACTGGGCGGACCAGCTGCGCGGCTGCGTGCGCTTCCTCGACGCCGTCCGCGAAGCCCACGGCAGCGGGGCGACGGCCTTCCTGGAACTCGGGCCCGACGCCGTCCTCGCACCTGCCGCCGAATCGTGCCTGCCCGGCCTCCCGGTGCGCCCCGTGTCGCTGCTGCGCCGCGACCGCGACGACGTCCGCACCGCCGCCGAGGCGCTGGGACGCCTGCACACCCACGGAGTGGAGGTCGACTGGCAGGCCGTCCACGCGGGGCGGCCGGCCACCCCGGTGCGGCTTCCGAAGTACGCCTTCCAGGGCCGCCGCCACTGGCCCGAACAGCCCGCCGCAGCCCAGGCCGCACCCGCACCCGCACCTGTGCCCGAGGCGCAGGCACAGCCGGCGGAGGGGGCGCCCGCGCTCGCCCCGCTCTGGTCGGCCGTCGAGAGCGCCGACCTCGGCACCGCCCTCGACCTGCTGGACCTGCGGGGCGACGAGACGCCGGCCCAGGTCCTCCACGCCCTCGGGCGGCTCCGCTCCGGAGTGACGGCACCGGTCCTCGAAGCGGCGCGGTGGACGCGGGTGCCGGACGGCCCCGCCCCCGGGCTCGCCCACGACATCGTGCTGCTCGCCCCTTCCACGGGCGGCGAGGAACTGGCCGACGCGGTCGCCGGCACCCTGGTCCGGCACGGAGCCCGGGTCCGCTCGGGCGGTGCCGGGCGCCCGGATCTCGTACTGGCCCTCCCCGGCACCGAACCGGCCGCCGAGCCGGGGGTCCCCCGGTGGGCCCTCGTCGACGGCGACGGCGCGGTGCCCGCCTGCGACCACACCGTGATCCTCCCGAAGGACCTCGCCGCGCCCGCGCGGCGCCGCCTGTGCGCGGCCGTGGCCGGCGGGTACCGGGAGGCGCGGATCGATCCCGACGGGTTGTTCGTGCGTGCCTACGAGCCGTTGGTCCGGACCGGCGTGTGGCGTCCCGAAGGGGACGTCCTGGTGGCCGGCCCGGCTGACGCGCTCACCGCCGCGATTGTCGACGCCGTGCTCGCGTCCGGAGCCCGCTGTCTGGTGGCGGGCGGCGCCGACCGCCCCACCGGTGCGCTGGCCTTCGGCGACGTGGCGGAGGCCGCAACGCTCACGGCCGCGATCGTCCGGGCCGGGAGCGGCTTCGAGGACGTGCGGGCACCGCTGGTGGCAGTCGTGTCCCTGGGGGAGACCGTGCAGGAAGCGGCAGGCTCCCTCGCCGCGGCGGTCCACCCCGGCCTCGATCCGCGGGCGGCGGTGGCCGGGCTGTGGCGGGCGATGTCCACCGGGGAGACGGCCGTACGCCTCCTGGACACCGCTCCGGCGTCGCCGGCCGCGGGGCCGGCGGCTGCCACGGCAGAGCGGGCGGGCGCCGTGCCGGAACCCGCCGAGACCGCGACGGCCACGGCAGAGCCGGCGCCCCCCGCACCGGTGCCCGAGCCCGAACCCGAACCGAAGTCCGTACCGACGCCCGAGCCCGAGCCCGACGGCTCGCAGCCCCGGGACTCCGCACTCCGGGCCACCCTCGCGGAACTCCCCCGCACGGAATGGGCGGAGGCCGTGCTCGGCGGTGTCCGGGGCCTCGCGGCCGCGGTGCTCGGGTACGAGTCCGCGTCCGAGATCGACGCCGAGGGCGAGTTCCTCGACATGGGCCTGACGTCGGTGACCGCGCTCGAACTCCGCGACCACCTGACCGGGCTGACCGGCCTGGAATGGCCCGCGGACCTCCTCTACGAGTACCCGACCCCGCGCGAACTGGCCGACGCCGTGGCCGACCGACTGACCGCGCCCGCTGCCTGATCCGCCACCGCGGCGCCGTACCGACTCCGGGTCGGTACGGCGCCGCAGGGCCTCCTCGGCACGGCACAACGCTGCGGCCGGGCCCTCCCCCTCGCTCCCGTAGGCGCGGCCCGAAGCCGGCAGGAACCGGGAGCCGGGGAGCAAGACCGGATGGCCGGGGCGCACGCCGTTCCCGCGGGCAGGATGCGCGGCTGCTCCCGGCGCAGGCGGTGGCCGATGCTCCGTAGAACGGCGTCCGCGTGCTGCGGTACGGGACCGGCGCACTGTGCCACCGTCACCTGGAGGCGGGGACCGTCGGGAGGCGTGGCGGCGTCCCGCCGGCGCTCGGCTGCGCCGAAGCGGGACCGTCAGGTCCAGGGAAGCGTGCGCCACGGACTGGCCGGGTCCGTGGTCAGGGCACGGTGGGTCGCGAGGACCGTCTCGTACCACTCGCCGAACTCCTCCTCGTCGAAGTGGAGGCAGCGGCCCAGAATATAGGCGGCCGAGAAGTCCTCCCACGAGCGGTAGTTGACCTGGACCAGGCGGCCGACCCGGACCACGGCCGCCTCGGCCTCCTGCAGGGAGCACAGGCGGGCGGCAAGCCCCCAGCGGGCCATTCCCGATGCCCGGCCGTAGTCCCAGGCCTCGGCGCTTCGGACGAAGCCTCCCTCGGGCAGCAGCCCGTCCGCGCGGAACCGCGCCTCGTAGCGGGCGATACGGCCGATCAGCCGCTGGACGCCGGCCACCCGGCCCTCCAGCTCTTCGGCTCCGACGGCGCGGCCGGGGGCGACGCCGTCCGCGGTCAGGCGGGGCCCGGCGGCGGCCTCGGCGCGCCGGCGCACCACGTCCCCCGCGGCCTGGCGCCAGTGGCCGACGTCGACGGGGCCCGCGAAGTCCAGCGCCATGGAGCGGCGGAGCTGCAGGACGAACTCCCAGACTCCACTGACCATTCCGGCGCGCAGCAGCCGCTCCTGCGTGTCCTGCCAGTCCTCGCGGGTGGTGACGCCCCACCACTGTTCCAGCGTCCGCTTCTCGCAGCGGTAGCCGCAGCCGTGGTAGGCCATCGAGTTCCAGTACCGCCCGTTGCGCACGTTGATGTGCGCGCCGACCGCGAGGCCGAAGGCGACGGGGCCGGTGCGGGGGCCGCCCACCTCCAGCGTGTGGACGACATCCCGGGCCAGACCCGGCCGTTCCACCGGGGCGGAGTGACGCCGCCACAGGGCGCGGCCCTCGGGCCCGGCCGGCAGGACGCCCTCGCAGGGGCTGCCCGGATTGACGACGAGGTAGGGCGGGTCGTCCTGTCCCCAGACTTCCGCGAACCAGCCCAGGTCGTAGCAGTTGTAGACGGGGTCGGCGACGGGCGGCGGCAGCATGCCTCCCGTGTAGACGGCCACGCACATGGTCCGGGTCTGGGGGTTCCAGTAGGGGTGGAAGCGGCTGCTGCGCGGGTTCCCGTCGACGTGGGCCCGCGACTGCATCATGTACAGGTCGGCCCGTGCGACGAGGTCGTAGTACGCGGGCCAGTCGCCGCGCGCCTTCGCCTCGTACAGTCCCCGCTCGACCGCGCTCGGCGCCTGCCAGCCATGCGCCGATGCCGCCGGACCGGGCAGGGCCCCCTCGTTGTGACCGGTTGTCAAGCTCATGGGCAAGACCCTAAGGGCGGGCCCCCTGCGCCCCGCAAACCGGCTGCGAAGGGCGCCCTGCCCGGCCGGAGTGTGACGGCAGGCCCATGCTCGGCGAGCGGCGCGAGCTTGCCGGTGTGGCAGGGTGGTGGGTCACGTAGGCCTTCGGGGCCTGTGAACGCGAAAGGGTTGTGTCATGAACGAGGCCGAGCTCAGGGCGCTGTTCGACGAGATCGACACGGACGGCGACGGGCGCATCAACATCGTCGAACTGGCCGAGGGCTTCAAGGCCGAGGGCGCTCAGGGGCACCTCGCCGAGGAGGTCAAGAAGGCCATGGCGGCCGACGCGAACCATGACGGGGTCCTCGACTTCGAGGAGTTCCGCACCCTGCTGAAGTAGCGGCAGGCTGCGCGCCCTGGGCAGGCCTCCCGGGAGGAGGGCTTGCCCGGGCACCGCGGAAACGGGCGTCCCGCCCCCGTCCGCCGGACATCCGGGCAACGAGTCGTGTCCCGATCGGGCGTTCTCCGAGTCGGTGAAGCGGGGAGCCGCCGCGGGCGGCACTTCCCGCGCCGGACCAGGCACCGGCAGGCCGGAGGCTTCCGAGAGGCGCGCGCCCGGATCCGCGTCGGGTGGGGGAGGCCGGCCGTCGACGTTCCTGTCGCAGGAGCGGCTCTTCACGGTCATGCAGGAAACGCCTGGTCAAACTGGAGATCCTCACCGAGGCCGACACCGGCAACTTCGCCGGGAAGCAATAGCTGACGGACCTCAGCCGGAAACGGACCGATCAGTCGATGCGGTCGCTCAGGCCCAGAACCTTCGGGTCGTCGCCGGGGAAGTTCCTGGGCATGCCCGGCACGTCGATGGTGCGCCCGTACACGCCGGCCAGGAACTCGACGGCACCGACTGGGAACTCGATCCAGTCGGCGTTGTCCGTGCGGACGACCACGGGCCATGCGTCCGGATCCGCAGGGCTCGTCCTCCAGTAGAAGGCGTCCCCCGAATGGGACGACGCCCAGGAGATCAGGCCTCCCGGCTGCGGGTAGGGAACGTAGTTCTCGGTGTCGCCCATCTCGTACAGATCCTGAAGGATCTCGTCGTCCCTGGACTCGGACGCCCATGGCGCCTCGGCGCCGGGCGTCGGAAGGGACACCATGAGGAAATCATCGATGACAAGCACCGGGTACGCCTCCGCCAGAGAGCGGAAGTCCGAGGGCAGCGCCGTCCCTAGGCCCGCCTCGAGGGCGGCCCAGTCCACGCTGCGTCCGCCTGGCACACGCCACCGTGTCATCGAAGGCAGCACGCCCTCCAGCTCCTCGACTCTCACCAAGTCGTCTGCCAATCCGGAAAGTTCTCGACCATGGTCTCGAACAATACTC
Source organism: Streptomyces globosus (assembly GCF_003325375.1). GTDB lineage: Bacteria > Actinomycetota > Actinomycetes > Streptomycetales > Streptomycetaceae > Streptomyces > Streptomyces globosus_A. Next base: position 25,948 of record NZ_CP030864.1, on the reverse strand, counting down.
CGGCCTCGATGCGGGCGGGCACGGCGGCACAACTGCTCAAAGAGTCACGAACCACCCTCTCAGAGGACGGTTCGTGATCTGGTGTCCGTTTCCCGGTGAGGTTGGGGCAGGACTGCTGGTCGCGGGGCTCGGCGGCTACTGCTTCCTGGTGAAGCTGCCGGCGTCGGCCTCGGTGAGGATGCCGAGCTTGACCAGGCGTTTCAGCTTGGCGCGGGTGCCCTCGATGTTCTTCGGCAGCAGTTCGTGGTCGAAGGCTTCGCCAGACGTCCCGGGCCCGTAGCGGTCCGGTCGCATCGATGAGGACACCGAGGATGCGGGTGTAGTCTGGGTGCTCGGGCAGGGCCGGTGGGACGGCCGGGAGCCGGTCGGCGAGAGCGGTGACGGTCTTCCGCGTGATCGCGAGGTGTTCGAGGTGGGTCTCTGCCTCCCGCAGCCGGCCGTGCAGGTCGTGGGTGTTCGCGGCAAGGACGGTGACGGCGATGACCAGGCCCAGCACGTCCACGGCCAGACCCCTGCTTGCGGCCCGGCACCCTCTTCGCCGGGTCCCGGCCGGTCGTGGACGCGGGGACCCCGGCGGCCGCGTGGACACTCTGGGTGTCCAGGACCACCAGGGTCGGTTCCTCTAACCGGCCGGCCTCCTCGCGGACCTGGCAGCGCAGGAGTTCCTGGATGACCTGGTCGGTTCCGTCGTCCCGCCAGGCGGCGAAGTAGTAGTACGTCGCGCTCTTGGGCGGCAGGTCGTTCGGGAGGTAGGCCCACTGGCAGCCGGTCCGGCCCTGGTAGAGGATCGCGTTGATGATCTCCCGCATCGCGTAGGCGGCATGGTGGCCGCTGACCGAGCGGTGCCGGTCAATCCACGCGGTGATCACCGACTCGATCAACGCCCACTGCTCGTCCGATCAGTCGCTCGAGTACGGCTTGCGTTCACTCACATCCTGCCGGAGCTGCCCCGTCGCGGACTGGGCGTTCGGCAGCGGCGGCGGCGGCGCCGCCCTCGGTGTGCCGGTCGGGCCGTGCACCGAGGACGGCATCGCGGAGTGGCGTGTCGCACCGGACACCGGGCCTGCCCAAGTCGTACCGAGCCCGGCGGGGCCGCCTCCCCGGCTCAGCCCAAGGCCGCCCCGACCAGGGTGACGATGCTGGCGAAGATCTCGACGTCGTGCTGGTGGGCGGTGACCAGCACGCGCCGCCGCCCGGCCTCGTCGGCGGTGTGGCGGTGGGCGTGGATCCGGCAGGGCGCGTCGAGTTCGGCGTACCGCATGAAGGCGGTGTCCATGCCGACGACCACGCTCGGCTGCGGCGACGCGACGGCCTGCGCCGCCTGGCGGCCGGCCTCGAGCAGCAGCATGCCGGGGACGTGGTCGACCCGGTGGTCGAACAGGATGGGGTGGGTGGTGTCCACCCGCAGCAGCCACTGATGCGGGCGGCCGGCGGGGGAGAGGACGACGTCCGCAGCGCGGGTGCGTCCCACGGTGGAGGCGGGCACCGGCGGCGCGGGCGGCAGTGCCCGGGCGTTGGCCAGGTCGATGTCGGCGTACTGTGCGCGCAGGCGCTCGTAGATCGCGCGGTCCTGGATGGCGAAGCGGGTGCGGGCGCGCGCGAGCGGCCGGCCGGCCCGGTACACCAGCGCCGTCAGGAGCATGGATACCGCCCGACCCCGGCGGTACTTCACCTCCGAACACGTGATGTGCAGCTCGAGCTCGGTCTCCTGCTCGGCCGCCATCAGCGCCGCGGGGTCGAGCACCCAGCGCAGGTCGTGCCACAGCAGCTGGTGGCCCATCGGTGTCTCGTACGCGACGTGCGAGAGCAGCGGCAGCGCCTGCCGCACCGTCTCGCTCAGCAGCAGCGGGTCGTGCAACCCGTGCCGGGTGGTATAGAAGTCGTGCGTCCTGGGCCACGTGGCCCGCACGACGAAGGAGTGCTCGTCCGTACGCTGCCATTCGGTGAGCAGGACCTCGTCGGGGTTCGTCTTGTGGGTGTGCCTCTGGGCGACGAGTGTGGGGACTCGGTGTGCTCCGTCTGTCCGGTCGTGCGCAAGGTGCAGCTGTGACATGTCAGTTCTCCCCTACTGACTCAACTGGTGTGCGCTGACTAGGGCCTGGCGGGCGCCGAATTTAACATAGTGATGATTCTTTTTACTGAAAGAGGGTGAACAGTTGGCTCGGGTCATGCAGGAGCGGGCGGTGCGCACGCGGGAGGTGCTGCTGCGCGCGGCGGCGGAGGTGTTCGGCGAGGTCGGCTACCCGGGGGCGAGCATCGCCAAGATCATCGACCGGGCCGGCGTGACGACCGGCGCGGCCTACTTCCACTTCCGCTCCAAGGAGGGCCTGGCCCGTGCAGTCATCCGGGAGCAGGCTGCCGACCTGGATTTCCCCGAGGGCGAGGCGGGACTGCAGCGACTCCTCGACCTGACCCTGTACCTCGCCCGCGAGATGCGGCGCAACACCCTGCTGCGCGCCGGTGTCCGGCTCGCGGTGGAACAGAGCGAGGCCGGGCTGCAGGAGTACTCGATCTACCAGTGGTGGGCCGAACGGTTCGAGCAGGAGCTCGAGGAGGCACGGGAGCGCGGCGAACTCCTTCCGGAGGCCGACGCCGCGGTGTTCGCCTCGACGCTGGTCGCCGCCTTCACCGGCGCGCAGATCATGTCGCAGCTCGCCAGCGGCCGGGCCGACCTGCCCGGGCGCATCGCGAACCTGTGGCGGTGCCTGCTGCCGGGACTCGCTCCAGCCGACGTCATCGACCGGCTGGAGATCACCGTCGACGGCGGGGCGGACACACGATGACCACCGTCCTGGTGACCGGAGCCACCGGGTTCATCGGTTCGAAGGTGCTGCGCCGGCTGCTCGGGGCGCGCCGCGCCGGCCAGGGCCTGGACGTGGTGGTCGCGGGGCGCTCGGCGAGCGCCCCCGGCGTCGCCTGCCGCCGCGCCGACCTGTCCGACCCGGAGTCCCTGCGCGGGCTCGCCCGGGGCGTCGACGTCCTCGTGCACCTGGCCGCCCTGGTCGCGGGCGACGAGGCCGCCTGCGATGCGGTCAACCGCCACGGCACCGCGGCGCTCGTTGCCGAGGCCGAGCGTGCCGGGGTGCGCCGCATCGTCCACCTGTCCACGGCCGCCGTCTACGGCGCGGGCCCGCACCGCGGCATCACCGAGAACGGGGTCGCGCCCGCCCCGCTGTCGCCTGCCAGCCGGTCCCGCCTGGCAGGTGAGGAAGCGGTGCTCGCCGCCGGCGGCACGGTGCTGCGGCCGGGCCTGGTCACCGGGGTGGGCGACCGGTGGGTGGTGCCCGCGCTCGCCGACCTGCTCGCCCTGGTGCCCGCCCGCTGGGACAGCGGCCGCGGGCTGCTGTCCATGGTCGACGCGGAGGATCTCGCCCGGCTGATCGCGGCGCTCGTGCTGGCCCCGGACCCGGTGCCCGCGGGCGTCCACCACGCCAGCCACCCCACGCCCGTGCGCAACGGCGACCTGATGGCCAGGCTGTCGGAACTCGACATCCTGCCCGCCGCGCCGACGGACTGGTCTTGGCAGGAGTGCCTGGAGCGGCTGCGCAGCGGACCGGGGGGCGTGAGCGAGCGCCAGTTCGCGCTCCTGGCGACCGATCACTGGTACCGCAGCGACGGCATCTGGATCGCGGCCGGCGCCGCCGCGGGCCCCGGCCCGCTGGCCCGCCTCGCGGCGGCGGCGCCCTGGTACCGCGCTCACCTGCACCGGAGGGGCGGTGCCGTCCGCGCGGCGGCGTGAAAGGGATTCCGTTACGGCCAACATGCCAAAGTCGTCCTCACGGCCGGGAGGCCGATCAGTGTTCACCGGACTGCCCGGTACGGTTTAGGGGTTGTGACGGGAGACGGCCACAGGAGTACGGGAGGAGCTGTGCAGCTCGCACGGAGTCCCCGGGGCGCCAGGCCTGCCGGACCTGCGGTCCCGTACCGGGACGTCCCGTCGTGATGAGGCAGGTACGGGCACGGAAGACCCGGTCTGCACTGATCACCGCCGCCGCGGGCCAGTTCGCCCGCCTGGGCTACGCCGGCGCCACCGTGGCCCGTATCGCCACCGCCGCCGGCGTGACCTCGGGCGCGCTGACCTTCCACTTCCTGTCCAAGGAGGAGCTCGCCCGCGCCGTCGCCGACGCCGGCGTCGAGGCCGCCCGTGCGGCGGTGGGCGAGGTGGAGCGGATCACCGACCCGGGCATGGGCGCCGCCGAGCAGCTCACGCAGGTCGTCGTCGGCCTCCTGGAGCAGGACGTCCACGCCCGTGCGACCGTACGCCTTCTGGACGAGTGTCCCGACGAGTGCGCCTCCTGGGAGGAGGCCTGGCGCCCCGCCCTCGACCACGCCCTCGAGCGGGCCCGGGCGGGCGGAGCGGACGCCACGGTCGTCGCCGACGTCCGGCTGCTGATCGCCTACCTGCTGGCCGGCGCGGGGGCCCGGATGCGGGCCGGCCGCCCGGTGGAGTCCGTCCGGGAGGAACTGGGCCGCCTGTGGCAGCGGTTCGCCGCGGGCCTCCAGCTCTGACCCCCGCCCTTTCGATCCCGGCCTTTCGATCCCGGCCCTTTCGATCCCCGCCGTACCGGTCCGCGCCGCGCCGGCGCGCGGTCGCCTGGACCTGCCCTGGTTCGGCGCCGGTGGAGCCGGGCTTCCGGCCGCCCGGGAAGTTGGCGAAGTCGCAGCCGAGGACTCCTTCCCCGTAAGAAAATAGTGCTCATTCTCTTTATTGTGATGCGAAGCCCACACGGAGCTGTGACGCACCGAGAGAGGGAGAAGGTATGAGGGGGACAGCCGGATCCGGGGGAGTGGATTCCGTCAACCGGTTCACTGACCTGCTCTTCGGAGATCTGCGCAGGAGCGACCAGCGCAGATGGGCCCACGCCTATGTGCTGGGCCTGCTCACCACACCGGGAAAGAAGTCGATGCGTCGCCTCGCCGCGGCGGCGAGCGACTCGCCGACGGCGGCGCAGGCACTGCACCAGTTCATCAACGAGAGCCCGTGGGACTGGAGGCCCGTCTGCGACCGGCTACGGCACTGGATCGAGGGCCGGGTGCGGCCCCGGGCCTGGACGATCGCCCCGGTCGTCCTGCCCAAGCGGGGCGAGAGGTCGTGCGGCGTGCACCGCCGGTTCATCCCGCACACCGGACGCACCGTCAACTGCCAGGTCGGCACCGCGCTGTTCATGTCGACGGACATCGGCGACTTCCCGTGCGGTTGGAGCCTGTTGCTGCCCGAGCCGTGGGCGCGGGGCGACCTGCGGGAGCGTGCCCGCGTCCCCGACGCGGCGGTCGCCCGGCCGGAGAGCCCCGTCCTGAGCCTGATCGAGCTGCTGCTGCGGCCCTCGCGGCACGAGCCGGTCCCGGTGGTCGTCGGCGTCGACGGCTACCTGGACGTGCGTCCGCTGCTGCACGTTCTGATCCGGGCCCGGCGCGACTTCGTCGTCGCCGTCCCCGACGGCCTGCCGCTCGCGCCCTTCCCCGCCGCCCGGCCCGTCCGTGCCCGGCCGCGGGCTGCGGCCCGGATGCTGGACGGTCCGAGCGGACCGGAGCGGGCGGTGCGGGGCCTGGTACGCAACCAGCTGGTGCAGCTCCCGTTCGCGCGGGACGAGCAGCGGCCGCAGCCGTTCCGGCTGTTCGCCGGGCCTGGCACCAGGGCCGACAGCAGCGGCCGGCTGTGGCTCACCAACATCGTGGACCGGCCGGTCGGTGAACTCATGCAGTACGCGGACCGGACCGCGGCGGTCGGCGAGACCGTCAGCCTGCTCGAGCGCGGCTTCGGCTTGCGGGACTTCGAGGGCCGGTCGTTCCCCGGCTGGCACCACCACATGACGCTGGTCTCCGCCGCCTTCGCCCACAGCCGGCTCACGACCGCCGCCGACGGGCACGGCGCCCTCGACATGCCGGGCGACTGGTCGCGGGAGAGCGACTTCGACCGGTCCATGGACCTGCTGTCGGCGTAGGCAGGTCCCTGTGCGAGGGGCCCGTGACCCACCGGCTCGGTGGGTCACGGGCCCCTCGTCCCGCTCCGGGCCCCGGTCAGCGGAGTGCCGTGGGCAGGGCGGCGGCGTGCGGCGCGGTGCCGGGCGTGCCGGCCTCGTCGTCCGGCCCGGCCGCGGCCCGGGTGCCGTACCGCAGAAAGTGCCGCACCCGCTCCGCGCACCGCAGCTGTCCCTTGACCAGGACCATGCCGTACACCCGGTCCTCGTCCTCGCGCCAGCACACCAGCGGGATGCGGTAGGTGTCGCCCTCGGGCGTCGCGAAGACCGCTTCGTACCCGGTCGCGTTCAGCAGGCTCACGCGTCCTCGCTCTTCGGCGACGTGCCGAACAGGTGGCCGTAGTCGCTGATGCCGAGGGCGGTGTCGGCGGCACCGGCCAGGTGCAGGGCGTGCCACAGGATCACCTGGTTTGCGGTGACCACGTGGAAGCCGAGCTCCGCTTCGAGCGGCTTGATGGTGCCCACCGCGCGGATGCCGTTGCCGGCGACGAGAACGGCGTCCGGACGGTGCTCGGCGATGGTGCGGATCCACGCGGACAGGTTGCCCGGCGTGATCGCCTTCTGGTCGGAGGGCAGTCCGCACGGGCCGTGGTGGACCACCTCGAAGCCGAACTCACGGAAGTAGTCGGCGCCCTGGCCGGAGAGCTCGTCGTCGAACCACGGCGGGTTGACCACCGCGATCCTGCGCGCGCCCAGGGCGTCGAACGCGGCCCGGGCGGCCTTGGTGGTGCCGGTGATCGGCAGGTCACGGGTGACCGGCCGCAGCCGCTCGTACAGCTCCCGCTCGCCCTCCGCCTTCAGGACGTAGCTGGAGGAGGTGAAGCCGAGGGTGAGGGCGTGCAGCGGGGACGCGGCGAGCAGTTCCACCGCCTGGTCGAGGTAGGGCGGCTCGACGAAGGCCCGGACGGGGGCGTGCGGTATCTTCTCGTCCATCTCGCCGCCGGCACGCATCGCCGCGAAGTGGATGCGCGAGGCGTGGACTGACACGGAGGCGGGGGCGATGGCCTGCAGCTCGGCCTCCGGGCCGACGTCGGCGTGCGGCACGACGACGCCGATCCGAATCGAGGCGTCCCAGCCGTCGGTGGGAGAGGTCGTGTCGGTCATGTCGGGATCTCCTACCGGGTGAGTGCGGACTCGTCCGCCAGGCTGCCGCCGCGGACGGTGCCGGTTCCGTCGGCGTCGAGGAAACCGGGGTGCTTGCTGCGCATGTGGGACATGACGAAGTCGTAGGGGACATCGTCGAAGGAACCGTGGTCCGTGAGGAACTCCATGGAGCCGCCGCCCTCACTGAAGGGGTGGTAGAGGCTGTCGCTGACGCCGTCGAACTCCAGCGCCTCCATGCCGTAGAGCTTGCAGAGCACCTTGTTGAACACCGGCGTGGCCTTGATCCACCTGCCGTTCAGGTGGACCTGGGTGAGGCCGTGGAAGAACACGTCGCCGCCGATGTGCTTCAGCAGCCGCGGCGAGGCGAGGTGGTTGCGCACGTCGCCGTAGACGAGCCGGGAGGGGATGCCGAGCGCGCGCACGCAGGCCGCGTAGAGCGCGGACTTGTGCAGGCAGAACCCTTCCTTGGAGGTGGCAGTGGTCGAGGCCCGCAGGCCCTCCCGGGAGAGGGGGGCGCCGTACACCTCGTAGAAGACGTCGTCGCGCACCGCGTGGTACAGCTCGACGGCGTTGGCCGTCCGGTCCGCGGCGCGGTCCTTGACGGCGTGGTCGATGAAGGCCTGCACTGCGTCGGTCTCGTAGTCGAGGAACTCGGTGGGCCGGGTGAGTCGTTCCAGATGGTCGGTCATGCGGGTTTCCTGTCGGTCGAGGGCTCGGCCGGAGGCCGGTCGGTCAGAGACCGAGGAGTGTGGCGATGCGGTTGCGCTGGATCTCGGATGTGCCCGAGTAGATGGTTCCGGCGATCGAGTTGCGCAGGTCCCGCTCGATGCCGTGTTCGGTGAGCACGCCGCGGCCGCCGTGAATCTGCACCGCGTCCAGTGCGGTCTGCACATTGGCCTCGGACACGATCGTCTTGGTGGCCGCCAGGTCGAGCGAGGCGTCCTGGCCGGCCTCGACCTTCACTCCGGTGTCGGCGAGCCACTTGCGGGCCGTCTCGACCCGCATCTTCATGTCGGCGATCTTGTGGGAGACCGCCTGGTAGGAGCCGATGGGCTGTCCGAACTGGTGGCGCTTCCCGGCGTAGGCGATGGTCTCCTCCAGGCGCCGCGTCATCTCGCCCAGCGTGATGGAGAAGCCGAAGAGGACCTCCCGCTTCATCACGTGGTCCAGGATGAGGAAGCCGGTGCCCTCCTGCCCGACCCGCTGACTGACGGGGACGCGCAGCTCGTCGAAGGAGAGCGTGCCGACCGGGCTGGTGCGCAGGCCGATCTTGTCCATCGCCGGGCCCGCCGTCAGACCGGGCGTGGCGGCCTCGACGAGCAGGGTGGTCAGGCCGAAGGGGCCCGGCTTGCCGGTGCGCACGTACAGCAGGAACAGGTCGGCGACGGGGGCGTTCGTGATGAACATCTTGCCGCCGCTGACCACGTAGTGGTCGCCGTCGCGGCGGGCGGTCGCGGCGAGGTTCATCGCGTCCGAGCCGCCGGACTCCTCCGTGATCGCGTGCGCGGTGATCGCCTCGCCGGACATGATCCTCGGCAGGTGGCGTTCCTTCAGCTCCTGGCTGCCGAAGCGCTGCAGCGGCACTCCCACGGAGACGATCTGGGTCGAGGCGGAGAAGGACAGGCCGGCGTCGTGGCAGACGTAGCCCAGGCCCTCCAGAGCCCGCATGGTCGCCGTCACGCCGTGGCCGGCGCCGCCGAACTCCGGGGCGAAGTGCGTCCGCAGGAGACCGGTCTCCTGCAGGACCTTCCACTTGTCGTGGGGGAAGGCGCCCGCCGCGTCCAGCTCGCGGGTATCCGCGTTCAGCTGCTGGGCCCACGGGGCGGTGAGATGGAAGAGGTCGTCGGTCAAGGCGGGTCCTAGGTCGGCGGTGGTCGGGTGAGGGGCCCGTCGCCCGGGCCGGCCCACGACTGGGGTGGGAAGCGGGCCGGCCCGGGCTGGGCGGCTCAGTACTGGGAGAAGCCGTCCTCGGAGAGGGTGTGCTTCTCGTCGCCGACGATCGGCGGGTTGAAGATCGACACGAGGTGCAGGTCCTCGTAGTCGGAGGCCACCAGGTAGTGCGGGTCGTGCTCGTTGAGGACGTAGATGGTGCCGGGCACGATCTTGTGGCGGGTGCCGTCCGTCTCGACGACCTCGCCGGAGCCGCCGACGCAGTAGCAGGCCTCCAGGTGGTTGCGGTACTGCAGGGCGCTGGTGGTGCCCTGGCGGACGATCGTGTCGCAGACCGCGAAGCCCATGCCGTCGGACTTGGTCAGCAGCCGGGTGCTCAGGCCGTTGCCCCACTCGACGGGAGCGACGTCATCAAGGCTGCGAACGAACATTCCGGGTTCTCCTTCGGTCGATGAGGGGTGCGTGGCGGTGAGGTCGTGCGTGGTGCGTCGCGCCCGTGGTGTGTGGCGGCGCGTCGTGCCCGGGGGTGCCCGGGCGCTTTGCACCTGTGGAGGGTGCGGCGGAGGTCAGGCGGCCCGTACCGGGGCGTGCGCCTCGACCACGGCGGTGATGGAGTCGAGGGTGCGGAAGTTGTCCGGCGTCAACTCGATGTCGTCGACGGCGATGTCGAAGGCCCGCGTGAGGTGCGAGAGCAGACGCACCAAGCCCAGGCTGTCGATGACGCCGGAGTCGATCAGGTCGTAGTCCCCGGTCAGGTCCGTGGTGTCCTCCCCGGCGAGGAACTGGCCCACGACGTAGGCGCGGATCTCACCGGCGATGTCCGTGGTGCTCATGCGTCGATCTCCTTCATACGGTTCTGCTTGATGAGATTGCGGTCGGGTTTCCCCGTCGAAGTGCGGGGCAGTGGTGCGTCGGTGAGGTGCACGGAGGCCGGTATGGCGTGGCGGGGCAGGTGCCGGCCCGAGTGGGTGCGCAGGCGCAGGCTGGTGAGTCCGGTGCCCGGGCGGCGGGTCACGTGGGCGTGCAGCCGGACGCCGGCCTGCGGGTCGGGCAGCGGTACGACGACGGCCTCGGCGACGTCGGGGTGGGACGCGAGCACGCTCTCCACCTCCTGGAGGTTCGTGCGCACCCCCCTGACCTTGACGTGCCAGTCCGCGCGGCCCTCGAGGAAGTACAGGCCGTCGGCGCCGCGGGAGACGATGTCGCCGGTGCGGTAGAAGTCGCGGCCGTCGATGCGGGCGAACGCGGTCTCGTTCAGCTCCTCGCGCAGATAGCCGCGGGTCTGGAACGGGGTGGCCACCAGCAGCTCACCCGTGCCCGCCCCCTCCACCCGCTGCCCCTCGGCGTCCAGGACGAGGGCGTCGGTGCCGCGTACCGGGAGGCCGATGGGCATCGGCCCGGTCGCCGTGGGGTCGACGCGGTGGATGAAGGAGTCGTTGGTTTCCGTGCAGCCGAATATGTTGTGGAAGGCGGCGCCGGGGAACGCCGACGCGATCGGGGCCAGCAGGTCGGCCGGGAGCCGGTCGCCGGTGAAGACGGCGTGGCGCACGGTGTCGAAGGTGGCGCCCGCGCCGTTGCCCGCACTGCCCTCGAGGAGCAGCCGGTACATCATCGGCACGCCCTGGACGAAGGTGGGTCCGTGGCCGGCGGCGAGCGAGGCCAGGTGCGTGGCGTCGGTGGCGCGCTCCCTGTCGACCAGCACCACGGACGCGCCGAGGCGCAGGAACGTCCAGACGTCCAGGAGGGCGAGGTCGAAGTTGAGCGGCGCGTACGAGAGCGCCGTCTCGCACGGTGTCAGCGCGAACTCGTCGACGGCCCAGTCGGCGAAGGCGTCGAAGCCGGCGGCCTCGATCGGCACGATCTTGGGGGTACCGGTCGAGCCGGACGTGGTCAGCAGCAGACGCGTCCGCTCCGGGTCCGGCGTCGCGAATCCCGTCGCCTCGTCCTCGTCGGGCGTCACGGGTGTCGCGTCGAGCACTCCGTCGGCGTCGGCGGCCAGCAGGTGCCGGACCCGGGCCTGGCGGGCGATCCGCCCGCGGGCGGCGCTGCCGAGGTCGGGGGAGGGGGCCAGGGCGATGTGTCCCTCGTGGAAGACGGCGAGCAGCAGCGCGATGGTCTGCGGCGTTTTGTGCGCCGGCACGCACACGGTGCTGCCTGCCGGGAGACCGAGGCGGTGCAGTTGGTCGCGCAGATCCTGGGTCAGCTCGTGCAGTCGGCCGTAGGTGACGGCCTGGTCTCGGAAGTGGAGCGCGATGCTGTGGGGCCGGTGACGACCGTGGACGGCGACGGTCTCGGCCAGGCGGGGCGATGGCACGGCGGATTCCTTGCGGTCGGCTCAGCCGCGACCACAGTGGTCGCTCGGCTGTTCGAATCTTGCGGTGTCGAGCAAGAAGGTATCCGGGCAAGTACATGTTTGGTCAAGCACCTACTTGGCGAAGTGAGTGTGACTCAATGCATTCGTTTTTGCTTGATCAAGCAATGAAGTTCGATGCGGAATACGCGCGGGGGGCCTGAAAACGGCTGCGACGCGGTGCGGCGGTCCGGAGCCGGAATGTCACCGGGCTCCGGACGGCTGCACCGCGTCGCGGGGCCGTGCTGTGGCGATATCGGGGGTGGTGGCCGCGTCAAGGCCCGCCGCAGCGTGCCGTGGCGCGCTGTGCGGTGCGGCGGTCCGGTACGGGGAGCGGGGGCCCGTCAGTCCTGGGGCGTGCGCAGTGCCCGGACCGTCGCGCCGAGCTCGGGGTCGGCGGCGAGCGTGTTCAGTGCGGAGGACAGGGTTTCCGCGTAGGTGGCGCGCGCGGCCTCGTAGCGTTGGCGGCCCTCGTCGGTGATGACCGCGTAGACGCCCCGCTTGTCCGAGGGGCACAGGTCCTTGAAGGCGAAGCCCGCCGACTCCAGCCGGCCCACCAGCCGCGTCACCGACGACTGGCCGAGGCCCACCTTGTCCGCCAGGTCCTGCATCCGCAGCTCGCTCGTCTCGGAGCGGTGCAGGTGCTCCAGGGAGCGGAACTCCGACAGGCCGATCGCGTGCCGTCGCTGGAGGGCCGCAGCCAGCTCGCGTTCGACGTGCGCGTGGACCCTGAGCACGCGATTCCACACGGCTTGGTCGGAGTTGTGCCGGGCTGCGAGGGGTGAAGTTGCCATACGTGCGTCCTCAGGGAGTGCCTGTTTGACACCAGAGTACATGCGCATGCAAGCTCATGGCGTTTCCCCGATTGCGCCTCAGGGGGTAGTCGGTCATCATCTTCTTGCATGCACAAGCAACCAAATGGAAGGGGCTTCCCTCATGCAGTGGCTCTACCTCGCCATCGCCGTCGTCTTCGAGATCGGCGTCGCACTCGCGGCAGGCAAGGCCGAAGGCTTCAAGAACCGCAAATGGACCGCGATCACCCTGGTCAGCGGCGCCCTCGGCACCTACTTCCTCAGCCGTGCCCTGCTGACGTTCAACGTCGGCGTCGGCTACGCCCTGTGGACCTCGGTCTCCGGCGTCGGCATCACCCTGCTCGGCGCCCTGCTGTTCGGCCAGAAGCTCAACTGGAAGAAGGCCCTGGGCATCGCGGCCGTCATCGTCGGGGTCGTCGGCCTCCAGCTCAGCGGCGCCGCCTGATCCGCGGCCGCACCCGGCCGACCGGCAAGCCCACCTCGGGCCTGCGCGCCTCCCCCTCCTCGGCTCCGTGCGCCCCGCGGGCCCGCGCGCCCTGCGCACTCCCACTCCCAGGCCTTCACGCCCTACCGAAAGGAACCTCCGCTCATGTCCTCGAACAACAGCTCCGCGGCCAACGCCTGGCTCATGCTCCTCCTCGCCGGCACGTTCGAGATCGGTTACGCGCTCTCCGTCGGCGGCAGCAACGGCTTCACGCAGCTGACCTGGTCCCTGGTCGCCGTCGTCTTCTTCCTGCTGACCCTGTGGGCGCTGAGCGTCGCCCTCAAGACCATCGACGTCGGCACCGGCTACGCCGTCTGGGCCGGCATCGGAGCCGTCGGAGCCGCGGCGCTCGGCCCCGTCTTCTTCGACGAGCAGCTCAACCTCGTCCAGTCCGTGTGGCTCGCCGTCATCATCGCGGGCGTCGTCTGGCTGAAGCTCGCCGACAAGACGAGCGGTGCGGACGACACGCAGGCAGCCGTCGAGCGGCCGCAGGCCGCCCAGAGCGCCGGCGTCTGAGCGCATCCAGCACCCCCGGGCACCTCTCGGCGAGGACGACGGGCCGCCCCCCTGCGGCCCGCGCGGTACCTCCGCCGATCCGCCCCTCCGTCTCCCAAGGACTCACTCCGCCATGCCTCTTGACTTACTCGACCAGCTCACCCCCCACGTGGAGGAAGCGGTCAGGATCAGCCGACAGCACGTCGCCGAGGGCGGCATCCCCTTCTCGGGGATCGTCGTACGCGACGGCCACGTCCTGGGCACCGGCTTCAACCGCGTCGCCGAGGACAACGACCCCACCGCCCACGCCGAAGTCGTCGCCCTGCGCGAGGCGACGCGCAGGGCCGGCCGGTTCGGCGTCGCGGGAGCCACCCTCATCGCCTCGGGCGAGCCCTGCGCGCTGTGCTACATGGCGGCCCTCTACTTCGACGTCGAGCACATCGTGTACGCCGCCGACCGCAGGACCGCAGCCGCCTACGGCTTCGACTACGCCGGCTCGTACACCATCTTCTCCACCGACCCGACCGCGTGGCCGCTCAAGGTGACGCACGCCCCCGTCGAGAGTCACGAAGTGCCGTTCCAGGAATTCCTGGCACGCCGGAAGGGCGGACTGCAGTGAGCGGCCAGGCAACCAGCGACCAGACAGGGAACGCCCCGGTGGCACACGACCGCACAGCGAACGGCCAGGCCAAGAGCGACCCGGTGAAGATCCGGATCTGGTCCGACTACGTTTGCCCCTTCTGCATGCTGGCGGAAGGGCCCCTGGAAGAGGCGATCGAGGGCCTCGGCATCGATGTCGAGATCGAGTGGAAGCCCTTCGAGCTGCGGCCCCACCCGCACCCCACCCTGCGCCCGGAGGACGAGTACCTGCCGGCCATCTGGCAGCGCGCCGTGTACCCCATGGCCCGCCGCATGGGCGTCGACATCACGCTGCCCACCGTCTCCCCGCAGCCCTACACGCGGCTCGCGTTCGAGGGCTACCAGTACGCCGCCGAACAGGGCAGGGGCACCGAGTACACCGCCCGCATGTTCCGCGCCTTCTTCCAGGAGGACCAGGACCTCGGACAGCCGGACGTCCTCGTCCGGCTCGCGGAGGAGATCGGCCTGAACGGCCAGGCGCTACGCAAGGCCCTCGACGACGGCACGTACAGCGCCGCCCACCAGGATGCCCTGCGCGAGGCCGCCGCCCACCGCATCCAGTCCGTGCCCACCCTCCTCGTCGGAGACACCCGCATCGAGGGCGTCCCCAGCGTTCCCCGGCTGCGCAAGGCGATCCTCGACGCCCACGCCGCACGAGAGGAAGAGGCCGCGATCCACGGCGCCGCCTGCAGCGTGGACGGCGGCTGCTGACGTGAGCATCCGTGCCCGCTTCACCTCCGCCCCCGGCATACCCCGTACCGAACCGGGCCGGCACGCCCCGGCCGTCCTTGCCTGCGGCGGCACCGCCGGCCTCGCCTTCACGTGAGAAAGGCCTGGCGGCGGTGACGAGGCCCCGGGTCGGCGAGTCCGCCGACGACCGCCGTGGCCCAGCAGGGCATCGGACGACCCGGCCGAGGGCCGAGGGCCGCCACCCGCGGTGGCGGCCCTCGCGCATTCCGGGGTCCCCGACCGGCGGCGGGCAGCCCGCGCCAGGGGCGGCGTACAGACACGGAATCCGCTCCCGGCCCCTGCAGCCGGAATCCGGACCGCGCGCGACCGGATTCCGGCCCGCACTTCAGGGGCGCCTGTTGATCAGAAACCCGTGGGGTTCACTCGTCGGGGATGCAGCGGACATGCTGGCCGCCGAAGTATCCGCGCACGAGGTGGGGATGGCGTTGCCGGCGGTGGAAGAACCGGCGTGTTTCGGCGGCGAGTTCGGCTTGGTTCCTGGCTCGATGGGTGTGCGGCAGGCTGCGCAAGAGGTCGGCGTTGACGCGCTCGTCGGGGTTCAGCTCGGGTGAGTACGACGGCAGGAAGTGCAGCTCGGTCTCGTCGGCGTGGTCGACGAGCCTGGCCCGGACGGCTTTCGAGCGGTGGGCCGGGTGCCGGTCGACGACCAGGTGGACCTTGCGGTCGAGGTGCCCGACGAGCCGGTCCAGGAAGCGGCACATGACCTTTGCGTCGAACGACTCGGCGAAGACCATGAAATGCATCCGGCCCTTCGTGCTGATCGCGGACATCGCGTTCACGGAGAACCGGTTCCCAGTGCGGCGCACGAGGGGAGTGACGCCCTCGACACCCCAGGTGCTGCCGGTGACCTGGTCCGAACGGACCCCGACCTGGTCGCCGAAGAGAACCTCGGCGTTCTCCGCCCTCGCCCTGGCCCGGATCGCCGGCCAGGTCTCCTCGTGCCAGACCCGGACCGCCTCCGGATCCTGCTCGACCGCCCGCTTGTCCGGACGCTGGAAGGTCAGCCCCCGCGCTTGAGGTACTTGCCCACGCCGGGCTCGGTGAACCGGACCTGGTACACCTTGAAGATCAGCTCGCCTGTCTGCCTGCGTTTCCACAGCTGACCCGAAAGCCCCAGGTCACAGGGGATGTGGTCGAGGACGGCCTGCCGGACGGCGGCAGCCCGGCCTCGGACAGGACCTGATGCTCGCCCGCGCGACGGCCTCGCGGGCGCGACAGCAGTGCTTGAACAGAGCGGCCACCTCTACCCGGTCCCGGCCCTCCACCAGCGCGGACACCGCCAGCAACCGCACGGCCTCCTGCGCGTCCGGCGACCAGGCCCGCGCATCCCCCACCAGATCACTCACACGCCATCAAGGAGCCTGAACTCAAAGCGTTTCGGATCAACAGCTGCTGCACCCCCCGTATCAGCGGCGGCTGGCCGTAGGCGCGGCGGTCGGGTGCCACTCGCGGCGGAGGAGGCCGAAGACCCAGGAGTCGGAGACGTCGCCGTTGACGACGCAGTCCTCGCGGAGGGTGCCTTCGCGGACGAAGCCGAGCTTCTCCAAGACCCGCGCGGACGCCATGTTGCGTGTGTCGGTCTCGGCCTGGACGCGGTTCAGGTCCAGGGTGTCGAACGCCCACCGCAGGACGGCGTGCGCTGTCTCCGTGGCGTAGCCGCGGCCCCACGCGGCAGCATCGAAGACATAGCCCAGGGACGCGCTGCGGAAGTCCGGGTTCCAGCTGGTCAGGCCGCACCAGCCGATAAACGCGCCGTCGGAGACGCGGTCGACGGCCACCCGCGCTCCCGTGCCTTCCTCCTCGATCGTCCGGCAGGTCGCGAGGAAGCGCAGGGCGCGGGCTGGTTCGGTCCACGGCGGGGAGTCCCAATAGCGCAGCACGTCGGCGCTGCTGTGCAGCGCGTAGAGCGACGCCGCGTCGGCTTCGGTGAACGGCCGCAGCCGCAGGCGGGCGGTGTGCAGCTCGGGGGTGGGCAAGGCCATGCGGAGCATCCTGCCGCGGCACGCTCGCTGCCGGCCACTCGTTTATCCGGACGGCTGGGGACGCGTACGTCCCCGCGATGACGCCGGACGCGCCGGATGGTCGGTGAGCTCGCAGCGCCGTGCCGGCCATCCCACCCAGCAGCAACCTCTCCACGCCAGTGCGGCCGCCCCGGGTGGGCTGCTGGGCAGGTCCGTCGCGGGTTGCCGGCGCAGGGCCGGGGGCCGGACGGGCCGCGCCCGCTTGGCCGCCCGACGGGCGGTGACCTCGCACCGTTCGCCGACGGCGCCCTGGCGCCCTGGTCCGTCCCCGCCCGCGAGAAGGGGCCGGCTGACCGGAGCGGTCGCCCGCGCGCCGAACGCGGGCCAGGGCGGGGATGAGCCCGCGTGGCGGTGGCCCGCCGACCCCGGTCGGCCGCGCAAGGCCGCGATCACGCCGGGAGGAACGGCTCGGTCAGGTGGGGCGTGGCCAGGTGCAGCGTGGTGGCGGGTTCGCGTGCGAGCATGCGCTTCCTCGAGTGCCTTGCCGTCTCGGGGTCGGCCTCGTGCGCGTAGGCGAGGTCGGGGTGGAGCAGCTGGAGCGCGTGCACCAGGAGGTCTCCGGTGATGAGCGCCGTCTCGTGCCCGTCGGCGATCAGCACGCTCTGGTGTCCGGGCGTGTGGCCCGGCGTGGCGACGACATGCCCGGCCCGCAGCGGCGTGTCCCCGTCGAGGAGCCGGAGCCCGCCGGCGGCCGCGAGCGGGTCGGTGAGGGTTTCGCGAAGCTGCGGGTTGAGCGTGTCGAGGGCGTCGAACTCGGCGCGCTGCAGCAGGTACTCGGCGTTTGGGAAGTAGGGGCGGCGGTCGCTCGCCGAGACGTTGCCGTCCCCTGCGCCGTCCCGGGACGGGACGGCCTCCTCGGTCACGACCGCCCACCCGACGTGGTCGGTGTGCAGGTGCGTGAGCACCACGGTGTCGACTTCGGCCGGGTCGATGCCCGCGGCGGCGAGCGACGCGGGGAGGGAACCAGGCACCGGCGCCCACGAGCTGGCCGGGCTGTCCGCCGGGCCGATGCCGGCGTCCACGACGGTAAGACCCTTGTCGCTGCGGACCGCGTACGCGCGGAACTGCAGGTGCCACCGTCCCTCGGCATCGACCCCGCCGGGGTCGTAGCGGTCGGCCTCGGCCCACTGTGTGGCCGTGGCCTCGGGGAATGCCTCGGCACGTGGGGAGAAGAACGGGCCCTCGGCATCCGCGAGGGCAAAGATCTCGGCCGAGCCGATCCGGAGGCGAGGAACGCGGAGAGGCATGGCCCCGATCTTGTCATGCCCTCGCGCGCCGGGGAGGCGGGTGCGTCTCCTGTGCCGAGGAGCGCGCTTTTCACAGCACAGGGGACTTTCGCGACGTCGGCTCCGTACGCTCCACCTCCGCGCTGTCACCGTCGAGGTCGGCGAGTCCGTGGGCATCGCTCTCTCCTCAGGGGCCGGGTTCCGTTCGGCGGAGGGCGCGGAATACCGAGGGAGTTGTCCATCCGCGCAGTGTGGCGTGGATTGCCGATCGGAATGCGGTGTCGGCCATGGCGGTGTCGAGGGCTCCGGCGAGTTCGAGGGCGACGAGTCCGTGGAGGGTGGCCCAGATCGACAGGGCGATGGGTGTGGGCTCGCCGTCGAGGAGAGATGCCGCCCGTGCGCGGTCGATCGCTTCGACAAGGGGGCGGACGGGGTCGGCTTCGCCGACCTGCCCGCCGGGCTCGAAGGACTGAACACCGCCGAACAGGACGGTGTACAGGTGGGTGTGGTCCCGTCCCCAGTGGCGGTAGGCGGCGGCCAGCGCGTAGAGGTCGGCCAGGGGGTCGGCGGAGGTCTGTACCGCCGACAGGCTCTGGAAGAGCCCGGCGACGGCTCTGTCGCGTACCGCACGGATCAGCCCGTCTTTGCCGCCGAAGAGGGGTCTGTCAATCGAACGGTGTAACCAGGGTGTTCGAGGTTGCTGACGTGTTGCGGAGAGGCGGTCGTCGAAGGTGATGTCGAAGGCGTTCAGGGCGGTCCTCCAGCGCATGGTCCAGCGGGTCTGGCCCTTCCCGGTGGGGTCGAGGGACATGATCGCCATGTAGACGCATTTCAGGGCGGCGGTCTCGTTCGGGAAGTGCCCGCGGGCCTTGACCGCCCGCCGGATCGAGGCGACCGAGCAGCGGGCCAAGGTGTGGGCGAAGCTCGCCGACGACTTCGAGGGCGTCACCGGCCTGGTCGCGAGGCGGCCGCCGGTTGGCCGCTGCCGCGGCCGAGCACCTGCACGGACAGGTCCACCCCCAGGTCGCCGCGTACGCGGCCGCGCTGGAGCGCGCCGGCTACCCGCCGAGCCTGTTCTTCTCCCGCACCTTCACCATCGACACCGGCCAGATCGTCAACCAGGGCCGCGCCGAGGCCCTGTTCTGCGGCCTCGCCGCCACGAACGGCGAACCGATGACCCCGCGCGAGGAACGCGGCTTCGGCCAGGCCAGCCTGTCCACCGTCCGCGGCCCGATCTGGCGGATCACCCCGGTCCCGCTCACCCCCACCGGCCGGCTGCCGATCGCGGTCGCGGGGAAGAAGAACCCGACCACCACCGCGCTGAGCCTGCTGGTGGAGGAGCTCGACCCGTGCCCCCTCTCCCCGGTGATGCGCGCCACCGGCTGCCAGCTGCGCCGTCACGTTCTGCGTCTGCCGGTCGGCTGGATCGAGCACACCAGCATGAGTCAGGGGCGCGAGGCATTCGCTCTGCCGGGCCTCCCCGCTCTCTCCTGACCGTCGGCACGCGGACTTAAGGCCCCGGGCGCGGGGTGGGTGAAGTCGGGGCGAAGCCCACCCGGTACCTGGCGCTGGCCGAGATACTGGCCGCCATGACGAACACCCCTGCCACACCCGCCCCGTTCTCCCGGATCAAGATCCGGACCGGGGCGCTGGTGTTCTGCGGCGACGACGTCGCCCTCATCCGCCGCGACCGCGCCGACTCCACCCACTACACCCCGCCCGGCGGCAACGTCGAGGACGGCGAAGACCTCGACGTTGCCCTCGCCCGTGAACTCGCCGAGGAACTCGGCCTGGACACGGCGCTCGCCGAAGGCGGAGACCTGCTGTGGGTCGTCGACCAGTGCGTCACCCGGCCCGGCCCGACTCCGCCCCCGCGCAAGCTCCACCTGATCTACCGCTTCCACATCAGCCCCGACGTCCGCGCGACGCTCGCCGAGCAGGAGCTGGACGAGCTGCCCGACGGCAGCCACGAAGTCGGCGTGATCGAGTGGATCGACTACCGCAAGACTGCCGAACTGCCGATCTTCCCGCCCATCGGCTCCGCCCTCGCCGCCCTCGCCGGCCCCCGTGCCGCCGTCGCCAACGCCGCCCTGGACGCCGTCACCGACGCGAACTACACCTGGGTCTGACCGCCGAAGCGAGCACATGGGCAAGCACCGCCGACCCGGCCCCCCGAACCAGCCGTACCGCGCCGTTCCGCGCGTGAACGCCGACGACCCGCTAGCCGCGTACAACAAGCGCAGGCGCCCGCCGATGGACGTCTACCGCCGTCACCGGCCCGTGCACGGCGGCGCCGGCCACCTCCGGCGGGACTGTAAATCGTTCGGTGTAACTCCCGATCAAGGAAGGTGCACCGATGGCCAGTGAGAACGTGATCGAGGCCGTCGAGGCGGCTGCGCGGCAGCGGGCCAGGGCGGTGGACGGCCGGCTGATTGATGAGCTGGTGTCCCGGGCTCAGGCCGAGGGCGTGCAGTTGACCGGTGAGGGCGGGCTGCTGCAGTAGTTGACGAAGCGGCTGCTGGAGTCTGCTCTGGAGGGTGGGATCACCGACCATCTCGGCTATGACAAGCACGACCCGGCGGGGAAGAACGGCGGCAACTCCCGCAACGGCACCCGCGCGAAGACCGTCCTGACCGAGGTCGGGCCGGTGGAGATATCCGTGCTCCGCGATCGCGGCGGATCGTTCGAGCCGAAGATCGTCAAGAAGCGGCAGAAGCGCCTGACGGGCGTGGACGAGATGGTCATATCGCTGTCCGCGAAGGGCCTGACCACGGGCGAGGTCCAGGCCCACCTCGCGGAGGTCTATGGCGCCGAGGTCTCCCGCCAGACGATCTCCACGATCACCGACAAGGTCATGGACGGCATGGCCGAATGGCAGAGCCGGCCCCTGGACGGCGTCTATCCGGTGGTGTTGATCGATGCGGTCCACGTGAAGATCCGTGACGGAGCCGTCGCCAACCGGCCTGTCTGCGTCGCCCTGGCCGTCACCGTCGAAGGCCGCCGCGACATCCTGGGGCTGTGGGCCGGCGACGGCGGCGAGGGCGCCAAGCGCTGGATGCACATCCTCACCGAGATCAAGAACCACGGCGTGAACGATGTCCTCATGCTCGTCTGCGACGGCCTGAAGGGCCTGCCCGACGCGGTCGAGACCGTCTGGCCGAGGACGATCGTGCAGACCTGCGTGGTCCACCTGCTGCGGAACTCCTTCCGCTATGCGGCCCGCCAGGACTGGGACAAGATCGCCAAGCTCCTCAAGCCCGTCTACACGGCGGCGACCGAGGAAGCCGCACTGGAGCGGTTCGCCGAGTTCGCCGACGCCTGGGGCCGCAAGTATCCGGCGATCGTGCGCCTGTGGGTGAACTCCTGGGAGGAGTTCACCCCGTTCCTCCGCTTTGACACCGAGATCCGCCGCATCGTCTGCACCACGAACGCGATCGAGTCCGTGAACGCCCGCATCCGACGGGCGGTCAAGGCCCGCGGGCACTTCCCGAACGAGACCGCCGCCCTGAAGTGCGTCTACATGGCGATCATGTCGCTCGACCCCACCGGGAAGGGCCAGGCCCGCTGGACCATGCGCTGGAAGACCGCTC
Organism: Streptomyces globosus; assembly: GCF_003325375.1. GTDB lineage: Bacteria > Actinomycetota > Actinomycetes > Streptomycetales > Streptomycetaceae > Streptomyces > Streptomyces globosus_A. The sequence continues at coordinate 4,609 of NZ_CP030864.1, read as the reverse complement.
TGAACGCCTTCGACATCACCTTCGACGGCTGGCTTTCCGCAGTCCGTCACTAACCCCAACCACCCCCGTTACACCGTTCGATTGACAGACCCGTCTGGGATGGCCGGCCCGAGGCCGAGGAGGGGCATGGTGGCTGGGAGGAGAAGGCGGAAGATCGACTATGAGTCGGTCACCGGCGATGTGGCGGTGTGGGGTACGGGTTGCTCTGGGGACTTGATCCGGCTGGGCCGCCCCTGGGTGTGGCGGGTACGGGTGTGCTGTGCGGGGAGGGCTGAGGTCGAGAGGGTGACCCGGTCGGAGGGTACGGCGCACGGGGTGAAGCGGTACAGGATCGATTTCTGGCCGAAGGCGGGCTGAGCGGCGGGGCGGGCCCGCGTGGGCGGACCCGCCCCGCCGCGTGTGCATCAGGTGATCTTCACGATGAACCCGTCCTCGAGTCCGTCGATGATCCGGTTGTTGTTGTAGAAGCCCCGGTCGGCACCGGGGCCCGGCAGTCGTGTTGATCGATTGGCTGGAGGTCCGGGGTGCCGATCGAGTCTTTGACGGATGAGCAGGCTGCCGCGTATGCGGCGTTCCGTGGGGCGCCGTCCCGTACGGAGCTGGAGCGGTTCGTCTTCCTGGACGACGCGGACCGGGAGCTGATCGAAAGCAGTCAGGTGCGGCGGCCCCTGCGGCCGCCGCCCGCAGATCAGTAGGCGTCGTACTCGCCGAACCAGTCGACGATGTAGTGGACCTCCCGGCTGCTCTGGTTCCAGAGGTCGATGACGCCGTAGGGGCCGGTCTTGGCCTGGACCAGGTTGGAGACGTCCTTGCCCGCCGTCCAGTTCAGCGCGGAGGTGGTGGGGCGAGGCGGCTTGACCGCGTACCCGTACTGGTACGCGTGGGCCGAGTTCGGGTCGGGAGCGACGGAGAGGTGTCCCGCTCCGGTCGTGCTGGCGACGGTGACGTTCGTGACGTAGGCCTCGATGGGGAGGTCGTAGCGGTTCCCCGAATTCAGGTGCAGGGCGTAGTAACCGCCGGCGAAACAGGGCCAGGTGTTGGGAGGCAGGCCCCTGGTGTCAATGTGACGGAACGGGCCGCCTTCCGCCGGGAGGCCGAGCCGCCACGTGGCGAAGGCAGCCTTGCTGCCGGCACCGTAGTAGCCGACGACGTCGATAATCACGTCGGTCCCGGCCCAGGCCCCGTTGCGGACGTTGATCTTTCCGTCGGCGCCGACGGGGACGATGACCGAGTTGGCGACAGTCTGTCCGGCAGTGAAGTTCAGGCTGGAGGTGGACGGGGCCGCCTGGCCGCTCGGGAAAACCGTCAGGTGGCCCGTCTCCCGGGGGTTGGTGACAGTCACGTTGAGCGCCACAGCAGTCGCGCCGGCAGGGATACCGCTGCGGCCGGTGATCTGGACCCCGAAGGTGTCCTGTCCGGCGACCTGCCCGCGCGCCGCGCCGAGGCCTTCGCGGGTGTCGACGAAGCGGACCGGGTTCAGCGAGGTGTAGCCGTCGGCGGCCGCACGGTCGAAGTAGCCGGTCACGTCCGCGATCAGGTCCACGGCGTTCCAGCCGCCGTTGTACAGCTCGATGTACCCGTCCTTGCCGACGGGTACGATCACCTGGTTCGGGATGGTCTGCCCGGCGGTGTAGTTCACGTTCGAGGTCTTCGGCCTGTCCCTGCCCGAGGGGTAGACACTGACGTGCCCTCCGGCGGTGGCATTGGTCGCCGTGACGTTGAGGACGACCGCGGTGACGCCGGCCGGGACCTTCGCGTTGCCCGCGATCTTCAGCCGGACCGGCGTGTACGCCCCGACCTTCGACCGGGCCGCGCCGATACCGGCCCGGGTGTCGAGCAGCCGGGTGGGAGCGTGCGGAGCGAAGAAGGAACCCGGCGTCGTGAACGGGAGCCGGTTGACCGCCTGGACGTTGTTCACGGTGTCCGTGGCCGTCACGGTGACGGTGTAGTCGCCGGGCCGGGGGTAGGTGTGCCTGACGTCGTACAGGATCTGACCGCCGGTGACGGTGGCCGTGTGCGTCGTGCCGTCGCCCCAGGCGATGGTGACCTCGTGGGGGACGGGCGCCCCTTGGTAGAGGTTGACGCCGAAGGAGATGCTGCGGGCGGTCCTGGCATCGCCCCACATAAGGAGTTCGAGGTTCGAAGCGTCGGCGGAGGCCTGTGTCGAGCCGCCCTCCGCCGCGCTGGAAGGCAGGACCGTACGGACCGTGTTCTCGCCCGGACTGCGGAAGGTTCCGGACTCGGCGGCCGCCGCCTCGTCAGGAGCGGACTCGGGGGGCGGTGCGGAAACCCCAGGCGCCGCAGGACCGGCGGCCTGCGCCGCGCCCGGTATGAGACCGACGCCGACCGCGAGAGCGGCAGCTGAGACAACGAGTCGGCGACTGCGCACCGGCCCCCCAATTCTGTTGCTGATTGAACGAGTTCGAAAGCCCGCCCAGCGTACCGATCGGAACGGACATGTCATACGCCTGACCAGGGCTGATCAGGGCACGGTCTGATCACATCGGGGCTGGGGCGCCGCTCGGGCCGGGCGGGGCGCCAGACTGGTTGCTTTCGCGTGCCGTCAGGGCCAGGGCGAGCGCCGCGGAGGCGGTGACCGCGATGCAGGAGACGGCGAAGGCGGCCCGGTGGCGGTGGGCGGCTCACGCGCTGCGGCGCGGGCTCCTCGTCGCGGCCGTCTTCTTGGCGTCCCGTCTTGCGCGGTGCTGCTGGTCTTCTGCTTGGCGGGGAGGTCGTGCACGGTGGCGGGTTCGCCGCGGGTGGCTTTCGCGTTCTTCTGCGCGGGTATTACGCCCAGTCGACGCCCAGTTTCGCGAGTGCGGCGAGTTGGTCGGTGGTGAGCTTGTCGCGTCGGCTCTTGGTGTTGGAGATCCACACGCCCAGCTTTACGACGATCGGCTCTGTCTCGCCCTCGACCGCGATCTCCTCTTCGTGGGCCCTGGGGACGGGCCGGTGGGTGCCTTCCCGTTCTACCCACTGTGTGAGGGCTTCCAGGCCCCGCTGGAACGCTTGCTGTGCCTTGCTCGGCCCTTTCGCTCCGCGACTGGCCGCGGGGGCGGGAGACGGCTTCTGGTCGGGTTGTACGCCCAGCGCGGTCAGCCGTTCCTGCTGCTCGGGCAACAGCCGCACCCAGTTGGCCGATTGCTTTTGCTGCTGGAGCCATCGGCCGATGTCGTCGCCGTCGAAGACGACGCCCGGCGCGATGTGGGGCAGGACGCCGTCGGCGTCGACCAGGTTGGCCAGGATCCGGTAGTGGCGCTGCCAGTCCAGCGGCCATGGGCAGTCCCAGTCCTCGTCGATCGCGGTCAGTTGCGCCGCGCGCTCGGCGGCTCGGTCCGGGTCTTTGCCCAGGCCGTTCTTCGCGCCTTTGCGGCGGAGGTTGGCCATGTGCTGCCCGATGGGCACCATTTCGTCGTCTTCGCCCCATATGGCGTCCTGGCGGGGTGCGAGGTGTCCGGTGGCCCGCCGGTAGGAGCGGAGCGCAGCGAGTTTGGCCTCCCAGGCTTCCTCGCCCGGTTCCCACACCATCCCGGCCTCTGGCGCGTCCAGCAGCTCCTTGCGCCGGTCCTCCAGCTCCCCGGCGCGCAGGGCTTTGCGCTGCTGGTGCACCCACCGCCCGAGGGGGAAGTTCTTGGTGACGCCGACCTCGGTCTCGGTGTCGTACGGGACGGCGTACAGGCCGGTGATTCCGTTCTCGGCCCGCCAGCGGATCAGGGCCTGGTAGCCCTCCAGCCACACCAGGGATTCGGGCCGGTAGACGCGGGTGCGCAGGAACGCGGCGATGGTGGCGGCGTCGCGCGGGCTGGAGAAGTGGAGCAGCGCCGACTCGGCCGCGGCGTCGGCGCTGTCCTCCTGGTCCTCGCCCTCGGTGCCGGTGCCGACGATCTGGCCGCCCTCGTCGCGCCGGACGTGGATCTTGCGCTTGCCGCTGGTGAGGGCGCGGGAGGCGAGCTGCTCGACCAGACGGTCGTCATGCGAGCGCAGGCCCTGGAGGACCGCTACAAGGGGGCGGAAGCTGGCGCTGGCGACCATGTCTTTGGGGTCCTCGCCGGGCTCCAGGAAGACCGGCACGATGATGCGGGCGATCTTCGTGGAGCCGTCCTTGTTGAGCCGGAGTGCGCGGCCGATGTTCTGGACGATCTCTACCTGGGAGCCGCGGGTGTCGGCGAAGCAGATGGCTTCGACGCCGCGTTCGCCGGTGATGTCGACGCCTTCGCCGAGGACGCGTACGGAGGCGAGGAACGCCCTGTGTACGCGCCGGTTGTGGGCGTCGATGCCGCCTGCGAACTGGCGCAGGACCTCGCGCCGCTCGGTGACGAGGTGGTCCCCGCACAGCCACGCCGACCACACCCGGTCCGGCGGAACGTGGCGCCCGGCCTCCAGCTCGTAGAACTCCGCGTCGATCGACGACTTCGGCAGCTTCTCCGCGGCCGCCAGATCGGCGTCGGAGGCGTCGGTGACGTAGAGCTCGGCCGCCGTCTCGGGCAGCTTCGCGGCGAACGCGGCGGCTTCCTCGACCTTTTGGTGGAAGGTCAGGACGGTGCGCAGGTTGTACGCCGCGGCGTGCTCCAGGAGCGCGGTCTGCAGGAGCGCCAGGCGCCGGCCCCGC